>NZ_JAXBQT020000007.1:43519-212865 GCF_047520755.2 Stenotrophomonas sp. FR010 | reverse complement strand
TTGATGTTCAGGTGCTTCGGACCCGACGCGTCAGCGGTGACGTACGGCAGGTTCACTTCGGTCTGCTGGGCGCTGGACAGCTCGATCTTGGCGCGCTCGGCAGCATCCTTCAGGCGCTGCAGGGCCAGCGGATCCTTGCGCAGGTCGATGCCCTGGTCCTTGTTGAATTCTTCAACCAGGTACTCGATGACGCGGTTGTCGAAGTCTTCGCCACCCAGGAAGGTGTCGCCGTTGGTGGCCAGCACTTCGAACTGCTTCTCACCGTCGACATTGGCGATCTCGATCACCGAGACGTCGAAGGTGCCGCCGCCCAGGTCGTACACCACGATCTTGCGATCCTTGTTGTCGCCCTTGTCCAGGCCGTAGGCCAGCGCAGCCGCAGTCGGCTCGTTGATGATGCGCTTGACGTCCAGGCCGGCGATGCGACCGGCGTCCTTGGTCGCCTGGCGCTGGCTGTCGTTGAAGTAGGCCGGCACGGTGATGACCGCTTCGGTGACCTTCTCACCGAGGAAGTCCTCGGCGGTCTTCTTCATCTTCTCCAGCACCTTGGCCGAGATTTCCTGCGGGGCCATCTTCTTGCCGTCGCTGGTGGCGACCCAGGCATCGCCATTGTCATGGGCCAGGATGCTGTACGGGACGTGGGCGATGTCCTTCTGCACCTCGCCATCGGTGAACTTGCGGCCGATCAGGCGCTTCACCGCATAGAAGGTGTTCTTCGGGTTGGTCACGGCCTGGCGCTTGGCCGAGGCACCGACCAGGACTTCGCCGTCCTTGGTGTAGGCGACGATCGACGGGGTGGTGCGATCGCCTTCCGAATTCTCGATGACGCGGGCCTTGCCGCCGTCCATGATCGCCACGCACGAGTTGGTGGTGCCGAGGTCGATACCAATGATCTTGCCCATGGGGGAGACTCCTGAGGATGCTTGTTGGGGTCAGTCCGGCCGTTCGGCCGGTGGATGAATACGATGTGGGGGAGGCCCGTGGAACATTCAAGCCACCTCCCGAACGCTGTGTTTCCGGTCGCCCGGCGCGTTCAGCGTCGGGCCGGGTCGCAGGTCATTCCCGCCGCCCGGCCCGGCAGGGTCAGTCGGCGGCCACCACCACCAGCGCCGGCCGCAGCAGGCGCTCGTTGAGCAGGTAGCCCTTCTGGAACACGGTCACCACGCTGCCCGGGGCAGCGCCCGGGGTCGGCGCCTGGCTGATGGCCTGGTGGTGCTCCGGGTTGAACGGCTGGCCGATCGGGTCCAGCAGGACCAGGCCGTTGTCGGCAGCGACCTTCAGCAGCTGCTTGTAGGTCAGCTCCAGGCCCTCGCGCAGCGGGTGCGGATCGTCGCCGGCGGCCTTCAGGCCGGCATCCAGGCTGTCGAACACCGGCAACAGCTCGCCCAGCAGCTTCTCGTTGGCGAACTTGCGGGCCTGCTCGATGTCACGGGCAACACGCTTGCGCTGGTTTTCCAGGTCGGCGCGCTCACGCAGCGCATCGGCCTTGACCTGCTCGACTTCGGCGCGCAGGCGCTCGACTTCGTCGTTGACGCCGGCGGTGGCAGCCGCATCGGCGGCACTCTGCTGGGATTCGATATCTGGATGTTCGTGGTTCATGTCTGGGTCCCTGGCGGTCACTCTCCGCCTCCACCCACCCTAGTGTGGGCGGGATGCTGCGTTTCAAGCGTCGGATGTTCCCGGCGTGCGTCCGGCCGGCGAAAAGGCCGCGCCAAGCACATCGGCGGTGGCCTGGACCAGCGGGATCACCCGGTCATAGGCCATCCGCTTGGGACCGATCACGCCCAGCACGCCCAGCACCTGGCCATTGGCGGTGTACGGGGCAGTGACCAGCGAGACGCCCTGCAGCGGCATCATTCCGGTCTCTTCGCCGATGAAGATGCGCACCCCCGGCGCCTGGATGGTCCGCTCCAGCAGCTGCAGGATCTCGCGCTTGCTGGAGAACAGCTCGAACAGTTCGCGCAGGCGCTCCAGGTCGGACAGGTCCTGCACGCCCATCAAGCGGGTCTGCCCGGCCACCAGCATGTCGTCGGCCGCCGGCTGCAGGGCCTGCTCGGCCAGTTCGATGCTGTGGGCCAGCAACTGCTCCAGTTCAGACCGGGCGTCGCGCAGCTCCAGCAGCAGGCGGGTACGGATCTCGGCCATCGGCAGGCCGGCGAAATGCGCATTGAGGTAATTGGCGACCTGCTCCAGCTGGCCTGGCGCAAACTCCTGCCGGGTCTCGATCACCCGGTTCTGCACCTCGTTGTCGGCAAATACCAGGATCGCCAGCACCCGGCGCCCGTCCAGCGCCACGAAATCGATCTGGCGGAAGGCGAACTGCTCACGCCGCGGGGCGCTGACTACGCCGACGAAGTGGCTCATCGCCGACAGCAGCTCCGAGGCGCTGCCGAGCAGGGCCTGGGTACTGCCGCCGCCGGCCAGTTCCTGGCGCAACCGGGCCAGCTCGCCCTCGCCCGGCGGCTGCATCTGCAGCAGGCTGTCGACGAACACCCGGTAGCCATGCGCGGTCGGGACGCGGCCGGCCGAGGTATGTGGCGAGGCCAGCAGGCCCAGATCCTCCAGGTCGCCCAGGATGTTGCGGATGGTGGCCGGGCTGACCTCCAGGCCGGCCACGCGCGCCAGCGTCTGCGAGCCGACCGGCTCGCCGTCCTGGATGTATCGCGCGATCAGCGTGCGCAGCAGGTGGCGCGCACGCGGGGCAAGCTGGTCGGGAGAACCGTGCATGGAATCAACCTGTGAGACACGGACACTAGATAATGGCGGCGCATCGCCTTGGCAAGTCATTGGACCTCCCGCGCCCGCGTGCTAGCGTTGCGCGGCTGCTGACACCCCCTTACTCATGCTCAGACATCTTTCGATCAAGGATTTTGCCGTCGTCCGCGCCACCGAACTGGAGTTCGGGCCAGGCATGACCGTGGTTTCAGGCGAGACTGGCGCCGGCAAGTCGCTGATGGTCGACGCACTGGGCTTCCTGTCCGGCCTGCGCGCCGACAGCGGCGTGGTCCGCCATGGCGCCGCACGCGCCGAGCTTTCCGCCGAGTTCGCGCTGGAGCAGCTGCAGGCCGCCCGGCAGTGGCTGGCCGACAACGAACTGGACGACGAGGACCAATGCCAGCTGCGCCGCGTGATCCGCGCCGACGGCGGCTCGCGGGCCTGGATCAATGGCCGCCCGGTGACGCTGGCACAGCTGGGCGACCTGGCCTCGCTGCTGGTGGAGATCCACGGCCAGCATGAACAGCAGGCGCTGCTGGCGCGCCCGTCGCAGCTGGCCCTGCTGGATGCCTATGCCGGCAACGAGAACGAGCGCCGCCAGGTGCGCCACGCCGCCGCGGCCTGGCAGGCACTGGTCGATGAATCGCTGGCGTTGTCGCAACAGGGCGACGTCAGTGACCGGATCGGCTTCCTGGAGCACCAGCTGCGCGAACTGGACCGCGAGGACCTTGAACCGGAGTCGATCGCCGCACTGGGTGCCAGCCACCGCCGCCAGGCCCACGCCAGCGCCCTGCTGAGCGCCTGCCAGGCGGCCAGCAACCAGCTCAACGGTGAAGACGGCAGCTCCGCGCTGGACCTGCTGCAGCAAGTGCGCCACGAGCTGTCGCGGCTGGTCGAGCACGACCCGCGCCTGGGCGAGGTGGACGGCCTGATCGAGAACGCCTCGATCCAGCTGCACGAAGCCCTGTCGCTGCTTGATCGCGTGCACGACGATCTGGATGCCGACCCGGAACAGTTCGAGGAGAACGAGCGCCGCCTCGGTCGCCTGCACGACCTGGCCCGCAAGCACCGCGTGCCGATGGACGAACTGGGCGCGCAGCGCGAGCGCATGCATGCCGAAGTGGAGCAGCTGCGTGGCGCCGACGAGCGCCTGCAGCGCCTGGCCGGCGAGATCGACAAGGCCGCCGCCGCCTGGCGCGTGCAGGCTGAAGTGCTGACCGCCAGCCGCCGCAGCGCCGCTGCCGAACTGTCGGCCACCACCACCGGCATCATCGCCGAGCTCGGCATGGGCGGCGGCCAGTTCCTGATCGAACTGGAGCCACAGGACAGCGGCAAGCCCGACCCGCAGGGTGCCGAGCGCGTCGAGTTCCTGGTGGCGGCCAACGCCGGCCAGCCGCCGCGCGCCCTGCGCAAGGTAGCCTCGGGCGGTGAACTGTCACGTATCTCGCTGGCCATCGAAGTGGCCGCGCTGGACCTGGATGCAGTGCCAACCATGGTGTTTGACGAGGTCGACTCCGGCATCGGCGGCGCGGTGGCTGATATCGTCGGCCAGAAGCTGCGCGCGCTCGGCGAGAAGCGCCAGGTACTGTGCGTGACCCACCTGCCGCAGGTCGCCTCCAAGGGCCACGCCCATTACCGGGTCAGCAAGGCCCCGGTGGAAGGCATGACCCAGAGCGCAGTGGAAAAGCTGGACAACAAGGCGCGCGAGGAAGAGCTGGCGCGCATGCTCGGCGGCGTGGAAGTGAGCAAGGAAGCGCGCGCCGCCGCCCGCAAGCTGCTGCAGGCCTGAGGCCTGTTCACGGTTATCCACGCATGGCGTGGATCTACAACCCACCCGCACGGTAGTGCCGGCCGCTGGCCGGCAACCCAACACCGGTGGACGATGATCGTGAGGTTGCCGGCCAGCGGCCGGCACTACCCGTATCACCCCAACGGCCGCGTCAGGTCGACGTTCTCCACCAGGAAATCGAGGAACGCGCGCACCCGCAGCGGCAGGTAACCGCCCTGCCCCAGGAACACCGCGTGCACCTCTTCCAGGTCGCCGGGATTGGCCTCTTCCAGCACCGGCAGCAAGCGCCCGGCAGCAATGTCCTCCTGCACCTGGAATGCCGCCAGCCGCGCCATGCCCAGCCCGCCCAGCACCAGCTGGCGCAGCGCATCGCCGTTGCTGGCGCGGGCATTGCCACTGGGCAGCAGCATCCGCTCGCGCCCCTCCTGCAGCAACGGCCACCCCTGCATCGCACGCGCGTGGCCGATGTCCAGCCGGTTGTGCGACTGCAGCTCCTCGGCAGTGCGTGGCAGCCCGTGCCGCTGCGCGTAGGCCGGTGCAGCCACGATCATCATCCGCGTCGCGCCCAGCCGTCGCGCCACCAGACTGGAGCTCTTCAGCGGCCCGGCCCGCACTGCCACGTCGGTGCGCTGCTCCAGCAGGTCGATCACCTCGTCGTTGAGGGTCAGGTCCACGCCCACCTGCGGGTTACGCTCAAGGAACGCCGGCAGCAGCGGCAACAGGAAATGGCGGCCAAACGGCACGTTGGAGTTGACCCGCAGCCGCCCGCGCGGCTCGGCATGGGCGCTGGCACAACGCTCGGCCTCCTCCAGGTCGGCCAGCACGCGCAGGCCACGCTCGTAGAACGCGCAGCCTTCCGGGGTCAGCTGCAGCTGGCGGGTGGAGCGTTGCAGCAGGCGCGTGCCCAGCCGTTGCTCCAGCCGGGCCACCAGCTTGCTGACCGCCGACGGGGTCATGTCCAGCGTTCGGGCGGCGGCGGAGAAGCCACCGGTCTCGATCACGCGCACGAACACTTCCAGTTCGCCGGATCGGTTGATGTCAGGTCGCGCCATGGCAATGAATCCAGTTCACAGATGATTGTCCATGCGCAGTCTAGTTCACAGATAAGCACGGAATCACCATGGCGGTCCCTCCACTCGGGACTGCCCGATGAACCGCTTGAGCCAGCTCACCGCCACCGCCCTGCTCGCCGTGTCCGGCGCCGCCAGTGCCGCATCCGCCCCGCACTGGGTCGCCAGCTGGCAGGCCAGCCCGCAGCCGGTCTGGAACGCGGATTTCCTGTTCCCGACCCTGGTCCCGGCCACACTGCAGGACCAGACCTTCCGCCAGACGGCGCGCATCAGCCTGGGCGGCCCGCGGCTGCGGGTGCGGCTGAGCAATGCCTACGGCACCCAGCCGCTGCGGATCGGAGCAGCCAGCGTGGCCGCACGCGCGGGCGCCATCCCGCAACCGCTCAGCTTCGGCGGCCAGCCCGGGGTGTTGATCGGGCCCGGTCAGGAACAGCTGAGCGATCCGCTCCCGCTGGCCACGGATGACCGCCAGGCAGTGCAGGTCAGCGTCTTTGTGCCGGGGCCGGCAACCGTTCAGACGTTCCATTGGGAAGGCCGCCAGACCAGTTGGATCGCCCCCGGCGACCAGAGCCGGGCCCAGGCCCTGAGCGCAGCCAGCAGCACCACCGCCCGCCTGCTGCTGACCGGAATTGACGTCGAGGCCGGCGCCGACGCGCGCAGCGTGGTGGTGATCGGGGATTCGATCACCGACGGTGCCACCGCCAGCCTCGACCAGGACCAGCGCTGGACCGATCATCTGGCCGCGCGCCTGGCAGCGCGGGGCATAGCCGTGGTGAACGCCGGCATTTCCGGGGGGCGGCTGCTGCGCGACGGCATGGGTGAATCCGCCCTGGTCCGCTTCCGGCGCGACGCGCTGGACCAGCCTGCGGTATCCCGTGTGATCGTGCTGATCGGCATCAATGACATCAGCTGGCCTGGCACTGCATTCGCCCGGAACCAGGCCCGGCCCACGCTGGCCGAACTGCAGGCGGGGTATCGCACGCTGGCAGAACAGGCCCGCCACCGTGGCGTGCGGATCATTGGCGCCACCCTGCCGCCGTTTGCCGACGCCCTGCCCGGCACGCCACTGGACGACTACTACCACCCGGACAAGGATGCCCTGCGCCAGCGGATCAATGCCTGGCTGCGCACGGACAGCCCGTTCGACGCAGTGATCGACCTGGACGCGGCGCTGCGCGACCCGGCCGATCCCTCACGGATGGCCGCCGCCTACGACTCCGGCGACCACCTCCACCCGGGTGATGCCGGCAACCGGGCCATGGCCGAGGCGGTGGATCTTGAGGTGCTCATGGGGCCATCCACGCATGGCGTGGATCTACCGTAAGCAACGAAAAACCCCGGGCAGGCCCGGGGTTTCATCGCATCCAGCTGGCCGGAACGGCTTATTTGCGCTTCTTGCGCACGTACAGCACCAGCGAGTGCTCTTCCAGCTCGTAGCCATGGTCGGCCGCGATCTTGCGCTGCAGCTCCTCGATCTCGTGGCTTTCGAACTCGATGATCTTGCCACTGTCCACGTCGACCATGTGGTCGTGGTGGCCGCCACGGTCCAGTTCGTAGACCGCCTGGCCGCCCTCGAAATTGTGCTTGAGCACGAGGCCGGCGGCCTCGAACTGGGTCAGCACCCGGTACACCGTGGCCAGGCCGATCTCGTCGCCGTGCTCCAGCAGCTGGCGGTAGATGTCTTCGGCGGTCATGTGGTGCTGGGCATTGCGCTGCTCGAGCAGCGCCAGGATCCGCATCCGCGGATGGGTCACCTTCAGGCCGACTTTACGCAGGTCGTGGGTTTCCATAGGTCTCCGTTCATTGGCGATTTAGCGCCAGCTGCCTCGGATTGGGTCGCGGTGGCACGCCGGGAGTGTATCATCGGTTTGATTTCCCCAACCGCCAGTCCCGATGCGCAATCTCCTGTTGGTCGCCGCCGTCGCCCTGTCCACCACCGGGTGCGGCATCATCTACAAGCAACCCATCTATCAGGGCAACCTGATCCGGGAAGATGCCGTGGCCAAGCTGCAGGTCGGGCAGAGCAAGCAGCAGGTCACCGCGCTGCTGGGCACCCCGTCCATTCCCGACCCGTTCCACGCCCAGCGCTGGGACTACACCTCCAGCCAGCGCGTGAACCGCCTGGGCCGTACCGAAGTGAAGAACTTCGTGGTGTTCTTCGAGAATGACACCGTGACCCGCTGGGAAGGCGATTACTTCCCGGGCAACGACAAGGCCCTGGCCCAGCAGACCGTGCGCCAGTTCGGCCGCAATCTGCCGAAGGACAAGAAGAAGAAGGGCCGCTGAGCCCCCTGCCCGTCCGCAGGTACGGCTGCCGGAATCAACCGCCGAGCGCGCGACGCCGGCGGTTATCCTTCGGATCTGCCAGCAGCGGGCGCAGCAGTTCGATGCGGTCGCCGTCCAGCAGAACCTGGTGCGGGCGTGCCACTACGCCATGCACGGCGACGGCGGGACAATCGGCACTGCCTTCCAGTGCGGCCGCCGCGACAGCATCGGCGACGGTGGCCCCCTCTTCCAGCTGCAGGCGGCGCGACAGCACCTGCTGCGGCCAGGCCAGTACCACCTCGATCTCGATCATCGCTCAGCCCTCGTCGGCGACGCGGACGAAATCGTTGACCATGCGATCGGCCAGCCCCTGGAAGCCGATCGCCAGCGCCGGACCGAGCAGGCGCGAGCTGGGTTCGAACTCCAGGGTCAGGGTGACCTTGCAGGCATCCTCGGCCAGCGCATGGAATTCCCAGCGGCCGTGCAGCTGCTTGAACGGGCCATCGCGCAGCTGCATATCAATGCTGTGCGGTCGCCGCAGCGTGTTTTCGGTCTGGAACCAGGTGCTGAAAGAGCCCAGGCCGAGGTCCAGGCGCGCCACCAGGCGGTCCTCGCCCTGCTCCATGATCTGGGCAGCCGAGCACCAGCGGAAACGGCTCGGATAGGCCTGGACATCATTGACCAGGTCGAACATGCGCGCGGCCGAATGTTCGACCAGGGCGCTGCGGCGGATAGTAGGCATGAATACAGGACGTTTCGGCAATCGACCGGGCGGGCCCGAATCGGAGACAATACGGAAATGAGCAAGAACAGCGGCAAGGATAAAGCAAAGAGCGCGACGGCCAACAAAACCATCGCGTTGAACAAGCGTGCCCGCCACGAGTACCACATCGAAGAGCGCTTCGAGGCCGGCCTCGCCCTGCAGGGCTGGGAGGTCAAGTCGATCCGCGCAGGCCGCGGCAACATCATCGACGCCTACGCCTATGTGAAGCGCGGCGAGATCTACCTGATCGGCGCACAGATCACCCCGTTGATCCAGGCCTCCACCCACGTGGTGGCCAATGACCGGCGCGAGCGCAAGCTGCTGCTGCACCGGAACGAGATCGACAAGCTGATCGGCAAGGTCGAGCGCGATGGCTACACGATCGTGCCCACTGCGATGTACTGGAGCAAGAACAAGATCAAGCTCGAAGTCGCGCTGGCCAAGGGCAAGCAGACCCATGACAAGCGCGATGCCGCCAAGGACCGCGACTGGGCGATCGAGAAGCAGCGTGTGATGCGTCGCGGCAACCGCGACGCGTAAGGCTGTAGCGCCGAGCCATGCTCGGCTTCGGCAAGAAGGGCAGCCGAGCGCAGGCTAGGCTCTACAAAAGGCGGGTCACCCCGCCAGCATGCCCTGCCCGCGCATGCGCGGTGCCAGCGCCGCGTGCATCACGGCCAGGTGCATTACGACCGCCAGTTCCGGGGCATGCCGGTCATCGCCCGCGCGCCACTGCTGTGCCATCTGGGCCGCATCGGCCGGCAACAGGGCCAGCAGCTGGACGTCATCCAGCGAATCGGCAGCGCCCTGCAGCTGTCGCGCCAGCTGCCGCGACTGCCACACATGCACGCCGATGCTGAGGCTCGCCAGCGACATTAGGACCACGGCCAGCCCGTGCTCGAACCACTGCGACAGCACTTCCGGCCCCCACAGCAGGGCCGCCAACACCGCCATGCCCGGCAGACGCCAGCCCAGCCAATGGATGCGACCGCGCTGCGACCAATGCACCACCACCGCACTGGCGACCAGTGCTGCGGCCGCTGTGGCCGGCAGTTCGGTCAGCGCGGTGGCCGCAAGCAACGCCGCCAGTACCGCCCAGACCCAACCGGGCGGCAGCGCGCGCCTCTGATAGTCGGCCCCGACGGGCCCGACCAGCTGTCGTAGGCTGCGTTGTTGGCTTGCCTCGGTCACCCACAGTCTCCGTGTTTGTCCTGGCCCGGATGGTCGCCGCCAGTGTGTCGCAAATTCGTGCCCATGACGTTACCAATCCGCTATGACCGAGGCTCTACAACTTGTTGTGGATTGCCAAGGTGACTGTTCAGCTGTTTTGCCGTAGCATTGCCACTGTTGGGCAGGCACTGACCGTGGCGACACGAAACAGGCCTTGTGCCTTGCAGAACTTGAAGAAACCGGGGGTGCATTGGTTTCGACGGGGGTTGTGAAGTCGCCTGGCGCATGCCGAGGGGGTAGCTTTCCTCGTAAATCCAGCTGCAAAACTCTAGTTGCCAACGACGACAACTACGCTCTGGCCGCTTAAGGCCTAAGCCTCGAAACCGCTTGTGTCCATGCTCGCGGTGTAGAGTCACTATCATGGAATCGCGCTGGACGGCTGCCTGTCAGTCCGGCACTAGAACACAACAGGCTGGTTCCCGGATGCGCTTTGCGCACCGTGCTGTTCGGGGACGAGATCCAACGGTGAGCTAAGCATGTAGTGCTGGGGATGGAGTGCCTTCGGACGGCGGTTCAATTCCGCCCACCTCCACCATCTGTATGGCCTGTCGAGGCCGCAAGAAGCCGGATCTCCCGTCAACTGGGGTTCCGGCTTTTTTGTGCCTGCACGTCGCGCAGGACGTGTGGCGCATAATCGGGATGACACCTCCAACACAGCAGTCCCTCCATCCGCGACCGCCAGAAGGATCTGCCATGAAAGCCCCCCTCGCGATGTCCCTGCTCCTCACCGCGCTCGCCGCAGCCCCAGCCACGCACGCCGCAGCCCCGGCCATCGCGCCGCCCGGCATCGCCACGCTGGAGGCGCTGCTGGCCTGCAAGGCAGGCTCGGATTTCAGTGCGGCCGACGCCATCGATGCGCTGCAGGCGGCCGGCCTGGCCAAGAAGCCGGGCGGCACGTTCGAGCCGGAGGACAAGCCGGTCGCGCTGTTTGGCGGCACGGTCAGCAGTGCCGATGTGAATGTGGCCGAAGGCGAGAAAGGCCTCTTCGTGTACTTGAACGGCGTCGATCCCAAGCGCCTGGCCAGGGCCTGGTCGGTGACCGAGGTCAACGAGCATGCCAATACCGAAGAACCTTCGTACGTGAAGCGCATCGACAAGCGCCACACCCTGCACGTGATCGCAGGCGACGACTACGAGGGCTATTCGGCGGCAGTGAAGTGCCAGATCAGCCGCTGATGGCGTAGCCGACGCTACAGCCAGCGTGGCACGCGATGACGGTACCGCGCGTACGCCTCGGGAAAGCGGGCCATCAGTGCCCGCTCCTCCGGCAGGATCTGCAGCCAAGTGATGTACGCCAGGAACAGCGGCACCACCAGCAGCGCGATCAGGTTCTGCAGGTACACCATGGCACCAAACAGGACCAGCGCCTGGCCGAGATACATCGGATTTCGGGTGCGGCGGTAGATTCCACTGGTAACCAGCGCGCTCGACGCCGAAGGTCGCAGAGGATTGACGGTGGTACCGGCGCGTCGGAAAGAGACCTTGGGCAGCAGGTTGAGCACGACACCCAGCGTCACCGTCACCCCTGCCAGCAGAACAGGCATCGGTACCCGAAGGTGCAAACCCGGCCACAGCCAGCGTGCTGCAAAGCCCGCAGCGGCGAACAGCAGCATTACCACGGGCGGGGGAATGCGGGTTTCCAGCCAGGCCATCGCGATCACCGTGTCCTTTCCATTCGCCGCAGTGTCACACGGAAATGGCTGAATCGCCCCAAGCGGCCAGGCGCAAACCGACCCGTCCGGTCTATTCCGCTTTGACAGGCCGGCCGCTAGAGTGGCGCCACCGCGCAGGAGGATCGCATGGCTACCACGGGCTTGGGCTTCATCGGCCGCACGACCCTCATCATCACCGTGCTGCTCACCCTGGGCGGCTGCGCGACGCTGCGCCAGTTCGGGCCGTCGGTGCAGGTTGCCTCGGTCACGCCCGGCCAGTACATCGCGCTCAAGCGCGGTGACATCCTGACCTCCGGCAAGCTCAGCGCGGCGACCATTGAGACCCTGCGCGTGGCCGGGCTCGATGAGGGCGTCTGTGCCAAGCCCGGCCTGCCCTGCATCGAGGCCATGGAAAACAGCATCGTGGTGCGCGAGGAAGACAAGCGCTCCAGCCTGGCCGAGTTGTGGCTGCAGTATGCGATGACCCTGCCGGCGCCAAAGCGCGAGTACTCGGCATCCGGCCGCGCCAAGACGGCAATCACCGAGCTGGATGCCGACTTCCAGCCACGCCTCGATGCGTGGATGCAGGTCGCGCGCCAGGCCTATGCCTATCTGTTCTTCACCGAGCGCACGGCGAACCAGCGCGGCTTCGAAGACCGCCAGACCCAGGTGCGCGACTACTACAACCTGGCTGTGCAGGAAGCCTCGGTGCAGCTTTACAACGCCTATGCCACCGGGCGCGTGCACGGCCAGGCCAGCCATTTCCAACTGGGCCGCTGGACCTTCGTGCTGGCCCCTTCAGACGAAGCATCGGCGCTGGACCAGCGTACCCCCAGCGAGCTGGTACCCGCCGCCTCGCTGTCGTTCACCGGTACGCTGCGAAGCGTGCATCGCCGCGATGGCTTCGGTGCCGAGCTGGTGGCGGTGATGGATGACCCGGCCGACAGCACGGCCACCACGCCTCGGGCAGCGGCGCAGGCAACGCAGGCCAGCACTTCGGCCACGCAGAGCTGGAGCGAGATGCCCTCGCCATCAATGACGGTGCTATTGCGCTTCTCGGGGAAAAACCTGTGGGAGGTGCTGCACGATGACGAGCCGGAGCTGGAGATCCACGATCCCTACCAGGTTTCGGAAGTGACCCTGCACAGCCAGCAGGTGCCACTGGCAGCCAATTTCACTGCCGGCTATGCGCTGTGGTTGGCCCGCTCCAACTTCAGCCGACAGTCGCTGCGCACGCTGTTCGGCGGCAAGGGCGGCATCGACACGCCGCATCTGTACATGATGCAGCCCTATGACCCGAACCGCCGCGTGCTGCTGATGATCCATGGCCTGGCCAGCAGTCCGGAAGCCTGGGTCAACGTGGCCAACGAACTGCTGCGCGACGACGAGATCCGCCGGGACTTCCAGGTCTGGCAGTTCTATTACCCGACCAACATGCCCATCGCGATGAGCCACGATGCGATGCGCCACACGCTGGCTGAAGTGTTCAAGCACTTCGACCCCAGCGGCAAGGCGCAGGCCTCGCATGACATGGTGCTGGTAGGGCACAGCATGGGCGGGGTGATCGCACGGTTGATGATCTCCTCCTCCGGCGACCACCTGGTCGACACCCTGCTGGCCACCGCGCAGATGACGCCCGCCCAGCGCGAACTGCTGCGCACCAAAGGCGCACCGGTGCTGACCTTCCTGCCGGAACCGGAAGTGTCCCGCGTGGTGTTCATCGCCACGCCGCATCGCGGCACCGACGTGGCGGGCACCCGCCTCGGCCGGTGGATCGGCCGGCTGGTGCGGTTGCCACTGACCGTGCTGGAAGACGTTGCCACCATCGCCAACGACGGCCAGATCGACCGCAATGACGGCAAGCACGGCTACCAGATGAACAGCATCCAGAACCTGGACAAGGACGACCCGTTCGTCCGCGCCGTGGCTGACCTGCCGATGTCACCGAAGGTGCACTACCACTCGATCATCGCCCGCGCCAAGGCCGATGGCCCGCTTGAGAAGACCGATGACGGGCTGGTGCCCTACTGGAGTTCGCACCTGCCGCACGCGGATTCGGAGAAGGTGATCGTGTCCGGACACAGCGTGCAGGAAGCTACGCCGGCCATCGTCGAGCTGCGGCGGATCCTGCATGAGGACATGCAGGCACACGGGCGAACGGGAAAGTAAGCCGCCGTCCCGACAGATCAGGCACCGGCCGTACGCCGCGAGAACGTGCCATGCAGCGCCGCCGGAATCGCAAAGCCCTCCATGCGCACCTCGGGCCGATAGTCGGCGCTGGGGGTGAAGCGGAACTCGCGTGCCAGCAGCGCGCACAGCAATACCAGCTGTGCGTTGCCGACCGCCGATCCCACGCAGGAACGCGTGGGGAAGCCATAAGGCACATAGATGCCGGCGGTACGCTTGCGCCGTTCGGGCAACCAGCGATCGGGATCGAACTGCAGCGGGTCATCCCAGTACTTCGCCGAGCGGTGCTGGATGAACGAACTCAACTCGAACACTGTGCCTTCGGCGATGGCCTGCCCTTCCACCTGCAGATCGCAGGCGGCCACCCGGCGGTTGTTGAAGGGCGTGGAATACAGTCGCATCACTTCCTTCAGGAAGCGCATCGTGCAGGGAATCCTGGCCATCGGCAGCGCATGGATTTCCGCATCCGAGAGCGGCGCGAATTCCTCCTCGATGCGCTGGCGCCAGCGCGGATGCATCTGCATCGCCAGCAGCAGGCAGGCGGCCATCATGCCAGGCACGCCGGAAATGGCGATCAGCTGCACGGTGACCAGGTAAGTGACCTTGTCCAGGCCGATGCGCTCCCGCAGGCTCAGCAATGACTGCGCGTAGTCCAGCGCCGAACGTCCGCTGCGGACCCGGCGCTTGAGTTCGGCGGCGATCGCCCGCGATTCGCCACGACCGATGAGGAAGTTGCGCAGCAGATGACGCCGATGGATGACCTGCTCGACCTGGGTGGTGTAGCGCAGATGCAGGGCGCGTTCGATGGCCGCAGTGCCGCGCGCGTCGAGCCCATCGATCACCAGTGGCACCAGCGGATGCGCCATCACCTTCCACACGGCTGGCGTGGCATCCAGCTCGCGCCCGCACAGTGCGTCCAATGCCTGCCGCATGCGCGACTGCAACACCTCCAGAGTCTGTGCACTGGTGAGTTCAGCACTGCGCGTGGCAATCAGGCTGCGCACTTCGGTCCAGCGCACGCGTTCGTGCCGGCGGAACAGGTCGGCCAGCGACTCGACCACGAACAGGTGCTCGGAATTCTCCTTGTCGACCTTGCCGGCCAGTTCCGGGCAGAAAACCCCGATACCGCCGGTTTCCAGTTTCAGCACCGGCCCTTCGCGCTCCACGCGCGCAGCCAGGCGCTCGGCAGCAATGGCGCTGCCTTCATTCGACATCCCTTGCATGCAGTGCGTCTCCGGCAGGAAGGGACTCGAAAGACGAGTCCCTTCGTCTTGCTACCGCTAGATCGCGGGTTTGGCCCGCAGGATCAGAATTCGACCCACAGAGGCCAGGTATTCCACACGCTGCTCTTTTCGTTCGGATGAATATTCAGAGTGACGCGCAATGCTCGGGCGAATCTTTTCATTTTCATTCCTTTGCTTGCTGTGTGGTTATGCCGGGATTATCCCGGCACTGGCTAGATAACACGACATAATCCCACTGTCCAACCGGCCGGGTGGCGCGCTGCAGCATCCGGGTTGCGGCCGATTGAGGGGAATCCCTCATCGCGCCTGCGCACGCAGCCTCCTATGCTGGGCTCACTTTCCCCCAACGGAGGTCCGCATGAACACGCAAGAGCCCAGCCGCCAGCCCAGCCCCGATCCGGCCGAGCGCGATGCCTTCTTCCCGTCGCCGTATTCGCTGTCGCAGTTCACCTCGCCCAAGAGCGACCTGTCCGGCGCCGACTATCCGGATGCGCGCCGCAATGGTCGCTGGAAGGTGCTGATGATCGCCGCCGACGAGCGCTATCTGCCGACCGCCAATGGCCACCTGTTCTCCACCGGCAACCATCCGGTGGAAACCCTGCTGCCGATGTACCACCTGGACAAGGCCGGCTTCGACATCGACGCGGCGACGCTGTCCGGCAACCCGGTCAAGTTCGAATGGTGGGCCTTCCCACACAAGGACAGCGAGATCGGCGCCCTGTACGAACGCTACCAGGCACGCTTCCGCCGGCCGTTGCAGCTGGACCAGGTGGTGGCCGGCCTGGGCACCGATTCGGACTACGCCGCTGTCTTCATTCCCGGTGGGCACGGCGCGTTGATCGGCCTCCCGGAAAGCCGCGCTGTGAAGGCCACCTTGCAGTGGGCCATGGCCGAGCAGCGCCACATCATCACCCTCTGCCATGGCCCGGCGGCGCTGCTGGCAGCGGGCGTCGACGAAGCCGAGGGTGACTCGTTGTTCCGTGGCTACCGCATCTGTGCCTTCCCCGACGCAATGGACCGGCAGACACCGGAGATCGGCTACATGCCCGGGCAACTGTGTTGGTTCTTCGGTGAACGGCTGGCCCAGCAGGGCGTGCAGATCGTCAATGAGGGCATCGATGGCAGCGTGCTGCAGGATCGCCTGCTGCTGACCGGCGACAGTCCGCTGGCCGGCAACGCGTTGGGCAAGCTGGCCGCGCGTACGCTGCTCGATGCACTGGCGGGGCGCTGAGCCCATGCCTGCGCTGGTGCCCGCGCTGCTGGAACTGGAACAGGCTCGGTCATTGCCTGCGGTGGGCGGCGTGCTGCGCGCCGCCGCCTCACCCTTGGGCTACGACCGCCTGTTGGTGTTTGCCACCGGAACCGGGCTGGAGCGCGGCGCACAGCGCGTGTACTGGATCGAAGGTGACTGGTTCGACGACGGCAGCGCCACCGGGCTCGCCCGCTACCTGCACGCCTGCCCGGTCAACCGCCATGTACTGGACAGCACTGCGCCGTTCTTCTGGAGCAAGCGCCAGGGCGTGCGCGGCGAACGCTATGTGGTGGTGAAGCAGCCGCGCGGCGATGGCCTGCATGGGCTGCAGGTTCCAGTGTTCGGCCCGACCGGTCTGGAAGGCGCGGTCAGCTTCGCCGGCACCTCGATTGATGCGTCCGCCAGCGCGCGTGTGCTGCTGGACATGGTCGGCACCTCCGCCTTCCGTGCGGCGCGGCGTCTGGCCGAAGCGCCGGCCGACATCCGCGCGGGCGCGCTGAGCGCACGCGAACGCGAGGTGCTGCGCTGGGTCGCCGCTGGACGGCGCCAGGCAGAGATAGCGGCCACGCTGGGGCTGTCTGCGCGCACGGTTGAGAACCACCTGCGGCGAGCGCGGCAACGGCTTGGCGTAGCGACCACCGCGCAGGCAGTGCGCGCGGCAGGCCGCCGTGGCGAGATTGAAGATTGATCAGGATGGAGGCACTTCCTGCTGCCTGATCAGCGTGCTGCATACGCCCTGTGCATCTGCGCGATTGCAGAAGGCAGGCGACGGGATGAGCTACGACCCGTGATCGCCGGTGCGCGGTCCACCGCGTGGGACGTTCATCGCCCGCCCGGCATCCGCGAGCCACCCATCCCTGCATAACGCTGTCCGCGCATTCGTGGCATGCTCCATGAAACCGTTTTCATGGAATGGAGGGATTCCACGATGTTGTCGCGTTTCCGTCACCCCGTACTCTGTGCCCTGCTGGCGCTTGCCCTGCCTGCGACCAGCGCCTGGGCCGCAGCCCCTGCGCCGTTGAAGGTGATGTCGTTCAATGTGCGCACCCCGGCCGATACCGAGCCCGGCAAGCGCTGGCCCGATCGTCGCGATGCGATGGTGAAGGTCATCCTCGATGCGCACCCGGCGGTGATCGGTACCCAGGAGCTGGTGCAGGAGCAGGCCGATTACCTTGCCCAGCACCTGCCCGGCTACCGCTGGTTTGGCGAGGGCCGCCGCGGCGGCAGCGGCGACGAGCACATGGGCGTGTTCTACGACAGCAAGGTGCTGGCGATCGAGGAATCAGGCAACTTCTGGCTGTCTGATACGCCCGATGTGCCCGGCAGCATCACCTGGGGCAACCTGTATCCACGCATGGTCACCTGGGTGCTGTTCCGCCGCATCGATGACGGCCGCCGCTTCTATTTCATGGATACCCACCTGCCCTACCGCGACGAGGACGAACCACGACGGGTGAAAGGTGCCGAGCTGATCGGCAGGCGCGTGGCCGGCCTGCCGGCCGATCTGCCGGTGGTGCTGACCGGTGACTTCAACAGCGAACCCGGCGGCGACACCTACAAGGCATTCACCCGCGTACTGCACGACACCCGTACCCAGGTGAAGACACCGCAGGGCCCGCGACTGACCTTCCACGATTTCACTGGCAAGGCCACCGCGCAGCTGGACTGGGTGCTGGTGCGCGGTTTCCACGCGCGCAGCTTCCTGACCGATGACCGCCGCATCGATGGCGTGCTGCCATCGGATCATTTCCCGCTGGTGGTCGAACTGGACTGGCCGCAGCACTGACCCCGCATGGCAGCCGCAGCTACAGCGGCGGCTGCCGCGACAGCAGGCGACACAGGGCCTGATGCTGATCGCGCGCCTGGCAGATGCGGGCCCCTATCGCCAGGAACACCGCCACGCCGATCAGGCCCAGTCCCAGCATCGAATCCTGCAGGCGCACGAAACCGACCGCTGCGGCCATCGTCGCCAGCACCAGCAGCACCGCGACTGCCACTGACAGCCCCGCACCCGGTGGACCCGGATCGCCGAACAACATCCGTTGGGTATCCCGCCTTCCGTCCGCCATCGCCTTCCTCCCGAGTGCCTGACCCACTAGTTACACGGCGGGCCCGAAATCCGGCAGAGTCAGAAACGTCACGAAGGTGAAGACGTACGCGGAATGCACCGCGCTACCCTGCCGCGTACCCCTCGAACCTGCGGAGCAGCACATGGCACACCAGAGCCGGCTGGCTGGATTCATCATCGACTGCCAGGACCTTCCCGCCGACGAAGGCGCCCGTTTCTGGGCCGGCGCGCTCGGCCTGCAGGCACAGGCGGCGCGTGCCGAAGGGGGCGCCGAGTATGCCGACCTGCTGGGCGCACCGGCGGGCCTGGACGTTGAAGTCCAGCGGGTCGATCACCCGTCACGGGTGCATCTGGACATCGAGAGCGACGACATCGATGCCGAGGCCGACCGCCTGGAGAAGCTCGGCGCGCGACGGATAGGCTTCGTCAAGCGCTGGTGGGTGATGGAAGCACCGACCGGCCATCGCTTCTGCATCGTGCGCATGCGCGAGCGCGAGGTGCCGGCCAATCAGTGGCCCTGAAAGAGCAAAGGGACGGAAGCCACGGCCTCCGTCCCCCCTGGAGTCATTGCACCTGCGCCACGCTCGGTTGCTGCGGTGATTGCCCCCAGCCGCCCAGCGCCTTGTACACGCCCACCACGCTGACGTTGACCTCGGACTCGGCCGCCGCCAACGCATCGTCGGCTGCCAGCTGCGTGCGCTGCGCATCCAGCAGGGTCAGGAAGTCCTCCGAGCCCTCGCGATAGCGGATCTGCGCCAGCGATTCGGCACGCCGTGCCGCCTGCGCCTGCTCGACCACGATCGCCAATCGTGCCTGCTGCTTGGAATAGCGGGTCAGCGCGTTCTCGGTGTCTTCCAGGGCCAGCAGTACCGCCTGCTCATACTGCGCGGCCACGCCTTCGGCTTCAGCCTTGCTGGCGCGCAGGCGTGCACGCACGGTGCCGAAGTCGAATGCCGCCCAGCTCAGCGACGGGGTCAGCGACCAGGCCTTGTTGCTGCCATTGACCAGGCCGCTGGCATCGCCGCCGAGGAACCCGACGAAGCCGGACAGCGACAACCGCGGGAACAGGTCCGCCGTGGCCACGCCCACGCGTGCGGTCGCAGCCGCCAGGCGACGCTCGGCCACGCGCACGTCGGCACGCTGGCGCAGCAGTTCGCGGGTATCACCCAGCGGCAGTGCCTTGGCGAAGGCCGGTACGTCGTGCGGCGCGAGCATGTCAGTCAGCACTTCCGGGCGCTGGCCGAGCAGCACGGCCAGCCGGTTGCGCGACTGCGCCTCGGCCACTTCCAGCAACGGGATGTCAGCCTCGATCGCCTTCAGGCGGGCACGGCTGCTCTGCACATCCAGCTCGCTGCCTGCGCCCAGCTCCCAGCGCGCCTCGGTCAGCCTCTGCGTATCGCGCAGGTTTTCCAGCGTGTGCTGGGCCACCGCGATGCGCTTCTGCGTACCACGCAGCTCGAAGTAATTGCGTGCCACTTCAGCGGCGACCAGGACCTGCGCATCGGCCAGGTTGGCCTGCTCGGCACCGAGGTCGGCGCGCGCGGCTTCAGCAGCACGGCGCTTGCGGCCGAACAGATCCAGCTCCCAGCCGGCGTCGAAGCCGAGCTGGTAGCTTTCACTGAACACCCGCTGCCCACCCAGCTGCGGATCGGGTTGCTTGCGGCGGTCGTAGCTGCCGCCAGCGGTGACGTGCGGAGCCTGGTCGAGGCGGCTTTCCACGAACACCGCGCGGGCCTGGCTGACGCGGGCCACGGCCACGCGAAGGTCCAGGTTGTCCGACAGTGCGCCGTGCACCAGCTGTTCCAGCACTGGATCATCGAACTGCGCCCACCAGCTGGCGACCGGCGAAGCGGTACTGAACACCGGCTGCTGTGCGCCCTGCAGGACCACCGGTTCCTGCACCGGGGCCTTGTAGTTCGGGCCGACGCTGACACAGCCCGCCAGCACCAGGCTGGAGACGGCCATCGCCAACGTGCGCATCACCATGGCAGCACCTCGCCCAGGTAGGTGAAGCTGCCGCTGGCACCGGACTCACCGATCAGCGCCATTTCCACGCTGGAGCGTGCACCTTCGCTGATCTCGATTTCGCCGTTGCCACCGTTCATGTCGGTCTTCACGTAACCCGGATGCACGGTGTTGACCTTGATCGGGGTATTGCGCAGTTCGTAGGCCAGGCTCAGGGTCCAGCTGTTCACTGCGGCCTTGGACGCGTTGTAGGCCGGAATCTTGAAGTCGTAGATGCCCGACGAGGGATCCGCGTGCAGGGTCTGCGAGCCTAGCATGCTGGACACATTGACGATGCGTCCGGACTTGGACTGCTTGACCAGCGGCAGGAATGCCTGGGTTACCGCGACCAGCGCATAGACGTTGGTGTCGAAGGTGCGCTTCCAGGTGTCCAGCGACTGCTCCGACGGCGCCTGCGCCGGGTTCTCGATCATGATGCCGGCATTGTTGACCAGGATGTCGAGGCGACCGTGGCGCTGGCGCACCTGCTCGACCGCTTCGGCGATGCTGGCCGCGTCGGTCACGTCCAGCTGCAGGGCTTCGACCGGCAGGCCTTCAGCCTGCAGCTTCAGTGCCAGCTCCACCGCGGTATCGCGCTTGCGACCGGCCAGCAGCGTGTGCACGCCGGCCTCTGCCAGCTGGCGCACGGTTTCCAGGCCGATGCCACGGGTAGCGCCGGTCACCAGCGCGATCTTGTTCTGATGGGTGTTCATGGATGCATGCCTTGTCTGTGGGGAGAGTGGCCGCCGGCCAACGACCGGCGGCGGAGTTCCGTATCAGTGGTGGATGGTCGGTTCGCCGTGCTGCACCAGCTGGCCACCACCGTTGCGGGTGACGAACTTGCGCAGGGCCACGTAGAACACGGGGGTGAGGAACAGGCCGAACAGCGTCACACCCAGCATGCCAGCAAACACGGTGATGCCGGTCACCGAGCGCACTTCGGCGCCTGCACCGTGAGACAGCACCAGCGGCACCGTGCCGGCGATGAAGGCGATGGAGGTCATCACGATAGGGCGCAGGCGCAGGCGGCAGGCTTCCAGCGCGGCTTCAACGATACCCTTGCCGCCCATCTCCAGCTCTCTGGCGAATTCGACGATCAGGATCGCGTTCTTGCACGCCAGGCCCATCAGCACCACCAGGCCGACCTGCACGAACACGTTGTTGTCACCGCCGGTCAGCCACACGCCGAACAACGCGGACAGCAGGGTCATCGGCACGATCAGGATCACCGCCAGCGGCAGCGACCAGCTCTCGTACAGCGCGGCCAGCACCAGGAAGGCCAGCATGATCGCCACCGGGAACACGATGAAGGCGGCCTTGCCCTGGGTTGCCTGCTGGTAGCTCAGGTCGGTCCATTCGGTGGTCATGCCCACCGGCAGCACCTTGCCGGCGATCTCGGTCAGCTTGGTCATCGCTTCGGCCGAGGACAGCAGGCGCGGGTCGGCTTCACCGGCCAGGTCCGCTGCCGGATAGCCATTGAAGCGCAGCACCGGGTCCGGGCCGAAGGTCTGCTTGATGGTGACCATCGAACCGATCGGCACCATCTCGCCGCGGTCGTTGCGGGTACGCAGCTTGCCGATGTCCTCGACCGTCTCGCGGTACGGACCATCTGCCTGGGCGATCACCTGCCAGGTGCGGCCGAACTGGTTGAAGTCGTTGACGTAGGCCGAACCCAGGTAGGTCTGCAACGTGTCGAACAGCTCGGTGAGCTGCACGCCCTGTGCCTTGGCCTTGACGCGGTCGACCTCGGCATCGAGCTGCGGCACGTTGGCCTGGTAGCTGGAAATCGGGAAGGCCATGCCCGGCGTCTGCGCGACGGTGCCCTGCATGGCCTGCACCGCATTCTGCAGCGCGCCGTAACCGAGGTTGCCACGGTCCTCGATGAACATCTGGTAGCCGTTGCCATTGCCCAGACCGAGGATCGGCGGCGGCATCATCGCGAACGCGAAGCCTTCCTGCAGGCCGGCGATCTTCTGGTTGATCTCGGCATTGATCTGCGCGGCGGTGCGGCCATGGCGCTCGGCGAACGGCTTGAGCGGGATGAACGCCACACCGGTGTTCGGCGTATTGGTAAACTGCAGCGCGTTCAGACCGGGGAACGAGATGGTGTGAGCGACGCCATCGGTTTCCTGGGCGATCTTGGCGACCTTGCGCAGCATTTCATCGGTGCGTGCGATCGACGAGCCTTCCGGCAGCTTTACACCGGCGATCAGGTACAGCTTGTCCTGGGTCGGAATGAAGCCCGGCGGCACCAGCTCGAAGATCACGCCGGTACCGACCAGCAGGATCGCGTAGACCACGAACACCGCACCGCGGCGGCCGAGGATGCGGGCCACGCCACGCTCGTACTTCTCCGAGCTGGACTTGAAGAAGCGGTTGAACGGACGGAACACCCAGCCGAACAGGCGGTCGATCAGGCGGCTCGGGCCGTCCTTCGGAGCGCCATGGGCCTTCAGCAGGCGCGCGGCCAGGGCTGGCGACAGGGTCAACGAATTGATCGCCGAGATCACCGTGGAAATGGCGATGGTGACCGCGAACTGCTTGTAGAACTGTCCGGTGACACCGGACAGGAAGGCCATCGGCACGAACACGGCACACAGCACCAGCGCGATCGCCACGATCGGGCCGGACACTTCACGCATGGCCTGGTGTGCAGCCGCAGTAGGCGACAGGCCTTCCTCGATGTTGCGTTCAACGTTCTCCACCACCACGATCGCGTCGTCGACCACGATGCCGATCGCCAGCACCAGGCCGAACAGGCTCAGCGTATTGATCGAGAAGCCCAGCAGGTACAGCGCGGCGAACGTACCCACCACCGACACCGGCACCGCGATCAACGGAATGATCGACGCACGCCAGGTCTGCAGGAACAGGATCACGACCAGCACCACCAGGGCGATCGCTTCCAGCAGCGTGGAGACCACGGCCTTGATCGAGTCGCGCACGAAGATGGTGGTGTCATACACCGCTTCGTACTTCACATCGGCCGGCATGGTCTTCTGCATCTCGTCCATCGTCGAGATGACCTGGTCGCGGATTTCCAGCGCGTTGGCACCCGGCGACTGGAAGATACCGATACCCACCGCGTTCTTGCCGTCCAGCTGCGAGCGCAGGGTGTAGTCGCCCGCACCCAGTTCCAGGCGGGCCACGTCGGCCAGGCGCACGATCTCGCCATCGGTGCCGCTCTTGAGCACGATGTCGCCGAATTCCTTTTCGGTCTTCAGACGGCCCTGGGCATTGATCAGGGTCAGGAACTTGCTGTCCGGCAGCGGTTCGGCGCCGAGCTGGCCGGCCGAAACCTGCACGTTCTGCTCGCGCATGGCACGCACCACGTCGCTGGCGGTCAGGCCGCGCGAGGCCACCTTGTCCGGGTCCAGCCAGGCACGCATGGCGTAGTCGCCGCCACCGAAGATCTGCGCGTCACCCACGCCCGGAATACGCGCCAGCGCATCCTTGACGTGCAGGCGCGCGTAGTTCCGCAGGTACAGGGTGTCGTACTTGCCTTGCGGCGAGGTCAGGTGCACCACCATCAGGAAGGTCGGCGACTGCTTCTGCGTGGTCACGCCCTGCCGGCGCACGTCCTCGGGCAGGCGCGCCTGCGCCTGCGCCACGCGGTTCTGCACCTTCACCGCCGCTGCGTCCGGGTCCGTGCCCGGGCGGAAGGTGACGGTCATCTGCAGCACGCCGTCCGAGCCGGCCACCGACTTCAGGTACATCATGCCTTCGACGCCGTTGATCGCTTCTTCAAGCGGCGTGGCGACGGTCTCGGCAATGACCTTGGGGTTGGCGCCCGGATACACCGTGCGTACGACCACCGACGGCGGCACCACTTCGGGGTACTCACTGATCGGCAGGATTGGAATCGTGATCAGGCCTG
This sequence comes from Stenotrophomonas sp. FR010, assembly GCF_047520755.2. NCBI lineage: Bacteria > Pseudomonadati > Pseudomonadota > Gammaproteobacteria > Lysobacterales > Lysobacteraceae > Stenotrophomonas > Stenotrophomonas sp. FR010. The sequence continues at coordinate 188,752 of NZ_JAXBQT020000007.1, read as the reverse complement.
CGGCGAAGATCACGATCGACAGCACCGCCGCGAAGATCGGCCTGTCGATGAAGAAGCGGGAAAAGTCCATGGAGGAATTCCTGGGAAAGGCATTCGGCGGGCAACAGCCACCCCGCCCCTCGCCGGGATGACGAAGGCAGGGAAGACTGCCGCTGGCGCCGGCAGCTAAGCGGAAACGCGGATCAGGAGACGGCGGATCAGTGCTTCAGGGCAGCGGTGGCATCGCGGCCCGGTGCCGGCGCCGGCTGTGGCTGCATCGCCACCGCCTTGGCCTGCACCGGCATGCCCGGCATGAAGACCTTCTGCACGCCATCGATGATCACCTTGTCACCGGCGGCCAGGCCGTGCTCGACGATACGCAGGCCGTCGGCGGTGCGGCCGAGCTGGATGTCACGGCGCTGGGCCTTGCCATCCTTGTCGACCACGTACACGTACTTGCGGTCCTGGTCGGTCAGCACGGCCTTGTCGTCGATCAGCAGCGCCTGGAACTGGCCGCTGCCCAGCAGCTGCACGCGGGCGAACAAGCCCGGCGTGAACTGGCGATCGGCGTTGTCCAGCAGCGCACGGACGCGGATGGTACCGGTACTGCGGGCGACCTGGTTGTCGAGGAAGTCGACCTTGCCCGTGTGCGGGTAGCCTTCTTCACCGGACAGGCCGACCTTCACCGGCAGCGCGCTGTCACGCTCGCTCGGGCGCTCGCCCTTGCGTGCCATCTGGGCGTAGCGCAGGAAGGTGCTTTCGTCGGCATCGAAGTAGACGAACACCGTGTCCAGCGAGACCAGCGTGGTCAGCACGCTGGCGCTGTCGCCGGCGGTGACCAGGTTGCCGGCGGTGACCATCGCGCGGCCGGCACGGCCGTCGATCGGTGCCCGCACCTTGGTGAACTCAAGATTGAGGCGGGCGGCATCCAATGCTGCCTGCGCGGCCTGCACGGCGGCGCCGGACTGGTCGGCAGCCGCACGGCGCTGCTCGGCGGTCTCGGTGGAGATCGCCTGCTGCTCGGACAGCCGCTTGGCGCGCTCGGACTCGCTGCGGGCCAGCGTGGCCTGGGTACGGGCGCGGGCCAGTTCGGCGGCTGCCCGGTCGTACTCGGCCTGGTAACTGCGCGCGTCGATGGTGAAGAGCACTTCGCCCTTCTTCACTTCCTGGCCTTCGACGTAGTTGACCTTGTCGATGTAGCCGGACACGCGCGGACGCAGTTCAACGCTCTGCACCGCTTCGACGCGGCCACTGAACTCGTCCCACTGGCTGACCTGCTTGACCAGCACCGGCGCGGCGCTGACCTGCGGCGGCGGCGGTGCACCGCCTTCTTCGGCATGGCCGCCGCTGCAGGCTGCAAGCACGGCCGCGGCGAGGATCGACACGCCGGCCATCGCAATGCGATGGCCGAAACGATGTGGGGTGGTATTGGGGGAAGTCATGGCATGCATCCGTACGGAGGGGTGGTACAGCGATATGAGAACGTGTTGCAAAAATCGGCGGCGAATACTGCGACCTCAACCATGGTCGAGGTCAAGCGATGCCTGCGGTGTCGCGCCACAGCGGAGGAACTTCCAGGTGCAGCAGGCCACGCGGCAATTCGGCATCGCTGCTGTCGCAGCGGACGATGGCGCGGTTGTCGCGGCACCCGTCAAGCAGGGAGACCACACGACGACCGACCAGCAACGAGCTGGGCCACTCGATGCAGGCATTGGCCGCGTTGGCCGGGGTACACACCGGGCTGCAGACTTCCAGCATCTGCGCGCGCACGCCCAGCGCCTGCGCTTCCTGGTGCACCACCTGCGCGTACATGCGCAGTGCGGCGGTGGTGATCGAGGTCTCGCCGTAGCCCGCCCAGGGCTTGGCGTTGGCCGGGCTGCCGATCATCACGTAGCGGCGCGCATGCACGTTGTCCTGCAGCAGCGGCAGCAGGTGGCGCACGGCGTGCACGTGCGGCATCAGGTCGGCCTGCATCGCGCCCAGCAGCTCATCGCCGTTGCGGTCGATCACCCGGCCGCGACGGTAGGGGCCACCCATGGCCGCGATCACGGCGGCCAACGGACGCGGGCGCTGCGCGATGCGTTCGGCCAGCGCGCGTGCCGAGCCGTCATCGCTGAGCGAACCCAGCAGCGTCTCCAGTCCGGGCTCATCCGCGAACTGCTCATGCAGCGCGGCCAGCCGGCCCGGATCGCGGCCAACCACCAGCACCGGGCTGCCGGCTTCCAGCAACGCGCCGACCACGCCCTGGCCGACGGCACCGGTACCGCCAAGGACCAGGACTTCGGGCGTCAGTATCCCATTCACGGGACATTTCCTCCCAAATCCGGGATAGTCCCGATTCGACGCAGGCGGTCGCCCTTGTGGGGGACCAGGCGGATGGCACCGCCACGCTGCTGACGCATGGGCGCGGTAAACTCACGAAAGTCCTTGTGTACCAAGGAACTCGGACGGGCTTCGACGGTCATCGCCAGGTCCAGGGTGTTCTGGCCGGCGTTCCGGAGTCGGGCAAGAATGTTGCGCAGGCTCATGGCGGACGGGCTCCAATTAACGAATGGCGCCACGATAGACCTCAAACCTTTACTTGATTAGTCCTGATTAAGGGGAATAATCATCCCGCACCCGGTCCAATCGTTCTGTCACGATTGTCCCATCCCCGACGTCCAGGACCCCCGACCATGTCCCACGATCTCAACGAGACGCTGATCTTCGTCAAAGTGGTCGAGCAAGGCAGCTTCATTGCTGCTGCCAAATCGCTCGGCCTGCCCAAGACCACGGTCAGCCGCAAAGTGCAGGAGCTGGAAACGCGCCTGGGCGCGCGCCTGCTGCACCGGACCACGCGCCGCCTCGGCCTGACCGAAGCCGGTTCGATCTATCACGAGCACTGCCAGCGCATCGCGCGCGAGCTGGAAGAAGCGGAGAGCGCGGTGAGCCAGCTGCAGTCCGGCCCGCGCGGCTGGCTGCGCTTCACTGTGCCCTACTCGATCGGCATCACCTGGATTGCGCCGCTGCTGGGCCAGTTCCATGCGCAGTATCCAGAGATCCGCCTGGACATGCACATGGGCAACGAGAAGCTGGACCTGATCGCCGGTGAAGCGGACCTGGCGCTGCGCGTGGGTGCCCTGCCCGATTCCAATCTGGTCGCGCGCAAGCTGGGCAGCCTGCGCACGCAGGTGTTCGCCAGTCCGGCCTACATTGAGCGCTATGGCGAACCCCTGCATCCGGAAGAGCTGCAGTTCCATCGCATCCTGGCGATGCGCAAGCCGTACCATACCGGCAACTCGCCGCGCTTCACCTGGCAGCTGGGCGAGAACGGCGGCGAACTGCGCGACTTCCCGGTCACCCCGCTGATGACTGCCAACGACATGTCTGCGTTGAATGGTGCATTGGTCTGTGGCGAAGGCCTGCTGCTGACCGGTGATGTGATGGCCAAGCCGTTCGTCGAATCGGGCATGGTGCGCCGCGTGCTGGCCGGCTGGACCGGCCCGGAAGTGGATTTCAATGCCGTATTCGCCGGCGGCCGCCTGGTCTCGCCGAAGGTGCGCGCATTTGTCGACTTCCTGGTCGAGAAGCTCAACTTCGATGCCAACTACATGCTGGCGCAGTGCCCCGGCGCGAAGCTGGCACAGCAGCAGAAGGCACAGGAAGATGCCGCGCTGGAGAACAGTGGCAAGCGGATCCTGGAGAAGGTGGCCGCTTCGGCGGCGTAACCTGCAACAAGAGCGCCTATCCATCTCCTGGTAGATGCCGACCTTGGTCGGCATGGCTTACAGAGGGAGTCGAGCGCGGCTCGACTCTGCATGCGCTGTCGGCGTGCCGAGCAACGCTCGGCACCCACAAAAATGCCGCCTGCAAGGGCGGCATTTTCGTTCCGGCCGATGGCCGGACCGGCTCAAGCAGCAACGCTACGCGTTATTGCTTGAGCGGAATCACCCGAATCTCGACGCGGCGGTTCTTGGCGCGGCCGGCGTCGGTGCTGTTGTCGGCAATCGGGTACGCCTTGCCGGCGCCCAGCGTTTCGATACGCACGCTCTGCACGCCCTGGCCGATCAGGTACTGCGCGACCGAGTCGGCGCGTTCCTTCGACAGGCGGTTGTTGACCGCGTCGCTGCCGATGCTGTCGGTGTGGCCAACCACCTCGATCATGGTCTGGTTGTACTCACGCAGCGTACCGGCCACGCCGTTGAGCGAGCCATAGAATTGCGGCTTCAGGGTCGCCTTGCCGAAGTCAAAGGTAATCCCGTCCGGGAGGTTCAGCATGATGTTGTCGCCCTGGCGCTGCACATCGATGCCGGTGTTGGCGGTGCGCTCGCGCAGTGCGCGTTCCTGGCGATCCTGGTACTGGCCGACGGCGGCACCGCTGAGTGCGCCGATACCGGCACCGATCAGCGCGTGCTGGCGCCGCTCGGTAGCACTGTCGCCGGTCAGCAGGCCGGCCGCCACGCCGATGGCGGTACCGATCAGCGCGTTGCGGCCGGTCCGGTTCTGCTGTTCGGTCGGGTTGCCGTACTGGTCACTCTGCACATAGGAGCCGCCGGTGGCGCAGGCCGACAGGACGGCCGCACTCATCAGGGCCAGTGCGACGTTGCGAGTGGTGTTGCGGATCATGAGGTTCTCCTTGGTTTCCGGTCGGCCGGCGGCTTGCGGGCGCAGAGAGGATAAACAGCCGAATGCGATGTCGGGATGATGATCCGGTGCGCCGACAGGGCCGCGTTCAGCTAACTGACCGGATCGCTCGGGTCACCCTTTACCCCGCCCCCGACTGGCGGTATGCCGCCAGCGCAGCATCGCGGCCCTCTGCCAGGTCCACCATCGGCGTGCGTGGGTAGTCAGGCGCGTGTGCGGCCAGGAGCAGAGGATGCTGCCACGGCGCAAACCGCGCCTTCAACGGCAGCGCCGCCAGCTCGGGCACCCAGCGGCTGATGTAGCGGGCCTGCGGATCGAACTTCTCGGCCTGGGTGACCGGGTTGAACACCCGGAAGTACGGCGCGGCATCGGCGCCGGTCCCGGCCACCCATTGCCAGCCCATCGTGTTGTTGGCCAGATCGGCATCGACCAGGGTGTCCCAGAACCAGCGCGCGCCATGCAGCCAGTGCGCGCGAAGGTGCTTGCACAGGTAACTGGCCACGATCATCCGAACCCGGTTATGCATGTAGCCGGTGTGCCACAGCTCGCGCAGTCCGGCATCAACGATCGGCACGCCGGTGTTGCCGCGCTGCCAGTCGTGCAGTTGCGCTGCAGTCGGCGCCGCCCAGGGGAAGCGGTCAAAACGCGGATTGAGGTTGTCCGTGGGCGTCTTCGGAAAGTGATGCAACAGGTGGTAGGCGAAATCACGCCAGCCCAGTTGCCGCAGATAGCCGTCGATGTCGGCATCGGTGCCGGCACTGCGCCGTCTTTCCAGCGCATGCGCGATGCGCCACGGTGCGATCTCACCGAAATGCAGGTGCGGCGACATCCGCGAGGTGCCCACGCGATCGGGCAGGTCTCGCTGCTCGCGGTAACCGCGCAAGGCGCCGTCCTCGAACACCGACAGCGCCTCCAGCGCACCGGCTTCGCCCGGCTGCCAGTGCTCCCAGAAGCCGGTATCCCAATCCAGCGTCGGTGCAAGCTGTAGATCATCAATTGCGAGGCTGTCGACCGCGTGCGTCGCCAGTGCCTGCGGTGCGGCCTGCAGTGCCGGCAGGCGCCAATGACTGAGCACGTTGCGCCAGTACGGCGTGAACACCTTGTACGGCTGTCCCTGCTGGGTGGCGATGTCCCAGGGCTCGAACAACAGGCTGCCATTGCAGCTCTGCGCGTCGACGCCCTGCTCGCGCAGCGTGCGCTTGATGGTGGCGTCGCGAGGCTGGGTGGCCGGCTCGTACTTGCGGTTCCAGTACACCGCCTCGGCGCCGGTCTGCTCGATCAGCAACTGCAGGGCCGGCAGGCTGTCACCACTGCGCAGCACCAGCGACGAGCCGCGCGTGCGCAGGTCGGCATCCAAGGCACCCAGTGAACGGTGGCGCCACGCATCGGAGGCGGCACCCGGCGTCCACTCCCCCTCTTCATGCGGCGCGTGGATGTAGACCGGCACCACATGGTGACCGGCATCCAGCGCGGCCTGCAGGGCCGGATTGTCCTGCAGCCGCAGATCACGGCGGAACCATACCAACGCTACCGACACAGGCAATGCCTTCGTTGTGGAAGGCGCACATGATAGCCAGCGGTGGTGAAGGCGATGCGCGCAGACGCCGTCTGCTAGGCTGCACGGCCGCTACCCGATGGACTCTGACATGGATGATCTTCACGCCTCATTCGCCCGCTTCGGGCTGCTGCATGCCCAGCACGAGAGCGACTGGCAGGGCCCGTTCCCGCTGCCCCCGGTACTGGCACGCTTCTACGCGCAGGTCGGGCCGCTGGGCGAAGTGATCAATGCCCGGGTAGGCACCGCCGGCATCACCGTTCCCGGCCTTGATGTCTGGATACCGCCGCTGCAACGCCTGTGGAGCCATCAGGCCGGCTATCGATGGCATGGCATCAGCGGCGAACGGATCAACGACTGGCCCTCGAACTGGCTGGTGATTGCCGATCGCAGCGCTGATCCGTTCATCCTCGATCTGGACGACGGCCGTGTGCTGTTCAGCCATCACGGTGCCGGCCTGCTGGATGCCGACGAAATGGCTGCCGACGTGCCGACCCTGATGGCAGCTCTGGCTGCAGCAGGCACGGTGTACCTCGATGCCGGCGATGACCTTTACAACGACGATGACGATGGCGGCATCCGCCCTGAACACCAGGACGCAGCCGTACAGGCGGTGGCCCGGGTACTGGGCGACCGCCTGCAGGCCGAATCGTTCATCGAGACGTTGCTGGACTGAATCCACGCATGGCGCGGATCTACCTTTCGAAGCGCTTCATCGCTTCGCTGATCAGCGCCCGCGCCTCGGCGGCGTTGCCCCAACCGTTGAGCTGCGCCGCGTTGCGCCCGGCCGGCAGGTCCTTGTAGACCCGGAAGAACGCTTCGATGCGCTGTCTTTCGATCTCCGGCAGATCGGCCAGGTCGCGGATGTTGGCGTAGGTCGGGTCAACCTTGTCGGTCGGCACGCCGATGATCTTCTCGTCGTGCTCGCCGCCGTCGATCATCTTCAGGTAGCCGATCGGCCGGAAGCGTACGATCACGCCCGGATGCAGGGGTTCACGGGTCAGCACCAGCGCGTCCAGCGGATCGTTGTCGCCAGCCAACGTGCGCGGCATCGAACCGTAGTTGGCCGGATAGGCGACCGGCATCGACTGGAAGCGGTCCACATGCACCAGGCCGTCTTCCTTGATCTCGTACTTGGTCACGCTGCCGGCGGGAATCTCCACCGCCAGATTCACCTCCCGCGGGGCTTCCCTTGGCTGGGCCACCAGGAACGGATGCAGCACGGTATCGGCAGCGGTCACCGCACTGGTCAGCAACAGCAGAGCGGCGCCGATGGCAGCGAGAGGAAGGATGCGACGGGGCGTGGTCATCGGCGTTTCCTCATTCCCAGCAGCGATCGGCGCGACCCTTGGCGGTCTGCGCACGCGGGCAAACACGCGGCGTGATGCGGCCTTCGGTCAGCTCCATGCGCTGTTTTCCCCCCTTGGCATCGCGGCGCAGTTCGAAGGCATCGTAGAGACGGCCGGTCACGGTGCGCGCTTCATAACGCAGGCGCTGCGGGTCGATGTTCAACACCTGGAACAACTGGGTGTCTTCGGCCACTGGGTTCATCGTCCTGCGCGCTTCATCGGACAGGCGGTACTGCTTCGGTCCGGCTACAGTCACCACGTACTGCGGCGTTGCGGCCTGCCCCTCGCCACGACGGCCATAGGTGTGGTCGTGGCCCTGCAGCACCAGATCGACGTTGTGGCGGCGTACCACCGGCAACAGCACCTCACGCAGCGCGGCGTTCTCGCGCCCTTCGCGCGGCGAGTAGAACGGCTGGTGCAGCAACACGATGGTCCACGGCTGCGGATTGCCGGTCAACACCTTGTCCAGCCATTGCGCCTGTGCCTTGGCCGTGCCAAGGTCGAGTGCCGAAGTGCCATCGACCACCGCCACGCGCACGCCCTGCGCATCGAACCAGTAGCTGCTCTGCTGCGCAGCGCTGGCACCATTGCCCGGCAACGCGAACGTGACCGGCCAGTGGCGGCCCAGCACCCGGCGCTCCTGCGGGGTGTCCTCGAATTCCTCGAAGTACTCGTGATTGCCTATGGCCGGCGCCACCAGCATTTCCTGCGCCAGCCAGCCGACGGCGGCAAACCATTCGCCCCACTCGCTGTCATCCATGTTGTCGCCGCCGCTGACCAGGTCGCCGGCAAACAGGCTCATGCGTGCCTGCGGTGCGGCCTTCTGCGCGGCACGCACCACGCGGCTGACATGGCTGACGTTCTTGTTCTGGGTATCGCCGAAGTACAGCAGGGTCAGCGGCTGGTCGGCGTCAGCCAGCGTGCGCAGCTGGTTCCATGCACTCCAACTGCCGTTGCCCTGCACACGGTAGACGTACTGGGTATCCGGCTGCAGGCCATCGATATCTGCACGATGGTGGTGCGACAGGCCGTTCTCGGTCTGCAGCGCGCGGGTCGTCGCACGAACCTGGCGGATGCCTTCGATGGCCGGCGAATCTGCGGCCATTGCGATCTCCAGCAGCGGCGCCTGCACGCTGCCATCGGTGCGCCAGGCCACTGCGAACCCATGGCTGGAATCGGCCGCCGGCGAGGCGACGATGCGGTCCGGCACCGTCGTCGCTGCGTAGTGGCGGCTACCTGCCGGCACCTGGGTATTCGGTTCGGCCGCCGCGATCGACAGCGACGGCAGCGCCAGCAGCAGGCCCAGGGCCAGCGTGCGCATCACGCACTGCCGGCTCATGCACCACACTCCAGCGGCAGCGCCAGTTGCTTGGCGATGCTTTCCCAGTCGAAGGCCACCACCCCCTGATCGTCGTGTACGGCATACAGCGCGCCGTGGGGGAAGCGCGTGCTGGCTTGCTGCATCATCCAGATGCCGTCGGTGTTGGCCACGGTATTGCCCTGGAACGCGCCGACCGGCTTCAGCGTGTGCCGGTCGAACAGATGGAACACGCTGCGCTGCTTGCCCTGTTCGGTGGTGATCCACCAGCCATCCTTGCCGCAGGTGCGCAGGGTCACGCCTTCGGCCTGCGCCTTGAACACGTCGCGGCCGAAGGTGGTGCCGGTGAAGCGGCCCGCCAGGGTGTAGACCTTGAACTCGCTGGCGTAGCTCTCGTCTTCTTCGGCAATCAACAGGCGGTCGTTCTCGGGATCGCCCCAGATCGACTCGACCACGCGCAGCGCTCCCGCCTCGGTGGTATCGCCGATGCTGGCCACCCGCTTCGCGTCGACCTTCTCACCATTGCGGATCACGTGATACTGGCGCACGCGCTTGTCCAGCTCGGCCAGCGGCGGCAGGACGTCACGCCCCTGTGCATCCTCGCCGTTGTCCCAGGAGTCGGTGACGTAGACGCTGTAGCCATCGGCACGACGGTCGACCCACAGTCCGTAAGGCTTGCGCAGGTCGTCCGCAGCGAACGTCGCCAGCGGCGTGAAGTCCGGCAGGCGCAGTACCTGCACGCGGTGATTGTCGCGCTCCACGATCCACAGCAGGTCGTCGATCACCGCGATACCGTTTGGGCGGTCGAACTGCCCCGGTGCGGTGCCGCTGCTGCCGACGTCACGCAGGTGCTGTCCGGTGCTGCCGTCGTAGACCACCAGCTTGTCGGTAGCCTTGGCGGTGGCGATCAGCCACAGTGCGCCGTCCGGCGCGCGCCAGGCCGCCGGCGAGTCGATGTTGTCGGCTGGGGTCATCGGTGACAGGAAGGCTTCGGCGATGGTGGTCACCACGCGCTCGCCTCCGGCGGCCGGCGCGGCCGCTCCCGCAACCGGATCGGTGCCGGTGGCCGGCGTGCAGCCGGCGACCAGCGTAGCTGCCAGCGCGGCGGCCAGGACGGTGACTCCACGCCCCATCACAGCGCCACCTTCAGGCCCAGCGCATAGGTGCGGCCGTACTCTTCCATCTGCAGGGTGCGCGAACGCGTGCCCTGGTACAGCTCCAGCGGCTTGTCCAGCAGGTTCTGCGCTTCGAAGTACACGCTCACGCGCGGGGTGAACCTGTAGTCAAGCGAGAAATCGAGCTGGGTATTCGGCGCAACGTAGATATCGAACGCGCGGCCCTTGCCGATGCTGTCCAGGTACTCGCTGCGGTACACGGCCGCCAGGCGCGTGCTCAAGCCGTACTTCTCATAGCCGATGTGCGCGCTGTAGACGTGCTTGGAGGCGCGTGGCAGGGTGAAGTCCTCGCCCGCACGGTCCTTGATGCCGGCATCGAACTTCGTATCCAGCCAGGTGCCACTGGCGCCGACCAGCAGGCCATCCAGGCCGTCCGGCAGGAAGGCCAGCTGCTGCTGCCAGTTGAACTCCGCACCACGCACGGTGGCCTTGCGACCATTGATCGGCTGCGTCACATCGAATCCACCGTAGGCCGGATCATTGGTGCGCACGGTTCCGACGATGTAGCCATCGATCGACTTGTGGAACAGGCCCAGCGAAACGATGCCGCTGCTGCCGATGTACTTCTCCACCGACAGGTCGATGTTCTTCGACTCGTACGGATCCAGTTCCGGGTTGCCCAGGCGCACTTCCTCGTCACCGCGGCTGTAACCCACGCGCGGCGAGACGTCGCCGAAGGACGGGCGCGATACGGTCTTGTTGGCCGAGGCGCGCAGCACCCAGTCATCAGCCGCGTCATAGCGCAGGTGCAGGCCCGGCAGCACGTTGGTGTAGCTGCTGTTGGCCACGCGCGGGGTGACGGTGAAGCTGCGGCCGTTGGCGGCCACGTCCACCTGGTTGCCGATCGCCTTGAAGCGGGTGTTCTCCACGCGCACGCCGCCGATGATGCGCAGCGCACCCACGTCCCAGGTACCCATGGCATAGCTGGCGAAGATGTCCTCGCTGGCCACGTAATCCTCTTCCAGCGACGTCATCGCATTGCCGCCGACGTCCTGCGGGCGGGCGCTGTACTGGCTGCCGTTGGCTGCCCAGAAGGCACGCATCGCAGCCGAATCCATACCGTCGCCGAAGTTGCCGTGGCGATGTTCGGGCGAGGAGGTGGTCCAGCCCGCCAGCGTCACCTTCGGGCCGACGCGCAGTTCGCGCTCATCCACATTCACGTCGCGGTCGCGCCAGCGGCCCAGCAGACCGAACTTGATGCTGCTGCTGTCGCCGTCGAAGCGCACGTTGACCTGCGCGCTGTGCTCCTTGTCGTTCACCTGCTTGGGCGAAAGCACGAAGCGGTCGAACGCGTAGTTGCTGTTGTCCAGCCACTGCGGGTTGTCGAAGCTGTAGCTGGGCAGCCGGCTGCTCTGGTCCAGGCTGCCGTTGAACGCCTTGCCGTTGAGCTTGAAACGCGCCTCCATCTCGTCGTTCACGCGCTCTTCGGTACGGGTGTAGCCGATACGGTAATCGACCACGGCGTTGGTCAACTTGTTCTCGCCGCCCAGGCTGGCCGCGAAGGTGTTTTCCTTCTTGGTGCGGTAGCGCATGCGCTTGTCGATCGAATCCTTCGGCATGCCATCCAGGCGGTACTGGTCGGTGCCGGTCTTGACCATCTTCGCGTCGTCGAAGTTGAAGATCACGCGCTGGCGGGTCTCCGCATCGTCGAACTGGCTGTACAGCGTGCGCAGGTAGTACCGGCTGTCTTCGTCCGGCCGCCAGTCGAGGTTGAGGTTGGCGCCGATGCGCTTGCGCTCGATCTCGTACTTGCGGTGCTGCAGGTTGATCGCGGTCACGTCACCGGGGGCGGCATCGTCCTCGCCGTCGTACTCCACTTCGGTGTTGTCCGACTCGAACCTGCGCTTCTGGTAGTTCACGCCCAGCGCCACGCCGAAGGTGTCGTTGAACACTTCGCTGTAGTTGAAGGCCGCCTTCGGGCTGGTCTCGCCGGACAGCTGCTGGTGACTGCCCTCGATCTTGCCACGCAGGCTGCGACCGTCGCGGTCGAAGGCCGAGGCCGATTCCACCAGCACGGCACCACCGATGGCATCACCGGGCATGTCCGGGGTCGGCGACTTCACCACGCGAAGGCGTTCGGTGGAATCGGACGGGATCACGTCCAGCGGCGCGGCACGGCTGGAATCCTCCGGCGTGCCCACGGCGATGCCATCCACGCTGACGCTGTTGAGATTGGCGTCCAGGCCACGGATGACCACGAAACGGCCCTCGCCCTGGTCACGGGTCACGCTGATGCCCGGCAGGCGCTGCAGTGATTCGGCCACGTTCTTGTCCGGGTACTGGCCCAGGGCATCGGAGGACACCGCGTCTTCGATGGCGTCGCTGCCGCGCTTGAGGTCGACCGCGCGGATCTGCGATTCGAGCTGGGCGCGCACCTCGATACGGTCCAGGTCGACCGCGTCGGCCGCCACGGCGCCGGTAGCGGCTACCGCCTGCTGCCCGGCGGCCTGCAGCGGTGCCGCAGCCCCCATCGCCAGGGTCAGGGTGATGGCAACGGCCAACGGAGTCTTGATATGCACTGGGAATCCCCATTCCTGTTAAGAATGGGTCTGCACGGTATGTCCGCAAGGTTGCATGGCCGTGACATGCCTCTGCACATTTCATGTACAGCGGCCCCGGGCCCGGTTTGGGCTTCGCCCCGCCAATCCGGCAAAATGGCGGCCTCTCTCCCTATTCCCCTTCCCGACCATGAAGATCGTCGAAGTGCGCCACCCGCTGGTGCAGCACAAGATCGGCCTGATGCGCAACGCTGCGCTCAGCACCAAGGATTTCCGCGAACTGGCCAACGAGCTGGGTACGCTGCTGGCCTACGAGGCCACCGCCGACCTGGATACCGAGCCGCACACCCTGGCCGGCTGGGCCGGCCCGGTGACGGTGCAGCGCATTGCCGGCGCCAAGATCACCGTGGTGCCGATCCTGCGTGCCGGCCTGGGCATGCTCAGCGGCGTGCTGTCGCTGATTCCGGCCGCCCGTGTCAGCGTGGTCGGCCTGCAGCGCGATGAAGAAACCCTGCAGCCGGTGCCCTACTTCGAGCGCCTGACCGGCCGCCTGGAAGAGCGCGACGCACTGATCCTCGACCCGATGCTGGCCACCGGCGGCACGCTGATCGCCACCATCGACATGCTCAAGCGCGCCGGCGCCCGTCGCATCAAGGGCATCTTCCTGGTGGCCGCGCCCGAAGGCATCGAAGCAGTGAAGGCCGTGCACCCGGACGTGGAAATCTACACTGCGGCCATCGATGCCCAGCTCAACGACAAGGGCTACATCCTGCCCGGACTGGGCGACGCAGGTGACCGCATCTTCGGCACCCGCGTCGGCTGATCCGGCGAACCGCGGTCGGATCCCTCTCCGCAGGAGAGGGCTCTGACCCGACAACCGTTCGCGGGCGCGCTTCGCCGCGGCACGTGAACGCCCGTGGACGCGGGTGTGGCCGACGCGTGATTCTTCACGTGGCCTTGCCGGCCGGAGGCGAATGCTCCGCGCACCCGCCACCCTTGGAGCTCGCGATGAAGGCCTCATTCCTGCTGGCCGCCGTCCTGCTGGCCGGCCTGCCCCTGGCTGCCAACGCCACCCCCCCGCAGCAGCAACGCATGGCCGAATGCTCGGCCAAGAACAAGGGCTTGAAGGGGGATGCCTACAAGACCGCGCAGAGCTCCTGCCTCAGTGGCCAGGCTGCCGAAACCAAGCCGGTCAATACGCAGCAGGAACGCATGCGCAAGTGCAACGCTGACGCGGGCGCGAAGAAACTGGCAGGCGATGCGCGCAAGACCTTCATGAGCAGCTGCCTGAAGGCGTCGTAACGACGAGTGATGCAGAGCCGAGCCCACGCTCGGCTCTGCCATTACCCCAGGGCGCGCGCCTTCAGCTCGCCCTGTTCGTGCAGGGTCACGAAACGTCCCTTGTCATCACGGCCCAGCTGCGCCAGCGCCACCTGCGGGTCGTGGGTGAAGAACAGCCGCACGTTGCGCGCCAGCTTGTCCTCAAGGAACTGCCGTTTCTCGTCGATCAGCAATTCGGCATTGCGGTCATAGCCCATGGTGATCGGCACGTGCACCCATGAACGACCTGGGATGAGGTCGGCACAGAACACCACGCCACCGTGCGCATCTTCACCGGCATGCGCGTGGCCAACGATCTCGGCCAGCATCAGCCCCGGCGTATGCCCATCGCTGTAGCTGAAGCGCACGCTGCGGCCGAGCGCCTTCGAGTACTCGCCATCCACCACTTCCAGGCGGCCACTGGCCTGCAGCAGGCCGGGCAGCTCAGGTATGAAACTGGCCCGATCGCGCGGGTGTGGCTGCACGGCGCGCTGCCAATGCTGCGCACCAACCACATAGGTTGCGTTGGGGAACAGCAGCTCGGGCTCACGCCCTTCGCTCCATGCGGCAAGCAGGCCACCGGCATGATCGAAGTGCAGGTGGCTGAGCACCACCACGTCGATGTCCTCGTGCTCGAAACCCGCTTCGCGCAGTGAATCGATCAGCACGTGCTGGCTTTCCTGCACGCCGTAGCGCTCTCGCATGCGCGGGTCGAAGAACGCACCGATACCGGTTTCAAACAGTACCGTCTTGCCTTCCAGCGGACTGGCAAGCAGCGCACGGCAGGCCAGCTCGATGCGATTGAGCTCGTCCGGAGCCGCCCATTTTTCCCACAACGCACGCGGCGCGTTGCCGAACATCGCGCCGCCGTCCAGGCGCTGCGAGTTTCCACGAATAGACCAGAGTTTCATGCGTCGATTATCGGCGCCGGACCGTTAAATAATCGCTAGAAAGGAAACAGGAAACCCCGCCGGTTGGCGGGGTCCTGGTGATCTGCAGATTGCCGGGCAGTGGCCGGCACCACCACATCAGTAGGCCGGCACGACCTGGGCACTGCCCACCGGATTGCGCGGGTCGCTGCCACCGAAGAGCTTGTTCGCCTTGCGGTCCCATTCCACGGTCTGCAGGTTGCCCCACACGTGGCTGGAACCGCGTCCGCCGGCGGCGACATTGCCCGGCAGTTCGATCCTGTGGCCCATCGCCTGCAGCTGCTTCACCGTCGCCGCGTCGAACGCATCATCCTCGGCTTCGATCAGGTCCGGCAGCCACTGGTGGTGGTAGCGCGGCAGCGCGGCAACCTGCTGCGCGTCCAGGCCAGCGTCGTAGCCGAGGATGCCCAGCAGCACCATGGTGATGATGCGGCTGCCACCCGGGGTGCCCAGCACGATCACCTTGTCGCTGTTTTCCATGAAGGTCGGCGTCATCGAGCTGAGCATGCGCTTGCCCGGCTTCGGCGCATTGGCCTCGTAGCCCATCACGCCGAAGGCATTGGGCGTACCCGGCTTCAGCGCGAAATCGTCCATCTCGTTGTTCAGCAGCACACCGGTGCCCTTGGGAATGAGCCCCGAGCCGTACAGCAGGTTGACGGTCTGGGTGGCGCCGACGCGGTTGCCGTCGCGGTCGATGATCGAGAAGTGCGTGGTCTCGTCGTCTTCCAGCGGCGTCGGGTTGCCCGACAGCAGGTCGCTGGGCGTGGCCTTTTCCGGATGGATGGTCGCCCGCAGGCCCTGTGCGTAGTCCTTGCTGGTCAGCACCTTCTGCGGGATCTGCACGAAGTCCGGATCGCCGAGGAAGAACGTACGGTCGCGGTAGGCACGGCGCATCGACTCCACCACCAGGTGGGTACGGTGCGCCGGATCCATCTTCCTGATGTCCCAGCCTTCCAGGATCTGCAGCATGCTGGCCAGCGCGATGCCACCGGACGACGGCGGCGGCGCGGTGGTGATCTTCCAGCCGTTGTAGTTGAACACGATCGGCTCGCGCTGCTTCACGCGATAGCCGGCCAGCTCTTCGGCGGTCCACTTGCCGCCGGCCTGCTTGACGCCCGCCAGCAACAGCTTTCCGGTCTGGCCCTTGTAGAAGCCGTCGAAACCTCCAGCGGCCAGGCGCTCCAGCGTCTGCGCCAGCTCCGGCTGCTTGAACAGGTCACCGCTGGCGATCGGCTTGCCGTTGCGCAGATAGACTTCACGCGTGCCGGGATAGCGCTCCATCACTTCACGGCGCGACGCGTAGCCCTTGGCCATGCGGTCGTACACCGGGAAGCCTTCGCGTGCGATGCGGATCGCCGGCTGCAGCGAGGCCGACAACGGCAGCTTGCCGTGCCGGACCGACAGTTCGACCAGCGCTGCGGGCAGGCCGGGAATACCCGCCGACCACGCACCGTTGACCGAGCGGTCGCGGTCCAGGTTGCCCTGCTTGTCGAGGAAGGCCTGCGGCGTGGCCGCCGCCGGTGCGGTCTCGCGTGCATCCAGCATCACGTCCTTGCCGGTGGCCGCGTCGTGCAGAAGGAAGAAGCCGCCGCCGCCGAGTCCGGAACTGATCGGCTCGACCACCGCCAGCGTGGACGAGACCGCCACCGCAGCGTCGAAGGCGTTGCCGCCCTGCGCCAGGATATCGATACCGGCCTGGGTGGCCAGCGCGTGGCCGCTGGCAATGGCTGCGCCGTCGGGGCGCTCGGCACGGGCCGGGCTGTCGGCCCAGGCCATCGGGCTCAGCAGCAGGCCGAGCAGCAACAGGGGGCGGACGATCAGCGTCTTCATTCGGATGGGGGCTCCGCATAGAGTTCGGGGTGATCGTGCTGCAGCTGGCGCAGCTTGGCCAGCAGCTGGTCTTCCGTTTCCACGATCTCCGGATCCGGGTCGATGCACTCGACCGGGCAGACGACCACGCACTGTGGCTCGTCGAAATGACCCACGCATTCGGTGCAGCGCGCAGGGTCGATCACGTAGATGGTTTCACCCATCGCAATGGCCTGGTTCGGGCAGGCCGGCTCGCAGACGTCGCAGTTGACGCAGAGCTCGTTGATTTTCAGCGACATGGCGATACTCCTCGCCCGCGCCTTGGGACAAAGGACCGGCCAGCGCGGGCGCGCGGGCCGGTCAGGTCATCAGCGGCGCCCTGGCAGGACGCCGCCCGGGCCATGCCGGAGCATGGCCGCCATGGCTCGGTATTACTTGGCTTCGACGAAAATGTACTCGGCACCGGTCGGCTGGATCGCAGCCTGCACGCGGGCGTTGTCGGCCGACTGGCCGATGAAGACGACGCGCACGCCCTTCATCGAATCCGGCGACACGTCCTTGAACACGGCCTGGATCATGTCAGCCATCTTGCCCGAGGCCGACGAACCGAAGGCCAGCATGTTGCCCGGCTGCACGCCACGGGCCACGGCCTGGGTCGCGCTCTCGGTCTGGCGCTCGTACTTGGCCTGGAAGTCCGGGTCCGATTCCGGGGAGAGGTAGTACAGGAACGGGCTGTTGGTGATGTTGCCCATGTTCTGGATCGCCACTTCCTGCAGGTACTTCTTCCAGCCGGCATCGTCGTCCTTGGCCGGAGCGACCAGGGCCTGCTTGGCCTCGTCGACCGGAGCGGCCTCTTCCTTCTTGCAGGCGGTGAAGGCCAGGGCCAACGAAGCGATCAGCATCGCGCGCATGGTGGTGTTCATGGATTTCCTCCCGGAATGGTGCGTGGTGTTGTACGTAATGGGGTGCAGGTACGGCGGGCTTACGACTGTGCCGCCTTCGCTTCGCGGACCTTGCGCAGGGCTTCGAGCACCGCGGCCGGCACGAAACCGGACACGTCGCCGCCCAGGCGCGCGATCTCGCGGACCAGCGAGGACGAAATGAAGCTGTGCTGCTCGGCCGGGGTCAGGAACAGGGTCTCGACCTCGGGGATCAGGTGGCGGTTCATGCTGGCCATCTGGAACTCGTACTCGAAGTCGGACACCGCGCGCAGGCCGCGCAGCAGCACCCCGCCCTGGACCGAACGTACGAAATGGGCCAGCAGGGTATCGAAGCCGATGACTTCGACATTGCCATGGTGGGCCAGGGCGCCACGCGCCAGCTGCACGCGCTGTTCCAGCGGCAGCGCCGGGCCCTTCGACGGGCTCTGCGCCACGCCGACCACGACCTTTTCGAACAGCGGCGCGGCCCGGCTCACAAGGTCGATGTGACCGTTGGTGATCGGGTCGAACGTGCCGGGATAGACGGCGATGCGGCGGTTGGCCACGGTCATGGGCGGTAGCAGATGTTCAGATGAGGTCAAAGTGTAGCAGTGGCACGGCGGTACAGGGCAAAGCGCACCTCACGGGTGCCGCCCTCGCGGTGCAGCAGCCAGCCCTGCGGCAGCACCGGCACGTGGCCGGCCGGCGATTCCAGGTACAGCCAGGCGTCGGCGGCCAGGTGCCGCGGCAGCTGGGCCAGCACGTCCTGCCACAGGCCATCGGCGAATGGCGGGTCGATGAACACCAGATCGGCCTGCTGCGCGGGCGCACCCTGCAGCCAGCGCAGGGCATCGGCCTGCACGACGCTGATCTGGTCGCTGGCCTGCAGCTTGGCCACGGCGGCGGCCAGGTTGCGTCCCAGCTGCGCATCGCGCTCGACCAGGGTGGCGTGGGTGGCACCGCGCGAGACCGCTTCCAGGCCCAATGCGCCGCTGCCGGCGAACAGGTCCAGCACACAGGCCCCGCCGAGCTTGGGCATCAGCCAGTTGAACAGGGTTTCGCGCACACGATCGCTGCTGGGCCGCAGTCCCGGCAGGGTCGGCACCGGCAGGCGGGTATTGCGCCAGCGACCGCCGATGATGCGGACCTGGCCGTCATTGCCCCCGCGGCCGCTCACCGGCGCCCCCGGCGGGGTTCATTCGAGAAATTCAGCATGAGCGGGATTGTAGTTCGGCAGGGCGGCGCCCGGGGACGCGCCAACGCATGCGCGCTGTCGCTCCCACGCTTTGCTGCGCGAAACGCGGGCCCCACTTACCAGCTTCCACACCCCGGCCGCTTCGCGGCCGCCCCCTGACTCAGGGGGCTCCACCCCAGACGCGATCCGATGCTCGACATACAGGCCAGTTTTATTTCGATATCTGACAGATGTGTCGACCAAGGTCGACACCTACCAACAGCCGAGTGAACCCGTCCAAGTCTCGGGGGTCACTTCAGGGACGGGTTCATGGCGTGTCCTGCCAACCCACACCGCCCCGCCATCCCACGGAACGCCCGCTGTTGCTGTTGCTTCGGCCTCTGCAGGTGCAGGGCTGCAAGCCCTGCCCGACCAACCCCTTGATTTCGGGACAATCATCCCTACCCCTTGGCGAGGCCGCACGCGCTGGCGCGGCATTGCACATGGAGCCCTATCGATGACCGAGACCACCCAGACCGAAACCCTTGGCTTCCAGACCGAAGTCAAGCAGCTGCTGCAGTTGATGATCCACTCGCTGTACTCCAACAAGGAAATCTTCCTGCGCGAGCTGGTCTCCAACGCTGCCGACGCCGCCGACAAGCTACGCTTCGAGGCCCTGACCCAGCCGGCGCTGCTGGAAGGCGACAGCGAGCTGCGCGTGCGCGTCAGCTTCGACGACGCCGCCCACACCATCACCATCGAAGACAACGGCATTGGCATGAGCCGCGCCGAAGCCATCGCCCACCTCGGCACCATCGCCAAGTCCGGCACCGGCGACTTCCTGCGGCAGCTGTCCGGCGACCAGAAGAAGGATTCGCAGCTGATCGGCCAGTTCGGCGTCGGCTTCTACAGCGCTTTCATCGTCGCCGACGAAGTGGAAGTGACCTCGCGCCGCGCCGGCCTGGCTGCAGTCGAAGGCGTGCGCTGGAGCTCGCGTGGCGAAGGCGATTTCGAAGTGGCCACCGTCGACAAGGCCGAGCGCGGTACCCGCATCGTGCTGCACCTGAAGGACGGCGAGCACGACTTCGCCGATGGCTGGCGCCTGCGCAGCATCCTCAAGAAGTACTCGGACCATATCGGTCTGCCGATCCAGATGCCGAAGGAAGGTGGCGAAGAAGGCGCCGCCGTCGAGTGGGAGACCGTCAACCGCGCCAGCGCGCTGTGGACCCGCCCGCGCACCGAGATCAGCGACGCCGAGTACACCGAGTTCTACAAGCACGTAGCGCACGACCATAGCGACCCGCTGGCGTGGAGCCACAACAAGGTCGAGGGCAAGCTGGAGTACACCTCACTGCTGTACGTGCCCGGCCGCGCGCCGTTCGACCTGTACCACCGCGATGCGCCCAAGGGCCTGAAACTGTACGTGCAGCGCGTGTTCGTGATGGACCAGGCCGAGCAGTTCCTGCCGCTGTACCTGCGCTTCATCAAGGGCGTGGTCGATTCCAACGACCTGTCGCTGAACGTGTCGCGCGAGATCCTGCAGTCCGGCCCGGTCATCGATTCGATGAAATCGGCGCTGACCAAGCGTTCGCTGGACATGCTGGAGAAGCTGGCCACCGACAAGCCCGAGCAGTACGCCACGTTCTGGAAGGAGTTCGGCCAGGTGCTGAAGGAGGGCCCGGCCGAGGACTACAACAACCGCGAGAAGGTGGCCGGCCTGCTGCGCTTCGCCTCCACCCGCGGCGACGGCGATGCGCAGAGCGTGTCGCTGGCCGATTACATCGGCCGCATGACCGAAGGCCAGGACAAGATCTACTACCTCACCGGCGAGAGCTACAGCCAGGTACGCAACAGCCCGCACCTGGAAGTGTTCCGCAAGAAGGGTGTGGAAGTGCTGCTGCTGACCGACCGCATCGACGAGTGGCTGATGGGCTACCTGACCGATTTCGACGGCAAGGGCTTCGTCGACATCGCCCGTGGCGATCTCGACCTGGGCGCACTGGAAACCGATGCGGACAAGCAGGCACAGGAAGCGGCAGCAAAGGACAAGCAGGGCCTGGTCGAGCGGCTCAAGACGGTCCTGGGTGACGAAGTGGCCGAGGTGCGCGTGTCGCACCGCCTGACCGATTCGCCGGCGGTGCTGGCCATCGGCGAGCAGGACCTGGGCCTGCAGATGCGCCAGATCCTGGAAGCCAGCGGGCAGAAGGTGCCGGACAGCAAGCCGGTGCTGGAGATCAACCCGGGCCATCCGCTGATCGCCAAGCTTGACGCCGAAGCCGATGGCGCGCGCTTCGACGACCTCGGCCGGGTGCTGTTCGACCAAGCCGCACTGGCCGCCGGCGACAGCCTGAAGGACCCAGGTGCCTATGTGGCGCGCCTGAACAAACTGCTGCTGGAGTTGTCGGCCTGATCGACAGATCGGGTGCCGGGCAGCGTCCCGATGGAGGCCAACCCTGGTTCACGCGCTTTTGTAGAGTCGAGCCATGCTCGACTGCTCCATGAGTGCCGACCAAGGTTGGCACCTGCCAGGGGCAGCGGTTGGCACCGGCCAAAGCGGTGTTGCTCAGGTCTCCCGATCCAGCAGCGAGCCCAGCATCTGATCGTGTCGGCGGATCACCGAGGCATTGGCGGCGAAGGCCACTACCTCGGCTTTCGCCGCCAGCAGATCTCCCAGCGGTGCACCGACATCGGCGCCGGCGGCAGTCACCGAGGCCTGCACCCCGCCCTGTCCAGTGGCACCGCGCTGCAACTGCAGGCGCTGCGCATCGGGGGTCGCCAGATTGGCCACGTTGTGCGCTGCAACCTGCACGCCCTGCTGGGCCGCACGCATGCCGCCTAGGGCGATTCCCATCACGTTGTTCATGGCGGTCTCCGGGCCGCTCCGCGCAACCCTCCGGACCGGTTAGCGGCCGGCCGGCCGCGATCTTGAGTCCACATCGGCCCGACAGGCCCGAGTGGTAGCATATCCCTCTGATTTCAGCGCCTTTTGCCAATGCTCAGTTTTTTCCGCCGCAAGAAGCCCCAGGATGCCCCCACCACGGAGGCGCCCAAGACCCAGCACTACTCGGCTGAAGAGCTGGCGGCGGCGTTCCCGTCGGCCGCCCCGGCCGAAGACGCACCCACCGCCGCGGTGGTCGAAGCCAAGGCACCGGAACCGGCCACCGTCGCCGTACAGGCCCCCGTCGCCGAAGTGCCTGCCGTGCCAGCTGCGCAGCCGGCCACCGCGTCCGAGGACGTCCAGGCTGAAGCGCTCGCTGCGGCCGCTGTGCTGGTTCCTCTGGCTCCGGTCATTCCGGTCGAGGAACCAACCGCCCCGGCCACCGACCTGCCGGCGCTGGTGGATGCCCCGCCGGCGCCCGCCGGCAAGCCCGGCTGGCGCGAACGCCTGCGCAACAGCGTCATCGCGCGCAGCTTCGGCGGCCTGTTCTCGCGCAACCCCAAGCTCGACGACGATCTGCTGGACGAACTGGAAACCGCCCTGATCACCGCCGACGTCGGCGTGGGCGCCACCACCGATCTGGTCGAGGGCCTGCGCAAGCGCATGAAGTCGCGCGAGTTCGCCGACGCCAATGCGCTGCTGACCGCGCTGCGCGCCGAGCTGATCGCGATCCTGCAGCCGGTGGCCAAGCCGCTGGTGATCGACCGCAACGCCAAGCCCTTCGTGGTGCTCACCGTCGGCGTCAACGGCGTCGGCAAGACCACCACCATCGGCAAACTGGCCAAGCGCTTCAAGGATGACGGCCACAGCCTGATGCTGGCTGCCGGCGATACCTTCCGCGCCGCGGCCGTGGCCCAGCTGCAGGCCTGGGGCGAGCGCAACGGCGTGGCCGTGGTCGCGCAGGGGCAGAACGCCGATGCCGCTTCGGTGGCATTCGACGCGCTGCAGGCCGGCAAGGCCCGCGGCACCTCGGTGCTGATCGCCGATACCGCCGGCCGCCTGCACACCCAGTCAGGCCTGATGAACGAGCTGGGCAAGATCCGCCGCGTGCTCGGCAAGATCGACCCCACCGCCCCGCACGAAGTGCTGATGGTGATCGACGGCACCACCGGCCAGAACGCGCTGTCGCAGCTGCGCCAGTTCAATGCCGCAGTGAACGTGACCGGCCTGGTGGTGACCAAGCTGGACGGCACCGCCAAGGGCGGCGTGGTGTTCGCACTGGCCCGCGAGTTCGGCATTCCGATCCGCTTCGCCGGCATTGGCGAGCGCCCGGAAGACCTGCGCGTGTTCGACCCGGAAGCCTTCGTCGACGCCCTGCTGCCCGAAGCATTGGGCGCCTGATAGATCGCGCAGCCACCGCAATCTGGTGCAGCCACCCATGGGTGGCTCCACCAGGGCGAAGCAGAGCCACCCCATGGGTGGCTGCCTCCTTCCGGAACACTCATGCCCCGCCAGCCGCACGCCAGCGCCGACACTGCCCAGGAAGACGACTTCGTCGCCCGCCTGCTGCACTGGTTCGACGACCACGGTCGCCATGACCTGCCCTGGCAGCACCCGCGCAGCCCCTATCGGGTCTGGCTGTCGGAAATCATGCTGCAGCAGACCCAGGTGGCTACGGTCATCCCGTACTTCCAGCGGTTCCTGCAGCACTTCCCGACCCTGCCCGACCTCGCTGCCGCCAGCAATGACGCAGTGATGGCGCAGTGGGCCGGGCTCGGCTACTACGCCCGTGCACGCAACCTGCATGCCGCGGCAAAGCGCTGCGTGGAACTGCACGACGGCGACCTGCCGCGCGACTTCGATGCATTGCATGCCCTGCCCGGCATCGGCCGCAGCACCGCCGGTGCGATCCTCAGCCAGGCCTGGAACGAGCGGTTCGCGATTCTCGACGGCAACGTCAAGCGCGTGCTCAGCCGCTACCACGGCATCGACGGCTTTCCCGGCCTGCCGGCCATCGAGAAACAACTGTGGGCGATTGCCGAGGCGCACGTCGCGCAGGTGCCGGCCGGGCGCATGGCCGATTACACCCAGGCGCAGATGGACCTGGGCGCGACGGTATGCAGCCGGGCCAAGCCGGCCTGCGTGATCTGCCCGCTGCAGGACGCATGCGTGGCGCGGCGCGAAGGCCGCACCGCTGAGCTGCCCACGCCCAAGCCCAGCAAGACCCTGCCCGAACGCGAAGCAGTTGCACTGCTGCTGCGCGACGCCCAGCAGCGCGTGCTGCTGCAGAAGCGGCCGGACACCGGCATCTGGGCGCAGCTGTGGACGCTGCCGCAGGCCGAGGCCGGCAGCGACCTGCAGGACTGGTTCGACGCACATGTCGACGGCTCGCTGGAAGATGCGGAGGAACTGCCGGTGCTGCAGCACACCTTCAGCCACTACAGGCTGCACCTGCAGGTATTGTCACGGAAGGTGCGCGGCCTGCGCGTGGAAGAACCCACGCTGCGCTGGGTCGCCAACGACGAGCTACCCGCATTGGGCCTGCCGGCACCGATCCGCAAACTGCTCGACGGCGCCACGATCAAGACGCCGAAACGAAATTCCAGCAAACCCCGCAACCACGAGTGAGTGCCATGCCCCGAACCGTCTTCTGCCAGTACGAACAACGCGATGCCGAGGGCCTGGACTTCGTGCCCTACCCCGGCGAGCTGGGCCAGCGCATCTTCAACAACATCGGCAAGCAGGCCTGGGCCGCGTGGCTGGCCCACCAGACCATGCTGATCAACGAGAACCGGCTGTCGCCGCGCACGCCGGAACATCGTGCGTTCCTTGAAGGCGAGCTGGTCAAGTTCCTGTTCGAGAAGGACGCGGAAAAGCCGGCCGGCTTCACCCCGGAAGCCTGACAGGCAGGTCGTGCCGGCCGCTGGCCGGCAATCTGGCATCTGCGCGATGCCGGCCAGCGGCCGGCACTACCGCGCTATTTCGCGTTTTCCTCGCGCTCCTGCACCTGCGCCTGTCGCAGCTCCTGCTCGGACGCACGCAGGGCCTTCACGTCCAGCTTGCGGATGCTGTTGATGAAGCACGGCAGGCGCGGGCCGCCGGTGGGGTCGCGCACCAGCACCTTGTCGAAGCGCGACGACACGCGGCCCATGCTGCTGGTCAGGCCGATGGCGGTCGCATATGGCAGGTCCTGGCAGGGACCATTCAACTCCAGCAGATAGGCTTCGCTGGGACGGGTCCACACCGCCAGCGCACTGTCGCCCAGCTCGGTCCAGCCATTGAGGCTGCCAAAGAACTGCATGTCATTCTGCGGCGCGCCGGCGTGGGCACGGTACAGATCCAGTTTCTCGGTACTGCTGAGCCGGCCGGTGGTCGCACAGGCGGCCAGTGCCAGGCAGAGTCCGGCCATCAGGATCGGGGTCTTCATGGCGATCTCCTCGGGGAACTGTCGCCATCATGCGCCTGGGCTGGCAACGCCGGCGCGACGGCTCGCGCCCCATTCAGCCGCCGGTCGGCGGCTGCTGGCCGGACCACGGTAGACGCCAACCTTGGTTGGCGCCTGCCCTGCTGGAGCAGCCACCCAAGGGCGGCCTCTACCAAAGCGGTCCCAGCGCTCAGACGTCGGCGTGGGCCAATGCGTGCAGGCGCCCTTCGCGCAGCTCCAGCACCCGGTCCAGGCGCCGTGCCAGGCTGCGGTCGTGGGTCACCAGCACCAGGCTGGTATGACGCGCGCGGTTGAGCTCCAGCATCAGCTCGAACACGGTGCCGGCGGTGCGGTCATCCAGGTTACCGGTCGGCTCGTCGCCGAGTACGCAGGCCGGATGATTGACCAGCGCGCGCGCCACTGCAGCACGTTGGCGTTCGCCGCCGGACAGCTCGCCCGGCTTGTGGTCCAGGCGATGGCCGAGGCCGACCGCTTCCAGCAGCGTGGTGGCCCGGCTGCTCGCCTCGGCCACGGCAGTGCCGGCCAGCAGCACCGGCATCATCACGTTTTCCAGCGCGGTGAACTCCGGCAGCAGGTGATGGAACTGGTAGACGAAGCCCAGCGCCTGGTTGCGCAGCAGGCCGCGCGCGGTATCCGACAGCGCCGACATGCGCTGGCCGGTCACATACACTTCGCCAGCAGTCGGAATGTCCAGGCCACCCAGCAGGTGCAGCAGCGTGCTCTTGCCGGCACCGGAGGCACCGATGATCGCCACCGTCTCGCCAGCAGTCACGGTCAGGTCCAGCCCATCGAACACCGGGGTCTGCATGCGCCCTTCGGCATAGGTCTTGCCCAGCGCTTCGGCGCGGATCACTTCATCGCCGCGGTTGACGACCTTATTCATAACGCAGGGCCTCCGCCGGCTGGGTGCGTGCTGCCCGCCAGGCGGGATACAGGGTGGCCAGGAAGCTCATCAGCAGCGCGACCACGGTGATCGCCACCACGTCGCCGGTCTGCATGTCGGTCGGCAGGCCGGTGATGTAGTACACATCCTCCGGCAGCAGCTTGACGTTGAACACGCTCTCGATGGCGCCGAGGATGCGTTCCAGGTTGAGGGTCAGGGTGATGCCGCCGATCAGGCCGGCCAGCGTGCCGAAGATGCCGATCAACGAGCCCTGCACCATGAACACCTGCATCACCCCGCCCGGGGTCAGGCCCAGGGTGCGCAGGATGGCAATGTCGGCCTGCTTGTCGGTCACCAGCATCACCTGCGAGGACACCAGGTTGAAGGCCCCCATGGCGATGATCAGCGACAGCAGGATGCCCATCACCACCTTCTCCATGCGCAGCGAGTGGTAGAGGTTGGCGTTCTGCTGTGTCCAGTCACTCACGCGGTAGGCACCGCCGAGGCTCTGCGCCAGGTCCACGCCCACTTCCAGCGAGCGGTCCATGTCGTGCAGCTTCAGCCGCACGCCGGTGGCGCCGTCACTGCGCAGAACACGCTCCAGGTCCTGCATGTTGGCGAAGCCGACGCCGCGATCGACCTCGTTGTAGCCGGCCTCGAAGATGCCGCTGACGGTGAAGCGCTTCATCCGTGGCACCGCACCAGCCGGCGTGCCCTGCACTTCGGCAAAGGTCACCAGCACCTGGTCGCCAACGTCCACGCCCAGCCAGATCGCCAGCTCCTTGCCCAGCAGCAGGTTGAAGCTGCCCGGCTTGAGGCTGTCATAGCTGCCCTTGGTGACCTTCCTGTCGATCACCGAGACGTTCGGCTCCAGCGCCGGATCGATGCCCTGGATGATCGCGCCCTGCACGCGCGGGCCGCTGATCATCGACTGGATCTCGATGTACGGCGCGGCACCCGCCACGCGCGGATCCTTGCGGGCGACATCAACCACCCGCATCCAGTCCGGCATCGGCTCGCCGTCGCGGCTGATGGTGGTATGGGCGGTCATCTGCAGCAGGCGGCTGCGGATTTCCTTCTGGAAACCGCTCATCACCGCCAGGGTGGTGATCAGCACCGTAACGCCGAGCGCGATGCCCAGGATCGATGCCATCGAGATGAAGGAGATGAAGCCGTTGCGGCGCTTGGCGCGCAGGTAGCGCAGGCCGATGGCCACGGGAATGGGTTTGAACATGCAGGCACGCCGGTCAATTCAGCTTATGGTGCCATTGACCGGGGCCGACGGGAAACGCTGCGTGTGGCCACGGCCAGTCGCAGTTCACGTCGCTGCCCTGAATCGAGCACATCCGGCCAGAACAGCAGGCGCCGGCGGCGCCGATCCTCACGCCACAGCAACAACAACCATGGGCCACGCACCACCAGCCGTGGCGTATCGACGTCCCGTCCGGCCACCTGCAATGCCTCGGGAAGCGGAGGCAGAAGCACCTGCACGCGCGGCCTGCGCTGGCGCCAGGCCAGTTCGGCCAAGCCGACGCCCCAGGCCAGCAGCAGCGCGGGCATCAGCAACCGCGCAGGCAGATCCGAGGCGCGCAACAACCAGGGCGCGGCCAGCAGCACCGCCAACTGGGCGGCGGCCTGCAGCCGCGAGGGGCGCCACTCAAGGCTTGAGGGCGAGGATCTTCTGCATGAGGGGGATCGCGTGCGCATGCGGGCAGGCCTCATAGCCCATGAACCAGCGCCACAACTTATCGTCCTCGCAGTCGAGCAGGAACAGGAAAACCTCGCGCTCTCCGGTCGGTGCAGTGCTCCACTCACGGTCCAGGTAGCGGCCGAACAGCTGGTCCAGTTCGCGCATGCCGCGGCGGCAGCGCCAGCGCAGCTTCTTCAGCAGGACATCGTCTTCCATCGTGCTTCTCCAGATACAGCAAAGCCACGCATGGCGTGGCTCTACTGGGTGGTGCAGCCTCACGTGACGTGGCTCCACCGGGTACTGCCAGGCCTGTATCAGGCGCGGCGCTCCATCATCAGCTTCTTGATCTCGGCGATCGCCAGCGCCGGGTTCAGGCCCTTCGGGCAGGTCCGGGCGCAGTTCATGATGGTGTGGCAGCGGTACAGCTTGAACGGATCTTCCAGATCGTCCAGGCGCGCGCCGGTGTCCTCATCGCGCGAGTCGATGATCCAGCGATAGGCCTGCAGCAGGATCGCCGGGCCCAGGTAACGCTCGCCGTTCCACCAGTAGCTCGGGCAGCTGGTCGAGCAGCAGGCGCACAGGATGCACTCATACAGGCCGTCCAGCTTCTTGCGGTCTTCCGGCGACTGCAGGCGCTCGCGGTCCGGCGGTGCCGGGGTCTGGGTGCGGATCCACGGCTTGATCGAGGCGTACTGCGCGTAGAAGTGGGTCAGGTCCGGAACCAGATCCTTGACCACGTTCATGTGCGGCAGCGGGTAGATCGGCACTTCCTTCTTGCCGCAGTCCGAGATGGCTCGGGTGCAGGCCAGGGTGTTGGTGCCGTCGATGTTCATCGCGCACGAACCACAGATACCTTCGCGGCAGGAACGGCGGAAGGTCAGGGTCGGGTCGATCTCGTTCTTGATCTTGATCAGGGCGTCCAGGACCATCGGGCCACAGGCGTCCAGATCGACTTCATAGGTATCGGTGCGCGGGTTGCTGTCGTCGTCCGGACTCCAGCGGTAGATCTTGAAGGTGCGCACGTTCTTGCCGCCGTTCTTGACGGGGAAGTGCTTGCCCTTCGTGATCTTGGAATTCTTGGGGAGTGAAAACTCGGCCATGGCTGCTCTCGTTGGCTCAGGCGGCCCGCGCCCGTGGGCGCGGATTGCATGGTAGGCGGGGTCGGATCAGTACACGCGCGGCTTCGGCGGCACCACGGACACGTCGTCGGTCAACGTGTACATGTGCACCGGACGGTAGTCGAAGCTGCACTTGCCCTTCTCGTCGACGCTGACCAGGGTGTGCTTCTGCCAGTTGACGTCGTCGCGGTCCGGATAGTCCTCGTGCGCATGCGCACCACGGCTTTCCTTGCGCTGTTCGGCCGAGTTGATCGTCGCCACCGCGTTGAGCAGCAGGTTGTTCAGCTCGTAGGTCTCGATCAGGTCCGAGTTCCAGACCAGCGAACGGTCGGAGACCTTCACGTCCTGGAACGAGTCGAAGATCTTGTCCATCTTCTCGCAGCCTTCCTTCAGCGTCTGGCTGGTGCGGAAGACGGCCGCGTCAGCCTGCATGGTGCGCTGCATGCGATCGCGGATGACCGAGGTCGGGGTATCGCCGTTGGCGTGGCGCAGCTTGTCCAGCAGCCCCAGCGCCTTGTCGCAGGCATCGGCCGGCAGCGGCTTGTGCGCGGCACCCGGCTTGATGGTCTCGGCGCAGCGGTTGGCCACCGCACGGCCGAACACCACCAGGTCGAGCAGCGAGTTCGAGCCCAGGCGGTTGGCGCCGTGCACGGACACGCAGGCCGCTTCGCCGATGGCGTACAGGCCCGGCACCACGGCGTTGTCGTTGTCGCCGACCTTCTGCACCACTTCACCGTGGTAGTTGGTCGGGATGCCGCCCATGTTGTAGTGCACGGTCGGAATGACCGGGATCGGCTGCTTGTGCACATCGACGCCGGCGAAGATGCGGGCGCTCTCGGCGATGCCCGGCAGCTTCTCGTCGATCACGCCCGGGCCGAGGTGGGTCAGGTCGAGCAGGATGTGGTCCTTGTGCTCGCCGACGCCGCGGCCTTCGCGGATCTCGATGGTCATCGAACGGCTGACCACGTCGCGCGAGGCCAGATCCTTGTAGTGCGGTGCATAGCGCTCCATGAAGCGCTCGCCGCTGCTGTTGCGCAGGATGCCGCCTTCACCGCGGACACCCTCGGTGATCAGGCAGCCGGCGCCGTAGATGCCGGTCGGGTGGAACTGCACGAACTCCATGTCCTGCATGGCGATGCCGGCACGCATGGCCAGGCCGCCACCGTCGCCGGTGCAGGTGTGCGCCGAGGTAGCGCTGAAGTAGGCACGGCCGTAGCCGCCGGTGGCCAGCACCACGCCCTGGGCGCGGAACAGGTGCAGCGTGCCATCGGACATGTCCAGGGCCAGCACGCCGCGGCAGGCGCCTTCGTCGTCGAAGATCAGGTCGAGCGCGAAGTACTCGATCATGAAGCGCGCATCGTGCTTCAGCGACTGCTGGTACAGGGTGTGCAGCATCGCGTGGCCGGTACGGTCGGCCGCCGCGCAGGTACGCTGCGCCGCCGGGCCTTCGCCGTACTTGGTGGTCATGCCACCGAACGGACGCTGGTAGATCTTGCCTTCGGCGGTGCGCGAGAACGGCACGCCGTAGTGTTCCAGTTCGATGATGGCCGGGATGGCCTCACGGCACATGTACTCGATGGCGTCCTGGTCACCCAGCCAGTCCGAACCCTTGATGGTGTCGAAGAAGTGGTAGCGCCAGTCGTCCTCGCCCATGTTGCCGAGTGCGGCCGAAATACCGCCCTGGGCGGCGACGGTGTGCGAACGGGTCGGGAAGACCTTGGTCAGGCACACGGTCTGCAGGCCCTTGGCGGCCAGGCCGAACGTGGCGCGCAGGCCGGCACCGCCGGCGCCGACCACGACCATGTCGTACTTGTGTTCGGTGATCTTGTAAGCGGACATCTAATCTGGATTCCTGTGTAGGTGCCTGGGCTCAGGCAACGCCGAGGGCGATGCGGCCCACCGCAAACACACTGACGATCATGCCGAGCACGGCGACGAACTTCACCGCGGTCTGCAGCACCAGGGCCAGCAGCGATTCGTGGATGTAGTCTTCCAGCACGACCTGCATGCCGAGCTGCGCGTGCCAGAACATGGCGATCAGCAGGCCGATCAGCGGCACTGCATTCCACGGCTTGGCCACGGCGGCGGCGGCGGTCGCGTAATCCGAGCCCAGCAGGCCCAGTACGAAGACCAGGAACCAGATGCCCAGCACCACCAGCGCGGCGGCGGTCAGGCGCTGGTGCACGAAATGCTCGGTGCCGGTCTTGGCCGAGCCCAGGCCGCGCACGTTCTTCAGCGGGGTACGGAACTTGCTCACGCGGCACCTCCGAACATCACATAGGCCCACACCAGCAGGGTGATCACCAGGCTGCCGATGACCGAGAGCCAGCTGCTGCGGATGAAGGCAGGTATGCTGAAGCCGATGGCGAAGTCCTGCACTACATGGCGGATGCCATTGCACAGGTGATAGGCGAACGACCATGTCCACGCGAACAGGAACACGCGGCCATACCAGGCCCCGGCATGGCCGGTGAAGCAGTTCCAGGACTCGGGCCCCATCATCAGGGCCAGCAGGCCGGCAGCGATGATGAGGGCACCAACAGACAGAAAGATGCCAGTGGCTCGATGCAGGATCGAGGTGGCCATCTGAATCTGCCAGCGATACACCTGAAGGTGCGGGGAAAGTGGGCGTTGTCTGGTCGCCATTCGCTGGGCTCGTTGTCTCGGCTGGGCGGCACGCGGCCGCGTTGGCTCAATGCTGATCAGAAATCGATGCAGCGTCCGTTTTTCTCCCAATCGCCATACCGCACCGGATCAAGTCCGCCGCGGCCGCCGAATTCCTCTGCTTTTTCCTGTTCCACGGGCACGGGTGCCGCGGGGACCAGCGGGGCTTCAGATTCGTCGTCGGGAGTGGGGGTTGTTTGGCCTATCATGTTCGGTCTCGCAACGCACAAATTTTAGACCTCGTTCACGTGCCTGACAACCTGCCCCCTGCTTTCGTCGGATATCCGCGCCTGCCCGGCCACCAGCTGCTGAGCCTGCAGGGCCCGGATGCGGCCGCCTTCGCCCACGCCCAGTTCAGCAGCGATGTCACCGCCCTGCCCCTGCTGCACTGGCAGTGGAGCGCCTGGCTGAGTGCCAAGGGCCGCACCCTGGCAGTGTTCCAGCTGCTCCGGCTGGCCGACGATCACGTGATGCTGGTGCTGGCCGACGGCGATGCCGATGCGATTGCGTCGCAACTGCAGCGCTTCGTGTTCCGTCGCAAGGTGCAGGTACAGGTGCGCAGCGATCTGGCCGTGGCCGGTGCGTTCACTGCGCCCGAGGCTGCCAGCGGCGCCGCGATCGCGCTCGCTGCAGGTGACGGCTGGGAGCTGGACCTGGGCAGCGACGCCCTGCCGCGCACCCTGCGCATCGGGGCGGCGGCTGCCGTTGCATCCGGCAGCGAAACCGATGAGGCCGCCTTCGCCCTCGCCTGGCGCCAGGCCGACCTGCGCTACGGATTGCCGCGCTTGGACGAAAGCCAGCGCGAAGTGTGGACCCCGCAGCAGCTGGGCCTGGACCGCCTGAATGGCTACAGCGTGAAGAAAGGCTGCTACCCGGGCCAGGAAATCGTCGCCCGCACCCACTTCCTCGGCAAGGCCAAGCGCGCGGTGCAGCTGCTGCATACCGCGGCACCGGCACAGGCCGGCGATGGCGTGCTGCAGGACGGCGCGACGCTGGGCACGGTCGCCAGCGTGGCCGGCAACCTGGCGCTGGCGGTGCTGCCGCTGGAAGCCAGTGATGCTGACCTGCAGGTGGGCGATGCCATCGCGCAGCGCGTGCCGTTGCTGGATGGGCCGGCACTACCGGTTACAGGCGTTCGCCGCTCTCTGCGTTGAAGAAATGCAGGCCCTGCGGGTGAATCGCCACGCGGATCTGCTCGCCCACTGCTGGCAGCGACTGCGGTGCCACGCGCATGGTCAGCGCATGCTGGCCACTGCTCAGATTGACGAAGATCTCGTTGCCGACCGGCTCGATGCCTTCGATGCGCGCGGTGAATGCATGCGCATCATCGGCAGCCGCCGGCTGCAGGTGCTCCGGGCGCACGCCCACCGCGATCGGCTTCTGCAGCCATGCCGGATCGATCGTCGCCTGGCCCAGCGGTGCACGCCATTCGCCGTCGACCACGCTCACGCCGCCGGCATCGCCCTGCAGCGTGCCACGCAGCACGTTCATCGCCGGGCTGCCGAGGAAACCGGCCACGAACAGGTTGGCCGGGCGATCGTACAGCGCCATCGGCGTATCGATCTGCTGGATGATGCCGTCCTTCAGCACCACGATGCGCTGGCCCAGGGTCATCGCTTCAACCTGGTCGTGCGTCACGTAGATCATGGTGGTGCCCAGCTTGCGGTGCAGCTGCGCGATCTCGGTACGCACGCTGTGGCGCAGCTTGGCGTCGAGGTTGGACAGCGGCTCGTCGAGCAGGAACACCGCCGGCTCGCGCACCAGCGCCCGGCCCAGTGCCACGCGCTGGCGCTGGCCACCGGACATCGCCTTGGGCAGCTTGTCCATCATCTCGGTCAGGCCCAGCGTCTGCGCCGCCTCGGCAATGCGCTTGTCGATGGTCGCCTTGTCATGCCCGCGCAGCTTCAGGCCGAAGGCCAGGTTCTCGGCCACGGTCATGTGCGGGTACAACGCGTAGCTCTGGAACACCATGGCGATGTCGCGATCCTTCGGCGCCACGTCGTTGACCACGCGATCACCGATGGTCAGCGTGCCGCCGCTGATTTCTTCAAGGCCCGCCACCATCCGCAACAGGGTCGACTTGCCACAGCCGGACGGACCGACCAGCACCATCAGCTCGCCATCGGCGACCTCGAAGCTGGCGTCCTTCACCGCGACCTGGCCGTTGTCATAGACCTTGCGCACACCCTGCAACTGCACTTTTGCCATATCACCTATCCGGTCCGCCCGAAGCCGGGCTGTCTTTTGGAACTGCCTCGGCCCTCCCGATGGCAGTGATGATTGCGCGCTTGCCGCATGACGGCGAGCACTGCAATCGAATACAGTTGCCCATTCTGCCATGTAAACGTTTTCACGTGGCACTATCCGATGATCGGTGCGCACCGATCTGCGTCGGCGGTTGAACGAAGGTTCCGCCGAGGTAGTGGTTTCGAATGGAACGGTCTTCCGCAACCCCGGAGATCGCCCCTGACGAACCTCGGACAGGCAGTTGCGCGGATGTCCCCCGAACCCAGCCATGAAGCGATTGACAACGATGTCACCCGGATCTGAAACTCGAGCGATGCACGACACCCTCTTCCTGTTCGGTGCCACAGGTGATCTGGCCCAGCGCTACCTGTTCCCTTCGCTGCTTCGCCTGCTTGGCGACGGCCTGCTGCCGGAGGACTTCCGCATCCGCGCACTGGCCCTGTCCGGGCATGACACCGAAGCCTTCCATGACATCCTGCGGCCGCGCCTGCAGCAGGCCATGCCGATGGCCACGCAGGACGACATTGCTGCCCTGCTGCGCCGCATCGACTACCGTTCGGTGGACCTGCGCGACGTCGACTCGGTTGCCGCTGCGGTCTCCGACCTGGTGCACCGCAAGTGCGTCAGCTACCTCGCCATTCCGCCGGGCCTGTACATTTCCACCTGCGAAGGCCTGGCCAAGGGCGGCGCCCTCGCCGCGCCGGCACGCCTGATGCTGGAGAAGCCGATCGGCAGCGACAGCGAGAGCGCCGAGGAAATCATCAGCACCATCGGCCAGTGGATCGACGAGGACCGCGTGTTCCGCCTCGACCACTACCTGGGCAAGGCGGCAGTGCAGAACCTGATCGCGCTGCGCTTCGGCAATACGCTGCTGGAAGCGGTGTGGAACCGCAACTACATCGAATCGGTGCACATCCTGGTGGCCGAGAGCGAAGGCGTGGACGGCCGTGACGCCTACTATGCCCGCTCCGGCGCGCTGCGCGACATGGTGCAGAGCCACATCCTGCAGCTGCTGTGCATGGTGGCGATGGAGCCGCCGGCGTCGCTGGAGGCCGACCGCATCCGCGACGAGAAGGTCAAGGTGCTGCGCGCCCTTCGCCCGCTCGACGCGAAGCACGCCGCGCGTGACAGCATCCGCGGCCGCTATACCGCCGGCACCATCAACGGCCAGCCGGCGCAGGCTTACCAGCCGCCGGAAGGCAGCGACGTGGAAACCTTCGCCGGTGTCACCGCGCATATCGACAACTGGCGCTGGAGCGGCGTGCCGTTCCATCTGGTCACCGGCAAGCGCCTGCCCGAGCGCACCACCCGCGTGGTGGTCACGCTGAAGCCGGTCACCCATTGGCTGTTCGAGCGCCCGCAGCGCGCGCAGGCCGCACCGAACCGCCTGGTGTTCCAACTGCAGCCGCAGGAGAACATCGAACTGGGCCTGATGAGCAGCCTGGCCGGCCCGGAATGGGGCGCGCTGGAACTGCATCCGCTGGAACTGGAACTGTCAGTGCCAACCGGCCTGCATCGCCGCATCGCTTACGAGCGCCTGTTCCTGGACGCCTTCAATGGCAATCACACGCTGTTCGTGCGCGACGACGAAGTGCGTGCAGCGTGGGCCTGGATCGACAGCGTGGCCGACGCCTGGAAGGACGCCAAGCTGCCGCTGGAACCCTACCCCGCCGGCCAATGGGGCCCGAGCAATGCCGGCGAGTTCCTGCCGCAGGGCGTGGACGCACCGGACAGTGGAGCGTCGGCATGAGGGCCAGTTCGCAGCCGGTGCTGGTGGCCGACATCGGTGGCACCAATGCCCGCTTCGCCCTGGCTGACACCTCGCAGGACGCACCTCTGCAGAAGGACAGCATCCGCGAGTACGCGGTGACGGAGTTCCCTTCGCTGGGTGATGCCGCGCGCCACCATCTGGAACAGATCGGTGCCACCGCAAGCCGCGGCGTGTTCGCAGTGGCCGGTCGCGTTGATGGTGATGAAGCACGCATCACCAACCATCCGTGGGTGATCTCGCGCAGCCGCACCGCAGCGATGCTCGGTTTCGACGAACTGCACCTGATCAACGACTTTGCCGCACAGGCGATGGCGATCTCGCTGCTGCAGCCCGAGGACGTGGTCCAGGTCGGCGGTGCCGCCTGGGTACCGGGCAAGCCGGGCCAGCCGCGCAACTACGCAGTGATCGGGCCGGGTACCGGCCTCGGCGTGGGCGGCCTGATCATGCGCCACGGCCGCTGCTACCCGCTGGAAACCGAAGGCGGCCATGTCAGCTTCCCGCCAGGAACCCCGGAAGAGATCCGCATCCTCGAGATCCTGTCCGAACAGTTCGGCCGCGTCTCCAACGAGCGCCTGATCTGTGGCCCCGGCCTGGTCAACATCCACCGCGCCGTGTGCGAGATGGCCGGTATCGACCCGGGCCAGCTGCAGCCGGTGGACGTGACCGCCCGCGCCCTGCACGGTGATCCGCAGGCAATGCGCACCGTGGACGTGTTCTGCGCCGTGTTCG
Organism: Stenotrophomonas sp. FR010; assembly: GCF_047520755.2. NCBI lineage: Bacteria > Pseudomonadati > Pseudomonadota > Gammaproteobacteria > Lysobacterales > Lysobacteraceae > Stenotrophomonas > Stenotrophomonas sp. FR010. The sequence continues at coordinate 152,678 of NZ_JAXBQT020000007.1, read as the reverse complement.
GCGCCATCGCCGGTGACCTGGTGCTCACCCAGGGCGCCTGGGATGGCGTGTTCCTGACCGGCGGCCTGACCCCGAAGATGCTCGATTCGCTGCAGCACTCCGGTTTCCGCCAGCGCTTCGAACACAAGGGCCGCTTCTCCTCGATCATGGCGCGCGTGCCCTCATTGGCGGTGATGCATCCCCACGCCGGACTGCTGGGCGCCGCCGCCTATGCCACCGACGCCGAACGTGACGCACCAGGAGTTGCCGCATGAACCCCAGCTTCCACGACGACCGCATCGAGTTCATCCAGCACGGCGACGCCGACGGCTGGATCGAAGCGGTGGCCGCTGAGATGGCACGCACCCTCAACCACGACATCAATGAAGTGGGCCGCGCCCGCATCCTGCTGTCCGGCGGCACCACGCCGGCCCCGGTCTACCAGGCACTGGCCGAGCTGGACGTGCACTGGGACCGGGTTGAAGTGAGCCTGGCCGACGAGCGCTGGCTGTCGCCGCAGGATCGCGACAGCAACGCCTGGCTGGTGCGCGAGCACCTGCTCAAGCGTACCGAGGGCGCCCACTTCGATCCGCTGGTACGGATCGGCAAGCCACTGCCCGAATGCGTGTACACCGCCAACCTGCAGGCGCAGCACAGCCAGCCGCCGAGCCTGGTAGCGCTGGGCATGGGCAACGACGGGCACACCGCCTCGCTGTTCCCGGGCTCGAAAGACCTCGCGCGCGCACTGGAAAGCACCCTGCCCTACGCCGCGCTGGATGCCACTGGCTGCCCAGGCGCGAACCAGTGGCCGCTGCGCATCACGCTGACCCCGCACGGCCTGCGCCAGTGCCGCCAGCGCCTGTTGCTGCTGCGCGGCAAGCAGAAGCTGCAGGTACTGCGCCAGGCGCTGGACAGCAACGATGCCCAGCAGTATCCGATCCTCAATGCGATCAACCTGGAAGGCGCGCGCCTGCGCGTCCACTGGGCTGATTGATGTCGGCGGCGGCGCCGTGCCGCCGCTTGCCTCTCGCCACCACGAACGCCGGTAGCCAATGAGCCTCCATCCTCAACTGCAAGCCATCACTGAGCGCGTCATCCGCCGCAGCGCCGCCTCGCGCGCCGCCTATCTGGCCGCGATCGATGCCTCCCTGCGTGAGGGCCCGTTCCGCAGCCGCCTGAGTTGCGGCAACCTCGCCCACGGGTTCGCCGCCTGCGGCGGCACCGACAAGAGCCGCCTGCGCGGCGGCGTGACGCCGAACCTGGGCATCATCACCGCCTACAACGACATGCTGTCGGCCCACCAGCCGTTCGAGACCTATCCCGAACAGATCCGCGACATCGCCCGCGAGCTGGGCGCCACTGCACAGGTCGCCGGCGGCGTGCCTGCGATGTGCGACGGTGTCACCCAGGGCCGTGGTGGCATGGAGCTGTCGCTGTTCTCGCGCGATGTCATTGCCCAGGCCACGGCCATCGGCCTCAGCCATGACATGTTCGATACCACCGTCTACCTCGGCGTGTGCGACAAGATCGTGCCGGGCCTGCTGATCGGTGCGCTGGCCTTCGGCCATCTGCCGGCGGTGTTCGTACCGGCCGGCCCGATGACCCCGGGCATCCCGAACAAGCAGAAGGCCGAAGTGCGCGAACGCTACGCCGCCGGTGAAGCCACCCGCGAAGAGCTGCTGGAAGCCGAGTCCGCGTCGTACCACGGTGCGGGCACCTGCACCTTCTACGGCACGGCCAACTCCAACCAGGTGCTGCTGGAAGCCATGGGCGTGCAGTTGCCGGGCGCCTCGTTCGTCAATCCGGGCACGCCGCTGCGCGACGCCCTGACCCGCGAGGCAACCGAACGCGCGCTGGACATCACCGCACTGGGCGACGACTTCCGCCCGCTGGGCCGGATCATCGACGAGCGCGCGATCATCAACGCGGTCATCGCGCTGATGGCCACTGGCGGTTCGACCAACCACACCATCCACTGGATCGCGGTGGCGCGTGCGGCCGGCATCGTGCTGACCTGGGACGACTTCGACGAACTGTCGCAGCTGATTCCGCTGCTGGCCCGTGTCTACCCGAACGGCGAGGCCGACGTGAACCGTTTCGCGGCCGCTGGCGGCCCGGCCTTCGTGTTCGGCGAGCTGATCAAGGCGGGCCTGATGCACGGCGATCTGGTCAGCGTCGCGCGTGGCGGCATGTCCGACTATGCGCGCGAGCCGCAACTGCGTGACGGCCGGCTGGTCTACCTGCCGGGCCTGGAACACAGCGCCGATGACGAAGTGGTTCGTGGCGTCGACAATCCGTTCGAGCACCAGGGTGGCCTGCGCCTGCTGCGTGGCAACCTCGGCAAGTCGCTGATCAAGCTGTCGGCGGTGAAACCGCAGTACCGGACGATCGAAGCACCTGCGGTGGTGGTCGATGCACCGCAGGTATTGAACAAGCTGCACGCCGGTGGCCTGCTGCCGCAGGACTTCGTGGCGGTGGTGCGTTACCAGGGCCCGCGTGCCAACGGCATGCCCGAACTGCATTCGCTGGCACCGCTGCTGGGCCTGCTGCAGAACCAGGGCCGGCGCGTGGCGCTGGTCACCGACGGCCGCCTGTCCGGTGCGTCGGGCAAGATCCCAGCGGCCATCCATGTGACGCCGGAAGCGGCGCGCGGTGGCCCGCTGGCCAAGGTCCGCGAGGGCGACATGATCCGCCTCGACGGCGAGGCCGGCACGCTGGAAGTGCTGGTGGACGCGGCGGAATGGGCAGCACGTCCGCTGGCGCCGAACACCGCGCCGGCCGCGCATGACCTGGGCCGCAATCTGTTTGCGATCAACCGTCGCGTGGTGGGTCCGGCGGACCAGGGCGCGATTTCGATTTCGTGTGGGCCGGCGGCGGCCGATGGTGGGCCGTGGGACTACGATGCGGAGTACGAGCTGGGGCACGATGCGGCGGCTGCGGCGGCACCGCATGAGGCGAAAGACGCCTGATGCGAAAAGCCGCGGCAGGCTTCCCGGCTTGGGCAGTAGAGCGCCCTGGCCGGGACACGCCGTAAACCCATCCATGGGGGCTCGATCGCGGCATCCATGCCGCTCACGGTCCCGGCCAGGGCGCTCTACTGCCCTTGGACAATTCCCGGCGCGTCATTTGCGCTGCGGCCACTGAATCAAGAAGAGCAAAGGCAAGGGCAAAAGCATGGGTATCGAACAACATCAGGTGAAGGCGGCGGAGCTGTTGCATGCGGCGGGCATCCTGCCGGTGGTGACGATTCATACGCTGGACCAGGCGCGGGCGGTCAGTGCGGCGCTGCTGGAAGGTGGTCTGCCGGCGATCGAGCTGACGCTGCGCACGCCGGTGGCGATGGAAGCGCTGGCGATGCTCAAGCGCGAGCTGCCCGATGTGGTGGTGGGTGCCGGTACGGTGCTGACCGTGGAGCAGATGCAGCAGTCGATCGATGCGGGTGCGGACTTCCTGGTGACCCCGGGGACGCCGCCGGCGCTGGCTGATGCACTTGCCGCTGCGCCGCTGCCGGTGGTGCCAGGTGCGGCGACGCCGACCGAGCTGCTGTCGCTCTACGCCCGCGGCTTCCGCGTGTGCAAGCTGTTCCCGGCCACAGCCGTGGGCGGGCTGGCGATGATCAAGGGACTGGCCGGCCCGGTGGCGGACCTGAAGCTGTGCCCGACCGGCGGCATCACCGAGAACACCGCCGCCGAGTACCTTGAGCAGAAGAACGTGGTCTGCATCGGCGGCTCGTGGATGGTACCGGGCAACTGGATCGCCGACGGCGAATGGGACAAGGTGCGCGCCAGCGCCGCCGACGCGGCGAAGATCATCAAGCGCGTGCGCGGCCTCTGAGCCCGAAGCAGGTGTAGAGCCGAGCCCATGCTCGGCTCCACATTGCCTCGATCGGCAGTGACGGCCCACGGAATCTGCCCGTGGCCCTGCGGAAGGCTCAGCCGTTGGCCGAAACCCTTACAACGGCCGCGCCGGATCCACCAGCCCGTACTGGCTGGCCATGCGCGCCAGCGCGATGTTGTCGTGGATCCCCATCTTCTCGAACAACCGCGCCTTGTGCGTGTTCACCGTCTTGGCACTCAGGCTCAGGCGCCGCGCGATGTCTTCCTGGCGCAGGCCCTGGGTCAGCAGCAATGCTACTTCCAGTTCTCGCGGCGACAGGCTGTCGAACGGCGAACCATTGCCCTCCACCGTCGACAAGGCCAGGTTCTGCGCGATGCTGGTGCCCAGGTAGCGACGGCCCATGGCCACATCGCGCACCGCGCGCAGCAGCTCCTGTGCATCGCAGCCCTTGCCGATGTAGCCCGCGGCCCCCGCCTCCAGCAAGCGCTTCGGCAGCGGCCCGTCTTCCAGCACCGACACGATCACCACGCGGGTGTTGCGGTGGCTGCGGACGATGCGCTCGGTCACTTCCATGCCACTCACACCGGGCAGGTGCAGGTCGCACAGCACCACGTCCGGCAACAATTGGCGGACGTCGCGCAGTGCGTCTTCGCCCGTCTCGGCTTCGCCCACCACCTCGATGTCGGTCTCCCCCGACAGGATCATCTTCATCCCGGTGCGGACCAGCGCATGGTCATCCACCAGGTAGACTCGAATCGTCATTCACGTACCTCTTCGAATGCGGCCATTGCAGGTCAAGCTAGGCAGGACGCCGATACCCCTGCAAGCGCGTTCGGGACGCGATCCAGGCGTTCTGCCTTGCGCATCACAGTAACGCGCGTTGTGCTTGCCCCCTGTCTTGCAGAACCTGCTGCAACGAAACAACTGATCTATTACGTAGACGCCCCGGAAGGGCCATCCACGTCACCCCCCTGTGATGATGCTTCGCTGGCCGTCGCTGGCGGCGAATCCCGACGTCGCCAAGGATGCCGGCGACTGAACATGACCAGATAGCACCCTACCACCCAAACCAGCGCGGCACACCATCCGGCCAGGATGTCCGAGGGGTAATGCACGCCCAGATAGACCCGTGACACGCTCACCAGCAGGCTGAACGGGGGCGCCAGCAGCAGTACCGGCCAGCGCCAGCGTGTATTCCAGGCCAGCAGCACCAGGGTCGCGGCAAGGGTCATCGAGCCCATGGCGTGCCCGCTGGGGAAGCTGAACGTCGATTCCGGCGCAATCGACTCCCACAGGCTGGGGCGCTGGCGCTGGAAGAAGTGCTTGCTGCCCATGTTCAGCAACGCCGATCCCACGAAACTGACCGCGACGAAGGTCGCCTCGCGCCAGCGCCTGTAGCCCAGCAGCCCACCGATGATCAGCACGTCAGCAGGGATCAGGAACCACTCGTAGCCCAGTTTCGAGATGAGCACGAAGAAGCGGTCCAGCCATGGCGAATGCAGGCCATGCATCTGCCACAGCAGCGGCGCATCGAAATGGAACGATTCAAATTCGTGCACTTCGTCCGCCAAGGCGACGAAGCCGGCCAGCGGCAGCAGCACGCCGCCGAACAGCAGGACCAGGCGCCAGGCGTTGCGCGCCATCCAGTGGCGGAAACCGGAGGCCGACTCCGGTGCGGCGAGGATCGCAGGCTTATCCGGCGCTTCGGACATATTTGTGTTCGACGTAATCGTCGATCAGGGCGACGAACTCCTGGGCGATGTTGTCGCCACGCAGGGTCACCTTCTTCTCGCCATCGACGAATACCGGTGCTGCCGGCGTCTCGCCCGTGCCCGGCAGGGAGATGCCGATGTTGGCATGGCGCGACTCACCCGGCCCATTGACGATGCAGCCCATCACCGCCAGGGTCATGTTCTCCGCCCCCGGGTGGTGGATCTTCCACAGCGGCATCTTCTCGCGCACATGGTTCTGCACCACTTTGGCCAGTTCCTGGAAGAACTCGGAGGTGGTGCGGCCGCAGCCCGGGCAGGCCGTGACCAGCGGCGTGAAGGCGCGCTGGCCGGTGGTCTGCAGCAGTTCCTGGGCGACGATCACTTCCTGCGTGCGCGACTGGCCCGGTTCCGGGGTCAGCGAGATGCGGATGGTGTCACCGATGCCTTCCTGCAGCAGCACGCTCAGCGCTGCCGACGAGGCGACGATGCCCTTGCTGCCGATACCGGCTTCGGTCAGGCCCAGGTGCAGGGCGAAGTCCGAGCGCTGGGCCAGGTCGCGGTACACCGCGATCAGTTCCTGCACGCCACTGACCTTGGCCGACAGCACGATCCGATCGCGCGGCAGGCCCAGTTCCACGGCCTGCTCGGCCGAATCCAGCGCCGAACGGATCAGCGCCTCACGCAGCACGCGGCCGGCGTCCCAGGGCTGCTCGCGCAGGTTGTTCTCGTCCATCAGCCTGGCCGCCAGGGCCTGGTCCAGCGAGCCCCAGTTGGCACCGATGCGCACCGGCTTGTTGTAGCGGATCGCGAACTCGATCAACTGGGCGAACTGCAGGTCCTTCTTCTTGCCGAAGCCGACATTGCCCGGGTTGATGCGGTACTTGGCCAACGCTTCCGCACATGCCGGTTCGGCGGTGAGCAGCTGGTGGCCGTTGTAGTGGAAGTCACCGATCAGCGGTACATCGATACCCATCATCGCCAGCTTGTCGACGATGCGCGGAATGGCCGCAGCGGCTTCCACGGTGTTGACGGTCAACCGCACCATCTCCGAGCCGGCACGCCACAACTCGGCCACCTGCTTCACGGTGGAGGCCACGTCGGAGGTATCGGTGTTGGTCATCGACTGCACCACCACCGGCTTGCCGCCGCCTACGGTGACCCCGCCGATCTGGACGGCATGGGTCTGGCGACGGGGCCAGGCGGTGGCATCGGAGGGGGGAGTCGGGCGGGTGACGGCGTCGTGCATGGGCGCATTCTACCGCCCACTCCCGCATTCGGGGTGACTCGCATTCAGCCTGCGGCACGGCTGCGGCCGATTGTCGCAGGCATGTGCACGCATGAACGCATACGATGAGCGTGAATGACCGGTCCCGACGCCCCGTTTCTCCGTACCCTGTGCAGCCTGCGCTGGCTTGCCGTAGGCGGCCAGGCCGCCACCATCCTGGTCGCGACCTGGGTGCTGGGCCTGCCGTTGCCGCAGCTGCCGTTGTGGGCCGGCGTGGCGGTGCTGGCCCTGTTCAACGTCTATACCCAGCTGCGCCCGGAAGCGGCCGACACTGCGCCGCTGACCGCATTCGGCCATATCCTGGTGGACGTGATCATCCTGACCTGGATGGTGGGCTGGAGCGGCGGCATGGCCAACCCGTTCAGTTCACTGTTCCTGATCCTGATCGCGCTGGCCGCCTTCGCCCTGCCCCTGCGCTGGGCACTGGCGGTCGCGCTGGCCTGCCTGCTCGGCTACGCCGCCAGCGGCATCTTCGGGCAGGCGCTGCCGGACGGCTACTTCCGCGCACAGGACCTCAATCGCTGGGGCGTGGTCGCCAACTTCCTGATTTCCGCCACAGTGGTGCTGGCCTTCTCCACCCGCCTGGCACTGGCCCTGCGGGAGCGCGAACTGGAACTGTCGGCGCTGCGTGAGCGCTTCGCCCGCAACGAGGGCATCGTCGCCCTGGCCACCCATGCCGCCTCGGTCGCGCATGAGCTGAACACACCGCTGGCGACCATGACCCTGCTCGCCGACGATGTCGCCGAGCGCAGCGAAGAGCCTGAAGTGCGCGAAGACATGGAAACCCTGCGCGAGCTGCTGGTGCAGTGCCGGGAACGTGTGCTGGCGCTGGCCGCACCAGCCTCGGCCGACGCGCCGGGCCGCAGCCATTCCAGCGCCCAGCAGGTACTTGAACAATGGCGCCTGGTGCGGCCGACCATCGACCTGCACCGCAATGACGATGCGCCGCTGCGGCTGCCGCTCGACCCGGGCGTAGGCCATCTGTTGATGGTCCTGCTCAACAATGCCGCCGATGCCGGCGAGAAGGCCGGCCGGCCGCGTGTGGACCTGGACCTGCGCATCGAGGGCGACGACCTGATCGGCGAAGTACGCGACTACGGCCATGGTTTCGACGCCCGTGCCGCCGTGCTGCCGGGCAAGCTGTTCGGCAGCAGCAAGAGCGAGGGCATGGGCGTCGGCCTGGCCCTGTCCCATGCCACCATCGAACGCCTCGACGGCGAGATGTGGATGCGCCCGGCCCAGGGGGCCGGCAGCCGCGTCGGCTTCCGCCTGCCGCTGGCCCCACGCGAGGAAACCCCATGAGCGCCTCAACCCTTGGTCTGCTGGTCGACGACGACGAGCTGTACCTGCGCACCTTGCAGCGCAGCCTGGCCCGCAAGGGCCTGGAAACACAGACCGCACAGGATGCCGCCAGTGCCCTGGCACTGGCCCGCCAGCATCCGCCGGCGTTCGCGCTGATCGACCTGAAGCTGGGCAGCGATTCCGGCCTGGCGCTGATCCAGCCGCTGCGCGCACTGCGCGCGGACATGCGCATCCTGCTGGTGACCGGCTATGCCAGCATCGCCACCGCAGTGGAGGCGATCAAGCTGGGCGCGGATGATTACCTGCCGAAGCCGGCCACGGTGCCGATGATCCTGCGCGCCCTCGGTGAAGAGGACGACGGCCCGGCCGACGATGGCGAAATGGAAGTGCCCGATGCGATGACGCCGATCAGCCGCCTGCAGTGGGAACACATCCAGCAGGCGATGCACGAGACCGGCGGCAACGTGTCCGCGGCGGCACGCCTGCTCGGCATGCACCGGCGCTCACTGCAGCGCAAGCTGGCCAAGCGGCCCAGTCCGGAACGCGATCCGAGCCGGTGAGACGCCACGCCACGCGCCGGTAGTGCCGGCCGCTGGCCGGCAACCTCGTGAACGATTGAAGCATCGCCTGGATGCCGGCCAGCGGCCGGCACTACCCGGGCATCAGCCCTTCAGCTGCGCCAGGATCTCGCGGGTCATCGGGTCGGCAACCGCCACATCCTCGCCCTGCAGCGCCGGCAGCAGGCCACTGGCCAGCTGCTTGCCCAGTTCGACACCGAACTGGTCGAAGGCGTTGATGTTCCAGATCACCGACTGCACGTACACAGCGTGCTCGTACATGGCGATCAGTGCACCCAGCGCCTGCGGGGTCAGCGCGTCGAGCAGGATCAGCGTGCTCGGCCGGCCCCCCGGGTAGTCGCGGTGCGGATCTTCGCTGCCCTGGCCATTGGCCAGCGCTTCGGTCTGCGCCAGCAGGTTGGCCAGCAAGGCCTGGTGATTGATCGTATAGGGATCATCGTTGTGCACACAGCCGATGAAGTCGGCCGGAACGACGCTGGTGCCCTGGTGCAACGCCTGGAAGAAGCTGTGCTGCACATCGGTGCCCGCCCCACCCCACCACACCGGCACGGTGTCGACGGTGACCGGCTGGCCGTCGCGCTGCACGCGCTTGCCCAGGCTTTCCATCACCAGCTGCTGAAGGTAAGCCGGCAGCAGCGCCAGGCGCTGGTCGTAGGTCATCACCGCGTGCGTGGCATGGCCCAGCAGGTTGCGGTTCCAGATGTCGGTGAGGCCATGCAGCACCGGCAGGTTGTGCTCCAGCGGTGCATCCAGCGCATGCGCATCCATCTGCGCCGCGCCTTCCAGCAACTGTTCAAAACGTTCGAAGCCGATTGCCAGCGCAATCGGGAAACCGACCGCCGACCACAGCGAATAACGGCCACCGACCCAGTCCCACATCGGCAGCACGCGATCGGCGGCGATCGCGAAGGCCTTGGCGGCGCGCTCCGGATTGGCGCTGACCGCATACAGGCGCTCGCTGCCACCCAGCCAGTCGTGCAGGATCTGGCCGTTGAGCAGGGTTTCCTGGGTACCGAAGGTCTTGGAGATCAGGATGCCGGCGGTCTTCGCCGGATCCAGCGTGGCCAGCGTGCGCTGCATGGCGGCGCCGTCCACGTTCGACACGAAATGCACGCGCAGGCGCGCACCGCTCACCGGGCGCAGCGCATCGGCGACCAGGCGCGGGCCGAGGTCGGAACCCCCGATGCCGACACTGACCACATCGGTCACGCCGCTGTCTTCCAGCGCGCGCACCAGCACGCCCATGCGCTGGCGGATGCCACGCGCGGTGGCATAGGCCTCGGCCGCCACCGGCGCATCGACCACGTCGCCACGCAGCGCGGTATGCAGCGCGGCGCGGCCTTCGGTCAGATTGACCTGCTCGCCGCGGAACAGGCGGGTGGTGGCGCCACCGACATCACGGTCGGCAGCCAGCGCCAGCAACGCCTGCAGCGCCGCGGCATCGTATTTCTGACGGGCGAAGTTGACGTACAACGGACCGACCCGCAGCGCCAGGTCCTGCACGCGGCCGGGTTCGGCGGCGAGCAGGCTGGGAATGCTTGCGCCCTTCAGGCGCTGGGCGTGGGAGTGCAGCGAGTCGAATCCGTTGTTCGTTGTCATGCGGCCTGGGTCGGGATCGTGTCGTTGGTGTGGGTGATCTGGTTGTTGCCATCAACGTACACCAGCTTCGGCTTGAAGCTGTCAGCTTCCTGCTCGGTCATGCTGGCGAACGCGGCGATGATGATGATGTCACCGACCTGCACGTGGCGCGCGGCGCCACCGTTGAGCGAGACAACGCCGCTGCCGGCTTCGGCGCGGATGGCATAGGTCGAGAAGCGCGCACCGTTGGTCACGTCCCAGATGTGCACCTGTTCGAACTCGCGGATGCCCGTGGCAGCCAGCAGGTTGTCATCGATGGCGATCGAGCCTTCGTAGTTCAGCTCGGAATGGGTGACGGTGGCGCGGTGGATCTTGGTCTTGAGCAGGGACAGGTGCATGGTGGCGCTGCAACGGCAAAGGAAAGAGCGGATTCTAGCACCCGCACAGCGCCGGGCATTACGGCCGGCAACCTGTTCAGGTAGGCGGTGAAACCGGGGGCGGATCCCTTTTCCGCTGGGAAAGGGATCTGACCCCATGCATCGCGCGGCATCGCCGGAACTCAGAACTCCAGGTTGTCGATCAGCCGGGTGGTACCCAGCCGCGCGGCGATCAGCGCCACCCGGCCGCCGCCGTCGAAGGTCGGCTCGGCCAGCTCCGGAGTGCGCAGCACCGCGTAGTCAACCTGGAAACCGGCCGCCTGCAATGCGGCAGTGGCCTCGGCCTCGATGCGTTCACGTGCCTGCCCGGCCACGTAGCCTTCGCGCATGCCCAGCAGGGTCCGGTGGATGGTGGTCGCGACCGGGCGCTGTTCAGCGCTCAGGTACTGGTTGCGCGAGCTCTTGGCCAGGCCATCCTCGTCGCGCACGATCTCCGCACCGACGATCTGGATCGGGAACGACAGCTCGGCCACCATCTGCCTGATGACTGCCAGCTGCTGGTAATCCTTGCGACCGAACACGGCCACGTCCGGCTGCACCTGCAGGAACAGGCGCGCCACCACCGTGCAGACGCCATCGAAGTGCCCCGGACGGCTCGCACCTTCCAGCACTTCACTCACGCCCGGCGCGTGCACGCGCGTGGTCTTGTCCACGCCCAGCGGGTACATCGCCTCGACGCTGGGCAGCCACACCGCATCACAGCCAGCCTGCTCCAGCCCGGCCACGTCGGCCTCGGGCGTGCGCGGGTAGCGGCTGAAGTCCTCGTTCGGCCCGAACTGGGTCGGGTTGACGAAGATGCTCGCCACCACCTTGTCGGCATACTGGCGGGCCAGGGCCACCAGCGAATGGTGGCCCCCATGCAGGTTGCCCATGGTCGGCACCAGCGCCACGCGCAGGCCCTCGCGCTTCCACTGGGCGATCTGCCCGCGCAGCGCGCCGAGCTCGTTGAAGGTCTGGATCATTGGGCGTACGCGTGCTGTTCGTCGGGGAAGCTGCCGTCGCGCACGGCGTCGGCAAATGCGCGGGTGGCACCGGCCACCGAGCCGCCTTCGGCAAGGAAATCCTTGACGAACTTGGGACGGCGATGGCCACTGTCCAGACCGAGGAAATCGTGCAGCACCAGCACCTGGCCATCGCACTGCGGGCCAGCACCGATACCGATGGTCGGCACATCCACCGCAGCGGTCACTTCGGCGGCGACGGGGGTCGGCACGCATTCGAGCACCATGATGCTGGCGCCTGCGGCGGCCACGGCCCTGGCATCCTCCACCAGCTGGCGCGCAGCATCGCCGCGGCCCTGGATCTTGAAGCCGCCCAGGCGCAGCACCGATTGCGGGGTCAGGCCCAGGTGCGCGCAGACCGGAATCTCGCGCTCGACCAGGTAGCGGATGATGTCGACCTTGAAGCCGGCACCTTCGATCTTGACCATCTCGGCACCGGCCTGCAGCAGCTGCAGCGATGCATCCAGCGCGCGTTCCGGGGTGGCGTCGGCGCCGAACGGCAGGTCGGCCACCAGCAGCGCACGCTGCAGCACGCGGGCCACGGCGCGGGTGTGGTAGACCATGTCGGCCACGGTCACCGGCAGGGTCGAATCATGACCCTGCACGACCATGCCCAGCGAATCGCCGATCAGGATCAGATCGACGCCGTTGGCATCGAAGGTGCGGGCGAAGCCGGCGTCGTAGGCGGTCAACATGACCAGCTTCTGGCCATTGCGCTTGGCCTCGGCCAGGGCGGGAACGGTCCAGGGCTTGCTGTCTGCGTGGGTGCTCATGTGCTGATAACCGGGGGAGATAACCCGGTCATTATCACCCTATCGGCGTAATCCCGCAGGCATCCACCCGCACCACTGCATCCCGCACGCTGCCATGACCGGGAATGGCCAGATCAGGCGCAATTTCGGCCAGCGGCACCAACACGAAGGCGCGCTCGTGCAGGTAGGGATGGGGCACCTGCAGACCGGGCTGATCGAGGACCTGCGTGCCATACAGCAGCAGGTCCAGGTCCAGCGCGCGCGGCCCCCAGTGCACCGCCGGATCGCGCACGCGGCCAAAGCCCCGCTCCAGCGCCAGCATGGCATGCAGCAACTCATCGGCCGCCAAGGTGGTTTCGACCGCAGCCACGGCATTGACGAACGGCGGCTGGTCTTCATTGCCCCAGGCCGGGGTTGCATAGAGCCGCGAGGCCTGCCGCAGGCGCGTTCCCGGCAGGCCGTCCAGCGCGGCAATCGCCGCGCCCACGGTCGCGGCTGCGTCGCCAAGGTTGGCGCCGAGGCCGATCCAGGCGAGGGTCATCGCTTACTCGCCCGCCGCAGCAGCACCGGGACGTCGACGGCGACGGCGGCGCTTGCGCGGTGCCCCGCTCTCGTCATCGCCGTCTTCACTGTGCATTGCATCCAGCGACGACTCCAGCTCGCGACCGGACTGCGCCTGTGCTTCGCGCCAGAACTCGACATCCACTGCATGCTCGGACGAAGCGACCTGGCGCAGGCTGAGGAAATCGAACGCGGCGCGGAAGCGCGGGTGGGTCAGGGTACGGAACACGCGCTTGCGCTGGCGCGAGCTGAAGCGCGACTGCAGCAGCCAGATCTCCTGCATCGGCAGCGAGAATCGGCGCGGCAGCGCGATGGTGCTGAGCTGCTGCACGGTGACCCGGTCGGCGGCGCGGCGCTGCGCCTCTTCCGGTGCCACCCCCTGCTTGAGCAGGGTCGCCTGTGCGCGGCAGAACGCCGGCCACAGCAGCAACGCGAACAGGAACGCCGGCGAGACCGGCTCGTCGTTGGCCACGCGGGCATCGGTGTTGGCCAGGCCTTCGACCAGCATGCGGCGCAGCGCGCCGGTGCGGTTGGACTTCAGCGCCCTGGCGCTCTCCGGGAACAGCACGTCGAGCAGGCCGTAACGCTCAAGGCCTTCGAAGCTGGCCACGCCGTGCCCGGACAGGAACAGCTTGAGCACTTCCTCGAACAGGCGCGCCGGCGCGGCTTCATTGAGCAGGCCGGCCAGGTGCGGGATGGGCGCAGCGGTCCCCTCTTCGATCTGGAAACCGAGCTTGGCCGCCAGGCGCACCGCACGCAGCATGCGCACCGGGTCTTCCCGATAACGCTGCTCGGGATCGCCGATCAGCTTCATCAGGCGCGCCTGGACGTCTTCGAAGCCGCCGGTGTAGTCGCGCACCGAGAAGTCCTCGATGGCGTAGTACAGGGCATTGCAGGTGAAGTCTCGGCGGACGGCGTCGTCTTCGATGGTGCCGTACACGTTGTCGCGCACGAGCATGCCGTTTTCCATCTCGCGGTCGCCGCTGCCGTCATCGCTGTTGGCACGGAAGGTGGCGACTTCGATGATTTCGCGGCCGAACACAACGTGGGCGAGGCGGAACCGACGACCGATCAGGCGGCAGTTGCGGAACAGCTGCTTGACCTGTTCGGGCGTGGCATCGGTGGCCACGTCGAAATCCTTGGGTTGGCCATTGACCAGCAGGTCGCGCACCGCGCCGCCGACAAGGTAGGCGCCGAAGCCGGCATCGCGCAGGCGATAAAGCACGCGCAGGGCGTTCGGGCTGATGTCCTTGCGGGAGATCGTGTGCTGGTCGCGCGGGATGACGCGCAGGCTGAACGGTGATGTAGCAGGGGAAATGATGTTGGCGCTTCCGGTTGAAGTTTCGGGATTGCCCAATGGCATCGAGGTGCATATACTAGCGCTCCTGCCTCGGCAGCGACACAGTTACGCTCCCTTCGTCTAGTGGTTAGGACGTGGCCCTCTCAAGGCTAAAACAGGGGTTCGAGTCCCCTAGGGAGCGCCAGTCGCCGCAGCAGGAACCGAAAAAGCCCGCCTTGTGCGGGCTTTTCTGTTTTCCGGGATTTGCATTGGCATCGATCGGTTTGGTCGCAGTAGCGCCCCCCTGTTCCTGCGTGGGAGGGGGCGGGCCACCCTTTTCTGGACACGCAAGAGCCCATCCATGGTGCTCGATGGCGCCATCCATGGCGCCAACGGTCCAGAAAAGGGTGGCCCGCCCCCTCCAGACAGTTTCCCGCGAAGGCGGCACGAACAGCTTCGCCCCTCCGCAGCCAATTCAATCCCGACGCGCAGACCTGCGTCCGCCAGAACCGCAATGCCTGACGCGAAGGCGGGGCAGCTCAAGCCGGGACCGTTGGCGCCATGGATGGCGCCATCGAGCCCCCATGGATGGGTTTACGGCGTGTCCCGGATTGGGCTGCCCCGCCTTCGCCCTCGATGACACCGAGGCGCCAACGAATGCAACCGAAGCCAGTCGCCGTCAGCCTTCCATCTGCTCCAGCTCCTTGCCCTTGGTCTCGCGCACGTAGCGGACCACGAAGACGATCGAGAGGATCGCCGCGACGGCGTAGATGCCATAGGCGCCGGCCAGGCCGATGCCGGCCAGCAGCATCGGGAACGTCACGGTGATCGCGAAGTTCGAGGTCCATTGCGCCGCACCCGCCACCGCCAGCGCCGGGCCGCGGATCTGGTTGGGGAACATCTCGCCCAGCATCACCCACATCACCGGGCCCCAGGACATGTTGAAGAACACCACGTAGACGTTGGCTGCCACCAGCGCCAGCCGCCCCATGCCATCGGACAGCTGCAGGCGCCCATCGACGAGGCTGCCGCTGGCAAACGCCACCACCATCAGCACCAGCGCCACCGACATGCCGACCGAACCGATCCACAGCAGCGGCCTGCGCCCGATGCGGTCGATCAGCAGTACCGTCAGCAGGCAGGCACCGATGCTCAGCGCGCCGGACAACACGTTGATCAGCAGCGCGTCGCTTTCCGAGAAACCCACCGCCTGCCACAGCACCGCGCCGTAGTAGAACACCACGTTGATGCCGACCAGCTGCTGGAAGATGGCCAGGCCGATACCCACCCAGAGGATCGGGCGCAACTTGCCGGTAGCCTTGTTGCGCAGGTGGCCGAAGCGCGGCTTGTGCTGGTCCTGGGCCAGGCTGGCTTCGATCTCGGCCTGCTTGGCGGTGGCCGCGGCCTCGCCGTACAGCCGCGCCAGCACCGCCCTCGCCTGCCCCTGCCGCCCCTTCAACACCAGGAAGCGCGGGCTTTCCGGGATCACCAGCAACAACAGCAGGAACAGCCCCGAGGGCAGCCCCTGCATCCAGAACATCCAGCGCCAGGCCTCATGGCCCAGCCACAGGGGCGCGGTCGAGGCGCCGGCGGCACGCGCCAGCAGGTAATTGCTGAGGAAGGCCGCAAACAAACCGCAGATGATCGCCATCTGCTGCACCGTGGCCAGCCGGCCGCGGTAACGCGCCGAGGCGACTTCGGCGATGTAGGCCGGTGACATCACGCTGGCCGCGCCCACCGCGAAACCGCCCAGCACGCGGGCGGCGATGAACAGCCAGGACGCATGGGCCGCGCCGGCACCGAGCGCCGAGACAAGGAACATCAGCGCGGACACGATCAGGACACCGCGGCGCCCCAGGCGATCACCCAGCCACCCGGCCAGGAAGGCGCCGATCGCGCAGCCCAGCAGCATCGAGGCGACTTCGAAACCAAGCGCCGCCTCACTGGAGTTGAAGGCCTGGCGGAGGCCATCGACCGTGCCATTGATGACACCACTGTCGAAACCGAACAGGAATCCACCAAGAGTGGCCACGCAGCTGATCAGGACGATGAATGCAGTGTTCTCACCGCCATGGGGCGCGGTGCTGGGCTGGGTTTGGGACATGGACGATCCTGCTGGGAAGGGAGTCAGGCCACGGTGGGCGACCGAGTGCCCCGCAGCGTCGCACAGCCCCTGCCGTGCCGCCAATGACTCCCACGGTCGCGCCTGCCAGACGCCCGTTCTCCGCCCCGCGCCGACACCGGGGGCCAACCTGTTCTAGAATTGGCAGGTTCAGGAATCGATCCACCCCCAAGCCCATGCCCTTTGTCGTCACCGAAAACTGCATCAAGTGCAAACACACCGATTGCGTGGAAGTGTGCCCCGTGGATTGCTTCCACGAAGGCCCGAACTTCCTGGTGATCGACCCGGATGAGTGCATCGACTGCACCCTCTGCGAGCCGGAGTGCCCGGTCAATGCGATCTTCCCGGAGGACGATGTTCCTGCCGGACAGGAAGGCTTCGTTGCCCTCAACGCCGAGCTGGCGAAGGAGTGGCCGGTGCTGACCGTGCGCAAGGACCCGCCCGCCGACGCTGGCGATTGGGATGGCAAGCCGGACAAGCTGAAGCTGCTGGAGCGCTGAGAAGCGCCCACGGCGGTAACGAAAAGGGCGCCCATGGGCGCCCTTTTCTGTTCTTCGGCAGACCCCAACCGTGCGCTCCGGCAGGTGCCAACCGCGCGACCTGGTAGGTACCAACCCTGGTTGGCACAGAGGTTGGCACAGAAGCGCCGACCAAGGTCGGCCGCTACCAGAGCGGGTGCGGACCAAGGCCCGCAGCCACCCGACCAGCCCTTACTGGGCGAGCTTCGCCTTCAGTGCGGCGATCAGCTTCACCGGCGCTTCGGCGGTGGCCGGCAGGCCACGCGGGTCAACCGCGGAGATGTAGGCGCCGGCATCGACGGCCACTACGCGGACCAGAAAGTTGCTGCCCTCGTAGGCCACGTCGTACGAACCCAGCAACTGCGCGCGGCTGGCGATGGTCACGCCCTCCACGCCTTCCAGTGCGGTACCGACCTTGGCGAAGGCTTCATCCTTGCCACCGGCAATGGTGAAACCGGTGCTGCCGGCTGCCGGAGCCGCAGCAACCGGCGCCGCCGGCTTGGTGGCCGAGGCCAACGTCGGCACCTTGTTGTCGGTGGTGGCATTGGGCAGGTTCAGGTCCGGCGGCACTTCCAGCGGACGCATTTCCGGGGCCAGAGCGTAGTCGCCCTTGGCGCCGCGCTTGAAGCAGCCGGTGGTGCCGGCAGCGACCGCCACGGCAAGCAGGGCATAGGACAGCACGCGGACGGTGGAAACGGATTGACGCATGTGAATCTCCTGGGTCAGACCAAGACGGAAGGTCAGTGGCTGGAAAGGGCTTCGAGGGCGGCGATGTCGCCGGCAAGATGGTCGGCAGCCGGATGATGCGCTGCCGACAACGGCAGCAGTGGCAGGCGCAGGTCGTGACCGATGCCGATGCGGCGCAGCAGCGCCTTGACCGGGATCGGGTTCGGTTCGACGCCGCAGAAATCATGGAAGGGATGCAGGCGCGCATCCCACGACGCGGTGGCTTCGTGGTCGTGTGCGGCGGCCAGCTCGCACATCCGGCGGTAGGCACCGGGAAGCACGTTGGAACCCACTGAGATCAGGCCGTCGATACCGGCCTGGATCGAACGCGCGGCCGTACCGTCGTCCCCGCTGAGCACGGCGAACTGTGGGCTGCGCAGAGCGAGCAGCGCCTGCACCCGGCCGGTGTCGCCCACCGCCTCCTTGATGCCGACGATGTTGGGGTGGCTGGCCAGCTCGGCCACAGTCTCAGGCTGCATGTCGCAACCGGTACGGCCGGGCACGTTGTACAGCACGACCGGCAGCCCGCCCTGGTCGGCCACCGCACGGTAGTGCGCGATCAGGCCGGCCTGGGTGGGGCGCACGTACGGCGGCGTGACCACCAGCGCGTGGCTGGCGCCGAGGGCGGCGGCACGACGGGTCTGTTCGATGGTCTTGGCAGTGCCCGAAAGGCCGGTACCGGCCATGACCGGAATGCGACCGCCGATGCGCTCGACCGCGCTGGCCAGCAGCAGGTCGTACTCGGCGTCGGTGAGGGTTGCCGCTTCGCCGGTAGAGCCGGCTACGACAACGCCATGGACGCCACCTTCCAGTTGCAGGTGCAGCAGGCGCTGCCAACCGTCGGGATCGAGGGCGCCGTCGGCCCGGAACGGGGTCGCCAGCGCGGTGATGAGGCCGGAAAGGGACAAGGACGTGCTGCTCTTGGCTGGGAAGGGAAAACGCCCGCCACGAAAGGCCGGGGGCGACTTGAATGTTACTTGCGGCGCGAAAGCACGGGCAAGTATGCTGGACACCGGTGGATCCCCGCCTCTGGCGGGCATTCAGACTAACGCATGCATTACCCGGAATCGCCTTGACCGACACCACCCCGCGCCCCGCGCCGAGCGAAAACCACCTCCTGATCAACGCCTATACGACGCATCCGGAGTCCCCCCTGCTGTCCGTCACCCGCCGCATCGCCGACAGCGGCTGCAATCTGGTGGATGCACGCCTGGCCACGGTCGGCCGCGATGTCTCGGTCACCGCCCTGGCCACCGGCTCCTGGGACTCGGTGGCCAAGCTTGAGGCGATGCTGACCCGGCTGGAGCGCGAGGAAGGCCTGAAGCTGGTCTGGTACCGCACCGCCGCCAAGCAGGCGCAGTCCAACCTGCTGCCGTACATCGTCGAAGTGATCGCCGCCGACAAGCCGGGCATCCTGTTCCAGCTGGCCGACTTCTTCGACCGCCAGGGCATCACCATCGAGAACCTGCAGAGCACGCGCTACCGCGCCATGCAGACCGGCGCGGAAATGTTCAGCGCACAGGTCACCATCGGCGTGCCGGCCAACATGCACATCGCCGCGCTGCGCGACGATTTCCTCGAGTTCTGCGACCACCTGAACCTGGACGCGATCATGGATCCGATGAAGTTCTGATTCTTCGCGCGTCTCTCACGGGCGCGTGGCGTTTCATGTAGCTGTAATGGCAAGAACCCAGGCTCGACAGAAGGACCTCATGAACAACGGCGACACCCTGGACAGCACCACCCTCTCCCTGCCGCTGGCCCTGTCCGGCGGCGACCAGGCCACCCTCGGCGACTATGCCGGCCAATGGCTGGTGCTGTACTTCTATCCCAAGGACAGCACCCCGGGCTGCACCACCGAAGGCATCGACTTCAACGCCCTGCTGCCGAAGTTCAGGAAAGCCGGCGCCGTCGTGCTGGGCGTCTCGCGCGACTCGGTGAAGTCGCACGACAACTTCTGTGCCAAGCAGGGCTTCAATTTCCCACTGGTCAGCGATGGCGACGAAGCGCTGTGCACCGCCTTCGACGTGATCAGGATGAAGAACATGTACGGCAAGCAGGTACGCGGCATCGAACGCAGCACCTTCCTGATTTCCCCCGACAGCCGCATCGTGCAGTCCTGGCGCAAGGTCAAGGTCGCCGGCCATGCCGATGCCGTTCTCGCCGAACTGAAGGCCTCCCAGTCCAAGTGAGTCCCACTGCCTACTGTGTCTGCCATCACCCTGCCCTGCAGCAGGCCGTGGTGGTTTTTCCCTGTCCGTAACCAGGAATCGACGATGACCCGAGGCAAGCGCATCTACGTGCTGGATACCAACGTGCTGATGCACGATCCCACCGCGCTGTTCAAATTCGAGGAGCACGACGTCTACCTGCCCATGCAGGTGATCGAAGAGCTGGACAACGGCAAGAAGGGCACCTCCGAGGCGAGCCGCAACGCCCGCCAGGTGAGCCGCTTCCTCAACGAGCTGGTGCAGGCCTCCGGGCTGGACAACCTGGCCGACGGCATTCCGCTGCAGCGGCCCAATGGCCTGCAGCTGCGCGGCAAGCAGAG
The DNA here is from genome assembly GCF_047520755.2 of Stenotrophomonas sp. FR010. Lineage (NCBI taxonomy): Bacteria > Pseudomonadati > Pseudomonadota > Gammaproteobacteria > Lysobacterales > Lysobacteraceae > Stenotrophomonas > Stenotrophomonas sp. FR010. The sequence continues at coordinate 132,460 of NZ_JAXBQT020000007.1, read as the reverse complement.
CGCCGGCAAGCTGCGCTTCCAGACCAGTCATTTCGATGCTGGCAAGAGCTTCGGCAAGGTGATCCCGGACAACGCCATCCTCGGCGCGATCCTGGCCCTGAAGGAAGAAACCCCCGACCTGCCGGTGGTGTTCGTCTCCAAGGACATCAACCTGCGGATCAAGGCCGCCATCGCCGGCATCGTGTCCGAGGACTACGAGAACGACCGCGCACTGGACGATTTCAGCCTGCTCTACACCGGTGCCACCGAGCTGCCCGAAGACTTCTGGAAGCGCCACGGCGAGGATCTGCGCAGCTGGAGCGACAAGGGCCGCAGCCATTACGAGATCCAGGCGCAGGATGGCGAGGAGTGGTACCCGAACCAGTACGTCTACCTGCCCGGCGAAGACGAAGTCGAACTGCGCGTCAGCCGCGTGGTCGGCGACGGCAAGGTAGTGCTGTCGCTGGTCGATGATTTCCGCCACGGCAGCCATGCCGTGTGGGGCATCAGCGCACGCAACCGCGAGCAGAATTTCGCCCTCAACGCACTGATGGACCCGGAGATCGACTTCGTCACCCTGCTGGGTACCGCCGGTACCGGCAAGACCCTGCTGGCACTCGCCGCCGGCCTGGCGCAGACGATGGACCAGCAGCGCTACCGCGAGATCATCATGACCCGCGCCACGGTCAGCGTTGGCGAGGACATCGGTTTCCTGCCGGGCACCGAGGAAGAGAAGATGACGCCGTGGATGGGCGCGCTGACCGACAACCTGGAAGTGCTCACGCACAACCAGGAAGGCGGCACCTGGGGCCGCCAGGCCACCAACGACCTGCTCGCCAGCCGCATCAAGATCCGCTCGATGAACTTCATGCGCGGCCGCACGTTCCTGTCACGCTACCTGATCCTGGACGAGGCGCAGAACCTCACCCCCAAGCAGATGAAGACGCTGATCACCCGTGCTGGCCCCGGCACCAAGATCGTCTGCCTGGGCAACGTCGAGCAGATCGACACCCCGTACCTGACCGAAACCACCTCGGGCCTGACCTACGCGGTGGACCGCTTCAAGAACTGGCCGCATAGTGCGCACATCACCCTGCGCCGTGGCGAGCGTTCGCGCCTGGCCGATTACGCTTCGGAGGTGTTGTGAACCGCTGCACGCGCCTGTTGCTGCCCAAGGCTGCGATCACCCTCGCCGCCGTGCTCGGTGCCTGTACGACCACGCGCGGCCCGGCCAGCGTGCCCACCGCCGAGCGCACCGGCCAGTCCTGGGTGGTCACCCGCCCGATCATCGCCGCGCAGGTGCTCGACACCTGCTCGCGCCCCAGCCCCGGCCGCGAGGCCGGGCGGGTGTCGGGTTACTGGGCGCCCAGCCGGCAGCAGGTCGACCAGCTGGAGGCGAGGCTGTCGTCGCTGGAAGCGCAGGTCCCGAAGGTGCTGGACTTCGACCGCCAGTACGTCGGCATCGAAAGCGCCGGCAAGCGGCTGATCTACATCAACGCCTTCCACCTGCCTGACGACAGCGGCGTCAATCCGGCCCGTGAAGCGATTCGCGTCTGCGATGGCGGCGCACAGTTCTGGGGCGCCGTGTTCGACCCGGCCAGCAACACCTTCAGCGAGCTGCAGTTCAACGGCGGCTTCGGCGGGCCCTGAGGGGCCTCGCCGATGGGAATACGCCTGCCCACCTGGGTCTGGATCGGCGCGGTCGCACTCTCGTGCGTGGCCGGCATGGTCAACGTGGTCGGCTTCCTCGGTTTCGAGCACCAGGCGGTCAGCCACATGACCGGCAGTACCAGCCAGCTCGGCATGGCACTGGCCCAGGGTGACTGGCGCGCGGTCGGCCACCTGTGGGGCCTGCTGATCGCGTTCTCGCTGGGCGCGATGCTCAGCGGCCTGCTGATCCAGGACAGCACCCTGCAGCTGGGCCGGCGCTACGGCGTGGCACTGGCGCTGGAATCGGCTCTTTTGCTGGTGGCCATTCCGCTGTTTGAAGAGCACCAGATCTGGGGCGCACTGGCCGCCGCCATGGCCTGCGGCCTGCAGAATGCAATGGCTACGACCTTCAGCGGCGCGGTGGTACGCACCACCCATCTCAGCGGCATGTTCACCGATCTCGGCATCGGCCTGGGCCACCTGCTGCGCGGGTTGCCGTTGCAGGTACGACGACTGACCCTCAGCGGCCTGATCATCAGTGGCTTCCTCGCCGGCGGCGTGATCGGCGCCTGGCTGTTCGCGCGCTGGCAGTACGACGCCCTGCTTGCTCCCGCCCTGCTCACCGGCCTGACCGGCCTGGGCTATGTGGTGTACCAGCAGTGGGCGCGTTGGCGGCATTGAGGGCCGCGCTGCGGGGGCCAGATCCCTTTTCCTGCTGAAAAGGGATCTGACCCCGCCTGACGGATCAAAGGCATCCACGCATGGCGTGGATCTACCCTCCCCTGCGGGACCACGGCACAATCGCCTGATGAGCCCGACCACTCCCGTATCCGCCCTCACCATCGCCGGCTCCGACTCCGGCGGTGGCGCAGGCATCCAGGCCGACCTGAAGGCCTTTGCAGCACATCGCGTGCACGGACTCTCCGCGATCGCCGCACTGACCGCACAGAACACCCGTGGCGTCATCGCTGTGCACGTGCCGCCGATCGATTTCCTGCGTGCACAACTGGATGCCTGCTTCGATGACTTCGACATCCATGCGGTGAAGCTCGGCATGCTGGCCAACACCGAGGTGATCAATGCCGTCGCCGATGCGTTGGAGCGCCATCACCCGCCACACGTGGTGCTGGACCCAGTGATGGTCGCCACCAGCGGCGCGCGCCTGCTGGAAGACAACGCTCTGCAGGCAATGCGTGAGCGGCTGATCCCGCTGGCCACGCTGATCACCCCGAACACGCCGGAAGCAGAGCTGCTGGCCGGACGGAAGATCGGCAACGGCGATGACGCCGAACAGGTGGCCTCCGCCCTGCTCGACCTGGGTGCCGGTGCGGTGCTGCTGAAAGGTGGCCACCTGCAGGAAGGCAACCGCGTAATCGACCGCTACTTCGACGGCGTGAGCAGCGAAGAATTCATCCACGCCCGCCTGCCGCTGGATGCACACGGCACTGGCTGCACGCTGGCCTCGGCCATCGCCGCGCAGCTGTGCAACGGCCTGAGCCTGGCCAACGCCTGCGAAGCCGGCATCGACTACGTTGCGCGCGGCCTGCAGCAGGGCTATGCCCCCGGCCGCAGCGAGGTACGGGTGCTCGACCACTTCGGCGCGGCACCGCACGCATGAACCTGACGCCGGCCCTCCTTCCAGTGCAGTGTAGCGACGGGCATCGCTACGAAGTGGTGGCCTGCATGCCCGCACAGCCCATCGCCCGCTTGTTGTGGCTGCCAGCGCTGGGTGTGGCCGCGCGCCACTACCTGCCGCTGGCACAGGCGCTGGCAGCGAAGGGCGTGGCGGTCTACCTGCATGAGTGGCGCGGCAACGGCAGCAGCTCGCTACGCCCGTCGCGCGCGCAGGACTGGGGCTACCGCGAGGTACTCGAGCAGGATCTGCCGGCCAGCCAAGCGGTCATGGCGGCCGCAGACGAGGAAGCAGGCCCCCTGCCCTGGATCATCGGTGGCCACAGCCTGGGCGGGCAGCTGGCCTGCGTGCATGCCGGCCGCAACCCTCTGCACTTCCATCACTTGTGGTTGGCGGCCAGCGGCTCACCGTTCTGGCGTGGATTCCCGCCACCGCGCGGCTGGCTGCTGCCACTGGTCTACCGCTTCCTGCCGTGGATCGCGCAGCGCCAGGGCGTGCTGCATGGCCGTCGCCTCGGCTTCGGTGGGACCGAAGCACGCGGACTGATCGCCGACTGGGCACGCGTCGGCCTGAACAACCACTACGCTGCCGCGGGCATGGGTGAAGACCTCGACGCACAGATGGCGCGCGTGCACGGCAGCGCACAGGCCGTACTGATGGAACACGACTGGTTGGCTCCGACCGGATCGATGCAGGCGTTGCTCGCAAAGCTGCCGAATGTGGACGCGAAGCTGCGCGTGCTGTCCGCGCAGGAACTGGGCACGCGCGCCGATCATTTCGCCTGGCTGAAGGCACCGGATGCCGTGGCGGACAGCTTTTTCATTCAGTTGGATGAAAATTTTCACAAAACTGTTGACGGTGTGCGCCGACATCCGCATAATTCCGCTCCTGTCGCAGGGCGCCCGTAGCTCAGTTGGATAGAGTACCTGGCTACGAACCAGGCGGTCGGGAGTTCGAATCTCTCCGGGCGCACCACTCGACAGGTTTTCAGCATCCGCCGCTGGAAATGTTTTAAAATTTGATTGTGTACCGCGCGCCCGTAGCTCAGTTGGATAGAGTACCTGGCTACGAACCAGGCGGTCGGGAGTTCGAATCTCTCCGGGCGCACCATACACAGTCGGCACAACAAGTTTATGTAATTGGCGCCCGTAGCTCAGTTGGATAGAGTACCTGGCTACGAACCAGGCGGTCGGGAGTTCGAATCTCTCCGGGCGCACCATTACACCGAAACAGCAGGCCTCGGCCTGCTGTTTTTTATGTGTGTTTTTCGGCAGGGCTGCGCCCTGCACCTTCAGAGGCCACAGCCAGAGCCGGAGCAACAGCAACAGCGCGCATTCCGTGGGATGGCGGGGCGGTGTCGGAGTGCGGGGACGCCGCAAGTACGTCCATGTAGGCTTGGCAGCCGCATCCATGCGGCTGACACCCCGCACTCCGACACCGCCCCACCTCTGACAGATTCCTCATGTCTGGTAGATCCACGCCATGCGTGGATGATTCTCCAGACAAATCGAATATTTCGAATTGAATTCGAAGAGCATCCACGCATGGTGTGGATCAACGACAGATCGCGGAAATCTGTCGAAGGCGGGGTGGGTCCGGGTGCGGGGGCGTGAGCCGCATGGATGCGGCGACCGAGCTTACATGGACGTACTTGCAGCGCCCCCCGCACCCGGACCCGCCCCGCCATCCCTCAGGAAGCCCGCCGTTGCTGTTGCTGTTGCCGTTGCTCTGGCTGTTGCCGTTGCTCTGGCTTCGGCAGGTGCAGGGCCGCAAGCCCTGCCGACCCACCCTATTCCTCGACCGGGAAGTCCTCGATCGGCTTCAGCACATCGAAGTGCTCGCGATGCAGCTTGCCCTTCAGCTTCGGCAGCTCCGGCAACGGTGCATCCACCCGCGTATCCGGCAACCGGTCCAGCAGGTTTCGCACCAGGGTCAGCCGGCCAAGCCGCTGGTCGTTGAAGTCCACCAGCGTCCACGGCGCCGCCTCGCGATGCGTCGCGCGCAGCATCGCCTCGCGGGCCTCGGTGTACGCGCTGTACTTGCTGCGCGATTTCAGGTCGACCGGTGAGAGCTTCCAGCCCTTCAGCGGATCGAGATGGCGTTCGGCGAAGCGCTTTTCCTGTTGCTCCTGGTCCACGCACAACCAGTACTTGAACAGCAGGATGCCGTCGTCCACCAGCAGCTGTTCGAACACCGGCGCCTGGCGCAGGAACTGCTGGTACTCGGTTTCGCTGCAATAACCCATCACCCGTTCAACACCGGCACGGTTGTACCAGCTGCGGTCCATCAGCACGATCTCGCCGGCGGCGGGAAGATGCGCGGCGTAACGCTGGAAGTACCACTGCGTGGCTTCACGGTCGGTGGGCTTGGGCAGCGCCACCACCCGGCATTGGCGCGGGTTGAGATGCTGGCTGATGGCCTGGATCGCACCGCCCTTGCCGGCTGTATCGCGGCCTTCGAACAGCACCAGCAGGCGTTGCCCGCTGTACTGAACCCAGCGCGCCATTGCAGTCAGTTCCAGCTGCAGCGGCAGCAGCAGTTCGTCGTAGTCCTTGCGCTTGAGCTTGGCCATCGTTACGTCACGCGGGGAGGAAGCCGGAGCGTAACGCAGCGGTTGCTCAGGGGGTGTCGACGCCCTGCCAGCCCTGCTCGCCCGCCAGCGTCTGCAGCAGGGCGGAAAGGTCATGGGCAAAACCTGCCATGTTGAATACACCACTGTCTTCGCGTGCCTGCGCCAGTTCGGCACGCAACGCTGCCAGCGCCGCCGGGTTGTTGCCCAGCGCGCTGGCGGTGGCGATGAACGCCGCATCGTCGGCAACGTTCATCCGCGAGAGATCCAGATGATGGTTGAGGCTGCCGGCCACGCGCGCGGCGAAGGTATCGCCCGGGCAGGTCAATACCGGGCAGCCGGCCCAAAGCGCGTCGGACGCGGTGGTATGCGCGTTGTACGGATGCGTGTCGAGGAACAGGTCGGCCAGCTGATAGCGGGCCAGGTACTGCGGATGCGGCAGCTTGGCCATGAACACCAGGCGCGCCGGGTCCAGGGCTGCGGCCTGTGCGGCCGCACGCAGGCGGGCGTCGGCCTTGCCGGGCCCGGACAGCAGCCACAGCACGCTGCCGGGCACGGCCTGCAGCACCGCGAAGGCGCGGCCCATGCTGCGCGGGTTGAGCTTGTAGCTGTTGTTGAAGCAGCAGAACACCACGCCGTGTTCGGGCAGCCCGCACTCGGCGCGGGACGGTGCCGGTTCCAGTACGCGGGTGTTGTCCGAGGGTTGGAAGGCACGTGGCAGGCGCAGGACGCGTTCGCTGAAGTGAGGTTCCAGCGATGCCGGCAGCACGAATTCGTCGGCGACCACGGCATCCAGCCAGCGCGCACCTGATGTGCCGGGGTAGGCCAGCCAGTTCAGCTGCAACGGGGCCGGGCGCATGGCCAGCACTTCGGGCGTGCCGCCGCCCCCCCAGCCGCGCAGGTCGAACAGCAGGTCGATGCCCTGTGCACGGATGCGGGCCGCGATGTCGGCATGCCGCAGTGCGGCCACGTCATGCAGGCGGGCCGCAGCCTGCAGGCGTTCGCGGATGCGGCTGCCATCGGCGCGGTTCAGCGCGAACAGGTGCAGCTGCAGCGCCGGGTCATGGCGCAGGTGTTCGAGCAGGGCCACGGTCAGCAGCCCGGTAGGATGGGCGCCGAAGCCATTGGAGAGGAAGCCGACGCGCAACGCGCCGTGCTCGCGAACCTTCACTGCAGGAAGGGGGCGCACCGCCGACGCAACGACCGCGGCGCGTGCGCGCGCACAGGCCAGCTGCTCCGCAGCGCTGGCGTCTTCGTTGAGGAAGGCGAAGGGTTCCACCGCACCCTGACCCGCGGCGAGCGCGTTGCGCACCTGCGCAGCCAGCGTGTCCACGTCCTGCCAGTCGCACAGGCGGCGCTGCCAGGCCAGGCGCTGGGCGGCGATATAGGGTTCGCCCGGCATCAGCGCATGCGCGCGGCGATAGGCCGTCGCCGCCCCTTCGGCATCATCGGCATCTTCCAGCGCGTGGCCCAGCCACAACGCGATGCCCGGGTGCTGCGGGGCCAATGCCGAGGCCTGGCCGAGCAGCTTCGCCGCGTCGGCGTGCGCGCCGGCCATCCACGCCACGCGCCCCAGCCGCGCCAGCGCTTCGGGGTGGTTGGGGCGCAGCTGCAGGGCGCGTCGTGCGGCCTGCTCGCCGGCAGCGATGTCGCCGGCTTCCAGTTCCAGGTCGGCCAGCATCACCCAGGCGACGAAGTCGCCGGGCTGGCGTGCGATCGCCTGCTGCAGGTGCTGCCGCTGCTGCCAGGCCGTCATCGTGCTCAGCCCGCCGACAGCTGGGCCAGGGCGTCGACCTGGTGTTCGTGGCTGAGCCGCTGCAGCAGCGGGTCGAGGTCACCGGCCAGGATGTTGGGCAGGTCGTACAACGTCAGGCCTTCCACGCGGTGGTCGGTGATCCGGCCCTGCGGGAAGTTGTAGGTGCGGATGCGCTGGCTGCGATCGCCGCTGCCGACCTGCAGGCGCCGCGACTCGGCCTGTGCCGCGTCCTGGCGCTGGCGCTCGGCATCGAGCAGCTGCGCCTTCAGGCGCTTCATCGCCTTGTCGCGGTTGGCGTGCTGGCTGCGCTCGGTCTGGCACTCCACCACCACGCCGGTCGGCACGTGGGTGATGCGGATCGCGGACTCGGTCTTGTTGACGTGCTGGCCACCGGCACCGGACGAGCGGAACGTATCCACCTTCAGGTCGGCCGGATTGATGACGATGTCATCGACTTCGTCGGCCTCGGGAATGATTGCCACGGTCGCGGCCGAGGTATGGATACGGCCCTGCGATTCGGTGGCCGGCACGCGCTGCACGCGATGCGTGCCCGATTCGAACTTCAGGCGCGAGAACGCACCACGGCCGACCACACGCGCCACCACTTCCTTGTAGCCGCCATGCTCGCCGGGGTTGTCCGATTCGATCTCGACCTTCCAGCCCTGGCGCTCGGCATAGCGGGCGTACATGCGGAACAGGTCGCCGGCGAAGATCGCGGCTTCGTCGCCGCCGGTGCCGGCGCGCACTTCCAGGAACAGGTTGCCTTCGTCGCGCGGGTCACGCGGCACCAGCAGCAGCGCAAGCTCCTGCTCCAGTTCCTGCAGGCGCGCCTGCGCGGCGGCGATTTCCTCGTCGGCCAGCTCGCGCAGGTCGGGGTCGGCGCGCATGCCTTCGGCGGCGGCCAGGTCGGCCTTGGCACGGGCTTCATCGGCCAGTGCAGTGGCGACCGGTTCAAGTTGGGCGAATTCGCGCGAAAGGTCGCGGAAACGGGTGTTGTCCGCGACCACGTCGGGTTCGGCGAGCAGGCGTTCCAGTTCTTCGCGGCGCTCGGCCAGCGCTTCCAGCTTACGGCGCAGGGTCGGCGTCATCGGGTCTCACGGGTGGGTGGTGGTAGCGCGGCGTGGCCGGGAACAGGCGCTCGGCGGCGCGGGTCAGGTCGGCATCGCCACTCAGCGCGGCGGCGCGCAGTGCGGCGGTCGGCGGATGCAGCAGGCGGTTGGTCAGGCCGTGCGCCAGCAGTTCCAGCACTTCGTCGGCGGGCTTGCCGTTGGCCAGCTGCTGGCGTGCGCGCTCCAGCAACTCGGCGCGGGTGGCCTCGCCGAACGCACGCAGCTGCCGCAAAGACGCCTGATGGGCACTGGCCTGCTGGGTCTCGACGTAACGCGATACCTGCAGGTCGATGATCGCCTCGGCTTCGGCGGCGGCCTCGCGGCGGCCACGGCGGTTGTCTTCCACCGCGCGTTCCAGGTCATCGACGGTGTAGAGGAAGGCATCGTTGAGCGTGCCGACCTCGGCTTCGATGTCGCGCGGTACGGCCAGGTCGAACAGCAGCATCGGCTTGTGCCGGCGTGCACGCAGGGCCTTGGCCACCATCTCGCGATGGATCACCGGCTCGCGCGCGGCGGTGGCCGAGAACACCACGTCGGCCTCGCCCAGGTGACGGTCCAGTTCGGTCAGCGGCAGGGCCACGCCGCCATGGCGGCTGGCCAGTTCCTGCGCGTGGGCCAGGGTGCGGTTGGCGATCAGCAGCCGCCGCACCTTGCCTTCGCTCAGGTGCCGTGCAGCCAGCTCGATGGTCTCGCCGGCACCAACCAGCAGCACAGTGGAGTCGTCCAGCCGGGCGAACGCGTTCTGCGCCAGGCGCACCGCGGCCGACGCCACCGATACCGGGTTGGCACCGACCTGGGTATCGGTGCGCGCCCGCTTGGCCACCGAGAAGGTCTGCTGGAACAGGCGGTCCAGGCGCTGGCCGAGCAGGCCATGGTCGCGCGCGGTCGACCAGGCGTCCTTCACCTGGCCGAGGATCTGCGGTTCGCCCAGCACCATCGAGTCCAGCCCGGTGGCGACCCGGAACAGGTGGCGCACAGCCTCGGCATCGGCATGCTGGTACAGATAACCCTGCAGGTCGCCGGCCTGGCTGCGCAGCCACTGGTCCAGCGCCTGTGCCGACTCGGCCACGGCGTACAGCTCGGTGCGGTTGCAGGTGGACAGCAGGACCGCCTCGGCGATCTGCGGGGTATCGCGCAGCGAGCCCAGCGCACGCGGCAACGCCTCACCGGCGAAGGCCGCGCGCTCGCGCAGCTCCACCGGTGCGGTCTGGTGATTCAGTCCGAGCACCCACAGGGTCATTGTTCAGTTGCTTGCGATAAGCTGCTGGCCATTGGACGACATTTTAAGGCCCCGATGCCGACGATGCCCGCATTGATTCGCATCCCCAGTGTTCTGCTGCTGTCCCTGGCCTGCGCGCAGGCCCTGGCGGCGGTGCCGCCCAAGGCCCCCGTGCGGGCCGCGGCCACCGGGGAACTGGCGCTGGAGCCGGTGATGGCCGGTGAGTTCGCCCTGCAGGCCGGCAAGCTGGCCGAGGCCGCGCGCTGGTACCTGCAGGCCGCGCAGCAGACTGACGGCGATGCTGGCCTGGCCGAGCGCGCGACCCGTATCTCCATGCTTGCCAACGATGACGCCAGCGCCGCCAAGGGCCTGGCCCTGTGGCAGCAGCGCGCCCCGCGTTCGTTGACCATGCGCAGCGCCGCCGGTGCGCTGGCCATGCGCCAGGGTGATGTGAAGGCCGCCCGCACTGAATTGCAGGCGCTGCTGGCCGACCCCGACGAGCGCGGCTGGAAGTTCGCCCTGGCCGCGCTGATCGGCGGTGGCCGCGACCCGGCGGTGCCGGCGCAGGTGCTCGGCGAACTGGTCGATGCCAATGCCATTCCACCGAAGATCGAGGCCTGGCAGGAGTTCGGCCGCCTGGCCCTGCGCATGGACAAGCCTGACCTGGCGCGGCGCATGATTGATGAAGTGGTCAGGCGCTTCCCCGAAGAACCGCGCGTAGCGTTGCTGCGTGCCAGCCAGCTGCAGCAGGCCGGCGAGACCGACAAGGCCTTGTCGCTGCTGCACGACGTCGAGCCGAAGACCCGGCAGGACCCCGAGCTGCGCAATGCGGTGGCCATCGCCTACGACAGCCTGGGGCAACCGGCTGCGGCCGAGCGCGTACTGGCATTCGGCCCGCAGGATGTGCAGACCTGGGGCATGCGCGCTTCACTGTTGGCCAAGCAGGGCGACAAGGCGGCGCTGTCCAACCTCTACAACGAACTGTCGCGGCAGGCGGCCAAGCCGGACCCCGCGCAGCGCCTGTTGCTGGGCAAGATCGCCGAATACCTGAAGCGCTATCCCGAGGCGGTGCAGTGGTACCACAGTGTGCCCGGCGGTGATGAGCTGAGCGAGGCGCGCCTGCGTGCGGCCAACGCCCAGGCCCTGGCCGGACGGCTGCCGCAGGCACTGGATGAGGTGCACGCGATCCAGTCCGACGCGGTGGTCGATGATGATGTGCGCCGTGACGCGTATCTGCTGGAGGCCGAGCTGCGCCAGCGCGGCGATGACAGTGCTGGCGAACTGGATGCGCTGGCCCGCGGCCTGGCCGCCTACCCGGATGACAATGGCCTGCTGTACGCCCGCGCGCTCACCTGGGAGCGTCGTGACGATATTCCGCGCGCCGAGGCCGACCTGCGCAAGATCCTGGTGACCGACCCGGAAAACGTGCCGGCCCTGAACGCCTTGGGCTACACCCTGGCTGACCGTACCGGGCGCCTGCAGGAGGCGCTGGAGCTGATCGACCGCGCCCGCGTCGCCGAGCCGGACAACGCCGCTATCGTCGACAGCTATGGCTGGGTGCTGTATCGCCTGGGCCGCAAGGACGAAGCGCTGGTGCAGCTGCGCCGGGCCTGGACCCTGGCCAAGGACCCGGAGATTGCCGCCCATGTCGGCGAAGTGCTGTGGGTGCTGGGCAAGCATGACGAGGCCCGCCACTTCTTCGACGAAGCGGCCAAGCTCGACCCTGAAAACCGCGCGCTGCTGCGCGTCCGCGAGAAATTCAATCCATGAGTGTTTCCCTGATCCGGCCACTGCTGTTGGCGGCTGCGACCCTGGCGGTGACCGCCTGTACCAGCGTGGGCACGCAGAAGACCCCGCCACCGGCGGTGGTCGAGACGGTTTCGGCCGAAGCGGCGCAGGCCGAAGCGGCGCGCGTGGCCGCCCTGCATGCACAGCGGGACTGGGCCTTCCAGGGCCGGGTCGCGGTCAGCAAGGGCAAGGACGGCGGCAGCGGTCGCATCGACTGGAAGCAGGAAGGCCGCCGCTACGTGGTGGAATTGAGCGCGCCGGTGACCCGGCAGAGCTGGAAGCTGACCGGCGATACCCATTCCGAAGCTGGCCGCCTGGAAGGACTGACGGGCGGCCCGCGCGACGGCGAGGACGCCCAGCAGCTGTTGCTGGAGGCGACCGGCTGGGACATTCCGGTTAACCAGTTGCCGGAGTGGATCCGCGGGCTGGTCGCCGGCGACGCCGCCGGCCCCGAGACGGTCGAACGCGACGGTGAAGGCCGGCCGCGCCGGATGCAGCAGATGGGCTGGCAGGTACAGTACCTGGACTGGTACCCGGCCGACGCCGGACGGCCGGCGCTGCCGCGCCGGATCGAGGCCAGCAATGGTGACGCCAAGGTGCGCCTTCTGGTGGACCAGTGGGGGCAGGGCACGCCATGAGCGGGGCAGTCGACGACGCGGGCTGGTCCTGGTGGCCGGCCCCGGCCAAGCTGAACCTGTTCCTGCACATCACCGGGCGCCGGGCCGACGGCTACCACGAACTGCAGACCGTGTTCCGCCTGCTGGACTGGGGCGATCGCATCGGCCTGCGCCTGCGTGAAGACGGCCAGGTGCGCCGGCACGGCGAGGGCCTGGCGGGCGTGGCCGAGGCCGATGATCTGGCGGTGCGCGCCGCGCGTCTGCTCCAGGAAGCGGCGAAGGTCGCGCAAGGTGCGGACATCATCGTCGAAAAGCACGTTCCTGCCGGTGGCGGCTTCGGTGGCGGCTCGTCCGATGCGGCCACGGTACTGGTGGTGCTGAACCGGCTCTGGCAGGCCGGGCTGGACGAAGAGGCGCTGGCCGCGCTGGGCCTGCGCCTGGGCGCCGACGTGCCGGTGTTCGTGCGCGGTCGCAACGCCTGGGCAGAAGGGGTGGGCGAGCGCCTGCAGCCGATCACGCTGGCGCCGGCCTGGTATGTGGTGGTTGAACCGGGCGTTCATGTTCCCACGCCGGCCCTGTTTGCAGACCCGGATTTGACGCGCGACAGCCCAGTGGCGAAAATAGAGGACTTCGCTTCCGGGACCTTGGTCGGGAACGCGTTCGAACCGGTGCTGCGCCGCCGTGAGCCTGCCGTCGAGGCAGCGCTTGCCGCGTTGAGCGACATCGGCACCGCGCGGCTGACCGGTTCGGGAAGTGGTTGTTTCGTCGAATTCGCGTCGCAGTCTGCTGCAGAGCAGGGACGGTCGAAATTGCCGAAGGAGTTGCGGGCAAGGGTGGCAGCGGGCGTCGCGCGTTCGCCACTGCTGGATGCACTCGAGCAACACTGATTTATCAATGCAGGGGCGTCGCCAAGAGGCCCAAGGCACCAGGTTTTGATCCTGGCATTCGTAGGTTCGAATCCTACCGCCCCTGCCAATAGCGGCTGTGTCCGCGCCTTCCAGCGCATCGCCCGCGCGGGACGTGGATACAACCGCGGTGTTGTCAGCAGCAAGGGTCCATCGGGGTCCTTGCCGACTCCGGATCCCCGCCACTCGTCCCCGCCCGAGACAATCATGATGCAAGAGTCCCCGAACCTGCTGGTCTTTTCCGGCAACGCCAACAAACGTCTGGCGCAGAACATCTGCAAGGAACTGGGGGTTCGCCCGGGCAAGGCGCTGGTCTCGCACTTCTCCGATGGTGAAGTGCAGGTGGAGATCGAGGAGAACGTCCGCAAGCAGGACGTGTTCGTGATCCAGCCGACCTGCGCGCCGAGCGCGGAAAACCTGATGGAACTGCTGGTGCTGATCGACGCGCTCAAGCGCGCATCGGTGGCCAGCGTGACCGCCGTGGTGCCGTATTTCGGCTACTCGCGGCAGGATCGCCGCATGCGCTCTTCGCGCGTGCCGATCACCGCCAAGCTGGCGGCCAAGATGTTCAGCACCGCGGGCGCTGATCGCGTGCTGACCGTCGACCTGCACGCCGACCAGATCCAGGGCTTCTTCGATATTCCGGTGGACAACGTGTATGCGTCCCCGCTGCTGCTGGCCGACATCTGGCGCGCCTACGGCACCGAGAACCTGATCGTTGTGTCGCCGGACGTGGGCGGCGTGGTCCGCGCCCGTGCGGTGGCCAAGCGCCTGGATGACGCCGACCTGGCGATCATCGACAAGCGCCGCCCGCGTGCCAACGTCTCCACCGTGATGAACATCATCGGTGACGTCGAAGGCAAGACCTGCGTGATGGTCGATGACATCGTCGATACCGCCGGCACCCTGTGCGCCGCTGCCGCTGCCCTGAAGGCGCGCGGTGCGCTCAAGGTCGCCGCCTACTGCACCCACGCGGTGCTGTCGGGCCCGGCGGTGGACAACATCACCAATTCCCAGCTCGACGAGCTGGTGGTGACCGACACCATCCCGCTGAAGGACGCGGCGCGGGTGTGCAGCAAGATCCGCCAGCTGAGCGTGGCGGAAATGCTGGCCGAAACGATGCGCCGCATCGCCTTCGGCGAGTCGGTCAGCTCGCTGTACGTCGACTGAGTTTTTCGCCCCTGCCGGCAACGGCGGGGGCATACCCGGATGCTTCTGGTCGCGGAAGCATCTTCAACCGCCACGCCGCAGGGCGCGGCAACAACCTGAGTAGTCGAAAATGTCCAAGACCCATGAAATCAAGGTCACCAAGCGTGAACTGCAGCGTAAGGGTGCGAGCCGCCGCCTGCGTCACGCCGGTGTGATCCCGGCCATCGTGTACGGCGGCAACGCCGAGCCGGTCGCCATCAGCCTGGACCACAACGAAATCTGGCTGGCCCAGCAGAACGAGTGGTTCTATGCCTCGATCCTGGACCTGAACCTGGATGGCCAGGTGCAGAAGGTCCTGCTGCGTGACATGCAGCGCCACCCGTACAAGCAGCTGATCATGCACCTGGACTTCCAGCGCGTGAACGAGAACGAAGCCCTGACCGCTTCGGTCCCGCTGCACTTCGTCAACGAAGACACCTCGCCGGCCGGCAAGGCTGCCGACGTCGTGGTCACCCACGAACTGAAGGAAGTGACCATCACCTGCCTGCCGAAGGACCTGCCGGAGTCGATCGAAGTCGACCTGGGCGAGCTGAAGGCCGGTGACGTGGTGTACCTGTCCGACATCAAGCTGCCGAAGGGCGTGGAAATCCCGGCCCTGGCGCTGGGCAAGGACCACGACGACGCCATCGTCACCGCCAAGGCCGGCAAGGCCGACGAGGCTGACGAAGAAGCGGCTGCCGCCGAGTAATACCGTTACGGTGCCTGCCTCCGGGCAGGCACCGTACTGGAAGGAACGATGGCAGGACTGCGACTGATCGTCGGTCTGGGCAACCCCGGATCGGAACACGCCCGGACCCGGCACAATGCCGGGTTTCATTTCGTTGAGGCCCTGGCGGAAAAAGCCGGTGCGCGATGGAATGTGGACAGCAAGCTGTTCGGTGAGACCGCCAAGGTCGAGATCGCCGGGCAGACGGTGTGGCTGCTCAAGCCCGCCACCTTCATGAACCTCAGCGGCAAGTCGGTCACCGCCGCGCAGCGGTTCTGGAAGATCGAGCCGGAGGAAACCCTGCTGGCCCACGACGAACTGGACCTGCCGCCCGGTGCGGCGCGGCTGAAGTTCGACGGTGGCCACGGCGGCCAGAACGGCCTGCGCGACACCATGCGCCTGCTGGGCCACGGCAGGTTCCATCGCCTGCGCGTGGGCATCGGCCATCCCGGCCACAAGGACCGCGTGGTGGGTTGGGTGCTCGGCCGCCCGTCGAAGGACGACGACGTGCTGATCGCGCGCGCCATCGACGATGCGATCGACGTGCTGCCGCTGGCGGTGCAGGGCGATTTCAACGAAGCGATGAAGCGGCTGCACACCCCGAAGTAAACCGCTTTGGGTAGGTGCCAACCTTCCCGATTCCGGTGGGTGCCAACCTTGGTTGGCACACAATGATCGACACCGAGATGGATTGGCCAAGCAGCGCGCGCGCTGTTTCACCAATCACTTTCACCCCAGAGAGCTGTCACCCATGGGTATCAAATGCGGCATCGTCGGCCTGCCCAACGTCGGCAAGTCGACCCTGTTCAATGCGCTGACCAAGGCGGGTATCGCCGCGGCGAACTTCCCGTTCTGCACCATCGAGCCGAACGTCGGCATCGTGCCGGTACCGGATCCGCGCCTGAACGAGCTGGCGGGCATCATCAACCCGCAGAAGGTCATCCCGACCGCGGTCGAGTTCGTCGACATCGCCGGCCTGGTGGCCGGTGCCGCCAGCGGTGAAGGCCTGGGCAACAAGTTCCTGGCGCACATCCGCGAAGTCGATGCGATCACCCACGTGGTGCGCTGCTTCGAGCACGGTGACATCGTGCACGTGGCCGGCAAGGTCGACCCGATCTCGGACATCGAAACCATCGACACCGAGCTGGCGCTGGCCGACCTGGACAGCGTCGAGAAGGCGCTGAACCGTGCCGAGCGAGCGGCCAAGGGCGGCGACAAGGATGCCGCGGCGCGCAAGCCGGTGCTGGCCAAGCTGCAGGCGGCGCTGTCGGAGGGCAAGGCCGGCCGCTCGGCCGGCCTGGACGAGGAAGAGAAGGCGCTGGTGCGCGACCTGTTCCTGCTCACCCTGAAGCCGGTGATGTACATCGCCAACGTGCTGGAAGACGGTTTCGAGAACAACCCGCACCTGGAAGCCGTGCGCGCGCATGCCGCCGCCGAGGGCGCGCAGGTGGTGCCGGTGTCGGCCGCGATCGAAGAAGAGCTGTCCCAGCTCGACGACGAGGACCGCGATACCTTCCTGGCCGACCTGGGCCTGAGCGAGCCGGGTTTGAACCGCGTGATCAACGCGGCCTACAGCCTGCTCGGCCTGCAGACCTACTTCACCGCTGGCGTGAAGGAAGTCCGTGCGTGGACCGTGCGCAAGGGCGCCACTGCCCCGCAGGCCGCCGCGGTCATCCACACCGACTTCGAGAAGGGTTTCATCCGCGCCGAAACCATCGCGTATGACGACTTCATCAAGTACAAGGGCGAAGCCGGCGCCAAGGAAGCCGGTCGACTGCGCCTGGAAGGCAAGGAATACCGCGTGCAGGAAGGCGACATCCTGCACTTCCGCTTCAACGTCTGATCCAGCGGCATCGGATCGACCCCGGACGCCCCGCCCTGTGCGGGGCGTTCGCGTTTCCGGCGATGGACAAAAAATCACCACACTGCGAAACGCTTGCGGCGTGACGTTCGCCGGCACTTGTCCACAGCAAACTCCCATCGCTTTCCACGCCACATGTGGAAAACCGCACAGCTCCCCTGTAGAGCCGAGCCTACGCTCGGCTCAGGGGGGTATCAGCCGAGCGTGGGCCCGGCTCTGCCAGGTTTGCCCGTGCAATGTGGACAAATTTTCACCACGCTTCGAAACGCCTGCGGTGCAATGCTCGCACCCACTTGTCCACACCAAATCCCAACCACTCTCCACGGCGGATGTGGAAAACCGCGCATGGGCGTGGACAAAAAAACGCCACTCCCTGAAACGCTTGGTGCGTGGAGCTCACCGCCACTTGTCCACATCAAACTCCCATCGCTTTCCACGCGGCATGTGGAAAAAGTGCCCGGCACTCCCTTGCCGGACACTTCCCGCATCACCAGGTGTACGACACGCCCAGCTGGGCACCGACGTCGCGGAAGCCCATGCCGCCGCTCTGCCGGCTCAGTTCGCCCCAGCCGCGCCAGCCGCCGGACAGATCCACCTGTACACCGGCCTTGGCTTCGTAGATGTCGCGCGGCAACTGCCGCTGCAGCCGTTCACCGTCCATCGCCAGGCCCGCGCCATTGCCGCCGGACCACCAGTTCACTGCCACGTACGGATGCACCTGGCCCTGCGCCGCGCTCAACCCACGGCTGTACAGGCGCAGGCCGAGGCGAGCGCTGGTCTCGTCACCACCGCGGTCTTCGACCACCGTGCCGTTGGCCTCGACCACGCGGTCGCTGTCATAGCGGCTGTGCACCACCTGCAGTTGCGGTTGCAGGTAGATGCCGCGCTGCGCGGTGCGCCGCAGGGGCAGCACATAGCCAGCTTCGGCCGATGCACTCCAGTTGCGGGCGTCATAACGTTCCTTCTGCAGGCCATCGCCCTGCACGCTGTTGCGGAAGCGGCCGTACTGCAGCCAACCATCCACATAGGCGCCGCCCTGCATGCGCGCATCCTGCAGCCACGTGGCATAGGCACCCACACTGGTGCCGGTGACCACGCCACGCGCGGTGTAGCCGGTCACCTGCGAGCGGCTGTCATTGCGCGCGCGGCCGTGGCCGAGCATCGCACCTGCCTGCAGTTCGCCCGCGCCGCCCACCTCGAAGCGACGGCCGACGCCGACCAGCACGCTGCTGATCTGCCCATCGACCTGGATCTGGCGGCTGCGGTCGTGGCTGTCGGGCTGCGCGCTGCGAAGGTGCATCCAGGCCACGGCATCGCTGCTGGCGCCGGCCTCGGCGGCGGGGTCACCGGCGCGGTCGTGCAGGCTGTGCCGGAACATGCCCAGCGCGGCGCTGCGGTTGGCCAGGTAGGCCGCCGGTTCCGGGCGTTCCACCTGCGGGCGCGGTGGATCGATCGGCGGCTCCGGCGGCAACGGTGGATCGACCGGCGGTTCCGGCGGTGACGGTGGATCGACCGGCGGTTCCGGCGGCTGCGGCGGATCAATCGGCGGTTCCGGCGGATCGACGGGTGGCACGTATTCCGAACGCAGGTACCAGTTGCCATCATCCGGGGTCGACACGCCGCCCTTGAACAGGAAGTAGTCGTAGGCACCGGCGACCGCGCGTCCCTGCAGGCTGAACTGTGCATCGGACTGGCCGCCAACGGTGATCACGCGGATACCCTCCTGCGTCAGTGCACCGGCACCGCCGGCATTGCGCACGCTCACGCTGGCAGTGCCGCTGCTGTTGCCATTGATGACCAGCTGGTCGCCCAGCGAAGTGTCGTCACCCAGTGCACGGTTGAAGATCCACTGACCACCGTTGCCCACATAGTCGCCGCTGACAGTGACGGTCTTGAAGCCGCTTGCCCCCGGGGCATCGAAGGCGATGGTGCCGGCGTGTTCGAGCGCGCCGACGCTGGAACTGGCACGCACGTTCCACTGGCTGCTGCCATCCAGCGCAAGCTGTGCGACCTGGTAGCCTGAGTCGTTGCGCAGGGCACCGCTGAACGTGGTGCCGTTGCCCAGCACCATGCGTACGTCAGCCGTTGCGCTGTCGACCACCACGTCACCGCGCAGCGTGCTGGCGTCGGCGCTGAAGTCGATGCGGCTGGTCGCCACGCTGCCGCCATCGGTGAACACCGTGTCGCTGACCCGCAGCAGGCGCCCGCCGCCGTCGCCTGCGGTCACGTCGCTGCCATTGACGGTCAACGCATGGTTGCTGCCCTGCAGCCAGAACGCGGCGCCGCTGGCGGTCTCGATGTGGCTGTCATTGAAGGTGGCCCGGTTCCAGTACGGGCCGAACGCGGTCAGGTAGGAGCGGTAGCCACCACTGTTGCTGCCGGTCATGCGGATGTCCAGGCGATCGGCCTGGGTCAGCCGCGCGGTGTTCATGTGCACGATGCCGAACGCGTTCTCGCCGTCGCCGCGGATCGCAACGGTGTCGAGCAGCGCGGTGGCGGTGGAGCCACCGATGAACACGCCGCCACCCCCGTTGCCGCGCACGTCGATCACGTTGCCGGTGGCTTCAATGCGGCTGGCGGTGCTGCCGGTGGAACCGGTCACGCGTACGCCATAGGTCGTATCGCCGTGCGTGGTGATCCGGCCGCCCTGCACGGTGGCGACCCCGCCGGCGATCTCGACACCGTAGCCGTAGGTGTCGGTCCAGGTGTCGATGGTGCTGACGGTCAGCTGCAGGCGCGACTCATCGCTGGCCAGCCAGAATCCGGAGTAGCCATCACGCACATCGAACGCGGCGTCGCGGGCGGTCAGCTGCCCCCAGCTGTTGATGTTCACGCCATAGCCGCCGACGGTGTAGAAGCTGCCGCCGTTGATCACTGCGCTGGAATAGGTCTTGCTGATGCGGCTGCCGAGCAGGCGCATGCTGCCACCCACCGAGTGCGCTTCCACGTTCTCCAGCAGCACGCTGCCACCACTGTCGATATCGAACCAGCCGCCTTCCATGTAGGTGTCGTACAGCTCGGCGCGGCTGCCCGCGCCATCGACGGCAACGCCGGCGAGGATGCCACCGGGAGCGAGGGTGATGCGGCTGTTGCGGATCGTCAGCAGGCCCGCGCTGTCGGCGCGCAGGCGGGCACCACCGTCGGCGCTCATCTGCAGATCGGCCAGGTGCAGTTCACTGCCCTTGCCGGACGCACCGGCCAGCACCGCACCGGTACCTGTCACTGAAAGGCGGCCCCCGGTGTAACGGATCACGCCACCGTTGTAGGCCTGCACGCTGCCGAATCCGCTGCCGTTGCGCGTGGCATCGATATCGACATCGCGCGCATCGATCACGCTGCCGGCACCATTGGCATACAGTGCGTAGACGCCCACGCCGGTAGCGGGTGCGATCGACAGGGCGGCACCGCGCAGCTGCACCTGGCCGCCACTGGCAGCAGACACGGCGCTGCCATTACCGGTCACGTTGATGCGGCTGCCGTCGATCAGTGCGCTGCTGCCAGCGCCGGTGACGGTCAGTGCGAAGCTGCCCGCGCCATGGGTGAGGACATCATCGGCACCCAGCTGCAGGTTGTTGCCATCGCTGACCTGCAGGGGCCCGGTCAGATCGGCGGCGTGGACTGGCAGTGCCGCCCACAGGGCGGTTGCCAGCAGGCTGGGAAGGAGGGGAGCAGGCGCGAGGCGCGCGCGCCCGGACGCTCGGCGGCGCCGAGTGGGGGAGGCGTACATGCTGTTGGACTTCCTGTGGCAGGGCGCAGCAGGGCTGCGCGGACTGGCGCGGCAGGGCCGCGTCGCTGCGGAAGCCACACGCGATGGCAGCTGCAGGCGCCATCGGGCTTCCGTCCCCCACGGCGACGCGGTTGCTGCCGGCAGGCGCACCATGGCGGGATGCGTCCAGCCTAGAAATCGGCACTGTCCTATGGAATCAGGCGTTTCCTAAAGCCGTCGCAGGCCCCCGCACGGGGCCTGCAGGATTCAGCCTGGAGTGGGCCTCAGGCGAACAACGAGGCCTGCAGGCAATACTCGATCAGTGCCTGGTCACTGTCCACGCCGAGCTTGCGCATCGCACTGATCTTCTGCGTGCTGACCGTCTTGGCGCTGCGCTGCAGCTGGCGTGCGATGTCGCCCACGCTCATGCCGCCGGTAAACAGCCGGATCACTTCCAGTTCGCGCGGCGATAGGCGCGCACGGACCGCATCGGCATCGGCTGGTTCGCTCGCCGCGACCGGCAGCAGGCCCGGTGGCCGGTAGACGCGGTCGGCCAGCACCACGCGCAGGGCCTGTACCAGGCTGCCCAATCCATGGCTCTTGAGCACGACGCCGCCGGCGCCGGCGGCATACATCGCTGCAACCAACGACGGATTGGACACCATCGTCAGCACCAGCAGGCGCGTCTCCGGGAAGCTGCGGCGCAGGAACGAGATCAGCTTGATGCCGTCACCGAAGCGGTCGCCCCCCGGCATGCTGTAGTCGGTGATCACGACCTGTGGCCGGGTGCGGGTCATCAATTCGATCAGCGTCGCCGGGTCGGCCGCTTCGCCCACCACGTCCAGGTCCAGTTCCCCGGCCAATACGTCGCGGATGCCGGCAAGCACGATCGGGTGGTCGTCGGCGATGAGGATCCGTGTGGTCATGGCGGGGTCGGGTCGTCAGGTGGGGAAGGGGAGGCCGCATCAAGCAGCGGATGCAACAGCTGTTCGAGGCGTCCCTGGAAGCGGGCAAGCGACGCCGCCTGGGTGGTCAGGTCATCGCCGCTCGCAAGGCTGTGCTCGATCTGCAGGCCGCTGTCCACCAGGGCGGGTGCGCCCACGATGACCAGTGCGCCACGGATGCGATGCAGTACCTGCACCACGCGCGCGGGATCGGCGCTGGCAATCGACTGGCGCAGGCTGTCCAGGTCGGCCTGCATGGTCTGCAGGAACAACGCCTGCATCTTCGCGGGAACCTGCAGCGGGAGATCATCATCGCCCGTATCGGTGGATTCCGGTGCTTGCGATGGCGCGGGAACCGTTGCGTCGCCCCGGGTGATCCCGATCAGCAGGCGTTGCAGCGCTTCCAGCGTGATCGGCTTGACCAGCACGCCCTGCATGCCCGATTCCTGGCAGCGCTGGCGTTCGGCCGGGTCGGCATTGGCGGTGGCGCCGTGGATCGGCACGCTGACACCGCGCGCCCGCAAGGCGCGCGCCAGGCCATAGCCATCCATCCCGGGCATGTTCAGGTCGGTCAGCACCAGCGCGAACTCGTCCTGATGCCAGTAGCCCAACGCTTCATTGCCGTCGCTGGCGACCACGGCGCGGCAGCCGAGCTGTTCCAGCTGGTCGCGCAGGATCGCCTGGTTGATCGGGTTGTCCTCGGCCACCAGCACCTGCAGGCCGAAACGGCGCGTCGCCGGCAGGCGCCCTTCGGCGCTGGCCGCCAGCGGCTGGCCACTGGCGGCAGCCAACGCGAGCACGATCGCGTCGAACCGGTGCAGGCCAACCTGCCAGGCGCCATCGATCTGCCGTGGCCGCACGCCGCCGTCGCGGCAGGCAACCGCACGCGGTCCATCCACCCACCCGGGCAACGCGTCGCCCAGGACCAGGTCGAGCAGCACGGTGGACGACGGCAAGCCCGCCGCGCTTTCATCGCGGTACACGCTGGCCAGTGCACCGCGCTGCTGCAGGCGGTCGCACAGTGATTGGACCAGCTCGCGCACACCGCCCCGCACCTGTACCTGCAGGCCCGCAGGCAACTGCGGCGCAGGAGATTGCTGCGGATCGGCCGGCGCCGGGGGCAGCGGCAGTTCTACGCTGAAGCTGCTGCCCAGGCCGCTCTCGCTGACCACGCGCAGCTGGCCTTCCATCAACGCCACAAGATGCGCGCAGATGGAAAGGCCCAGGCCGGTGCCGCGCATCGCATCGGTGCCCGGGTTGGCCTGGAAGAACGGCTCGAACAGGTGTGCCTGGTGCTCGCTGGCAATGCCGATGCCGGTATCGGCGACCTGCCACTGCAGCCAGCAGCGCTGCTCTTGCCAGCGTGCCGAGACGCGCACCACCACGCGTCCGCTGTCAGTGAACTTCAGCGCGTTGCTGATCAGGTTGTTGAGTATCTGGCGGATCCGTGCCGCATCACCGCACACCACGGGCGGCACGTCGGCATCGATGCAGGCGTAGAACTGCAGCCCTTTGCTGGCGGCCGCGGCAGCATACGAGTCGAGCGCATCCTCGGTCAGATGCACTGGATCGAACGGGCTGGGTTCCAGGCTCAGTTGCCCGGCCTCGGCCTTGCTGACATCGAGGATGTCGCTGATCAGTTGCATCAGCGTCGAGGACGAACGCTGGATCGTCCCCAGGTAGTCCCGCTGACGCGCATCCAGTGGCGTGAGTCCGAGCAGTTCGAGGGTGCCGAGCACGCCGTACAGCGGCGTGCGGATCTCGTGGCTCATGGTGGCCAGGAACTGGCTCTTGGCCCGGTTGGCCTGGTCGGCGGCACGGCGCGCCTGCTGCAGCACCTGCTCGGCTTCGTGCTGGCTGCTGAGATCGATGAACAGACACAGCACCGCCGGCTCGCCGCGATAGCGCGCCGGCGTCGCGGTCACCAGCAGGTGGCGGCCTTCGGGCGTGGTGTAGGCCAGCCCATCGCCGAGCGTGGTGCCTCCAGCGGACAGCACGCTGCGCCGCCAAGGGCCATGCCAGCCTCCGCTGTGGTGGTCTTCGCCCAGCCAGCGGCGGGCGAGGGTGTTGTCCAGCAGCACATTGCCATCGGTACGGTGCAGCAGGCACAGCCCGATCGGCGCGTTGTCCAGGATGGTGCGGCTGAAGGCTTCGCTTTCCAGCAGCCGCGCGTGGTTGCTGCGCAGCGGCTCGATGACCGAACGCCGATACGCGCGCAGCACCAGCGTGCCACCCAGTGCCAGCAGCAGGGCCACCACGGTCGCACCGAGCAAGGGCCCCTGTGGGTGCTGGAACACCTGCCGCCAGCTGACGTGGTACACCGCCAGCCAGCCGCGCTCGCTGCGCATGCGGAACTGCAGGCCTGCAAGGCCAGCCTTCCAGGAGGTGCCAGCGTCACTGGCGTCTGCTGCATCGCCCAGCAGGCGCTGGCCATCGGCATCGAACAGCGACAGCCGCTGGAACACCGGAACACCCAGCACCTGCCGGTAGTCATCGACACGTGCCGGATCGAGCAGGCACGCCAGCGCGGCCTGCGAATCCTTGCCGTCCTCACC
Organism: Stenotrophomonas sp. FR010; assembly: GCF_047520755.2. Lineage (NCBI taxonomy): Bacteria > Pseudomonadati > Pseudomonadota > Gammaproteobacteria > Lysobacterales > Lysobacteraceae > Stenotrophomonas > Stenotrophomonas sp. FR010. The sequence continues at coordinate 108,254 of NZ_JAXBQT020000007.1, read as the reverse complement.
CCACAGGCGCGCATCCTGCGGGGCGTGGGCGATGGCGAGCAGCCAGGTCTGCCGGTCGCGCCACGGCACGCTTACCCAGGCGATGCCGCCGCGCTGCAGCGTGGGCCGCGTACCCAGTGCGCGGTGGATGTCGGCGATCGCCGGTCGCAGGTGATGCGGGCTGTTCTGGCTTGCATCGGTACCGACGGTCTGTACCGGTGCCAGCAGCCCGCGTGTGCCCTGGCCATCGACCAGCAGGCATTGCGGTGGTGGGTAGCGCGAAGCGGACCAGAACGTGCCGTAGAAGCGCAGGAACCGGTCGCCCAGCTCGGTCGGTGGCGAACGACCGGCTCCCTCGCTCCCGATCACCGCGAAGTTGGCGTACAACGGACCGCGTTGCAGTTCCACGCTGGCATCGGCAACCGGCTGGCCTCGTACGCCGACATCATGCAGCCGCCACTGGCGCAGGAAGCGCTCCTGCTCGCGCAACGTGCCGTCCAGGCGGCGGAAGTGGTACTCGATCTTGCTGCGCTCTTCGTTCAACAGCTGCGAGCCGGCCGACAGCAGCAGTCCGGCCTGCAGGGTCGCCAGCACCACCACGCCGATCAACAGGGCATGGACGCGGAGCGAGCGGCGAGCGAGTCGGCGTACAGGAGCGGCCTCGGCCGGCATGGCAGGTCTCAGGGCAGGGGGCGGACATCGGCACCGGTGGTGGCGCGACGCCACTGCACAGACAGGATCATCAATGCCGCTTGATGTTTTTGTGAAGCCGTCGTGGAATCCGCGTCAGCGCAGGGCGGCCCGCGGTCTTTCGTCCAGTTGCGGTGCTTCCTCGTCCAGCAAACGGTTGAATTCGTCCGACGGCAGCGCCTGCGAGATCAGGAACCCCTGCACCTGGCTGCACCCCAACTGCCGCAGTGCGGCCAGGTCGGCATCACTTTCCACGCCCTCAGCCACGATGGTCAGGCCCAGCTGGTTGGCCAGTGCGATCACCGTCGACAGGGTCAGGTGCAGGGCCGGGTCACGGGCGCAGCCACTGACCAGCGCGCGGTCGATCTTGACCTCGGTGAAGGGGGTATTGACCAGGTTGTGGACCGAGCTCAGGCCCTGCCCGAAATCATCCTGGGCCAAGCCGAAGCCCTTCATGCGCAGCCGGCAGGCACCGGCATAGAAGTCGCTGACGTGCCGCGTAGTGCTGTTCTCCATCAGTTCGAAGCACAACTCGCCGGGCGTCCCGCCGTGGGCCAGGGTCAGCGCCAGCAGCTCATCGGGCAGGTCCGACTGCTCCAGCAGATGAGGCGGCAGGTTGATCGACACCGGTACCCGGAAGCCCTGCTTGCGCCAACGCGCCTGTGCGCTGATGCTGGCCTTGAGCATCATCCGCAGCAGGTCGCCCTCCAGCCCGTAGCGGCAGATCGCCGGCAGGAAGCTGCCGGCGGCCAGCGTGCCCAGCTGCGGGTGGCGCCAGCGCACCAGTGCTTCGGCCGCCACCACCCGTCCGGACTGCAGTGACTTCTTGGGTTGGAACCACGCCGTCAGGCTGCCATCGGCCATCGCCTGGCGCAGCTGCGACGCATCCGGTTCGGGGACTGCCGCTGCCGCGAGTGAGGGGGCCTTGTCGGTGGCCGGGCGCGCCTGCGCCAGCGCCTCGAACAGCGCGTCCACGTCGGCGGCCGCCACCGGCTTGGGCAGCAGGCCGATCACATCCAGCCCCAGCGATTCGGCCATCAGCCGTGCCGAGGTCATCATCCGCCGCGGGGCCGCGCTGACCACGGCAAGGCGCGGCGGGCGTGGTTGCGCCGCCAGTGCCTGGATGAACTGGATGCCGTCCTGCCCGGGCATCAGCAGGTCACTGACCACCAGGTCGTAGGGCTGGCAGGCACACAGTGCGATGGCGGCATCCACGTCTTCGCAGGCATCGACCTGGACACCGGCGCGGCTGCCGAACAGATTGGCCAGGAAACCACGCTGGAAGGGCTGGTCTTCCAGGATCAGGACGCGCTGGGTCATGCGGGGTCTCCTTGGCGCAGGGCGGTGAGCGCCTTGCGCAGGCGGGCGATGTCGACGGGTTTGCTGAGGTAGCCCTGCATGCCACTGGCCAGGCAGCGCTCGCGCTCCTCTGCGGTGGCATTGGCGGTGGCGCCGATCACCGGTACCGGGTTGCCGTCATCGCGCAGCTGGCGGGCCAGCGCGTGGCCGTCCATGCGCGGCATGTTGATATCGGTCACCACCAGATCGAAGCACTGCTCACGGCACCGCTGCAACGCTTCCATGCCATCCTGTGCCAGCTCCACGTCGCAGCCGAGGGTGCGCAGCTGCTCGGCCAGGATCACCCGGTTGATCGGGTTGTCCTCGACGGCCAGCACACGCAGGCCCAGAGGCATCGGTGGTGCCGTACGCGTGGCCACCGGCTGCGCTGCACGCTGGTGCTGCACGCTGGCCAGCGCCTTGCCGATCGCGGTCATGCTGTGCAGGGTCACCACCAGGCTGCCATCACCGGCAGTGATCGGCTGGTCACCGCCCTCGATCGAAGCCACCACGCGCGGGCCCGACCAGGCCAGCGGCATCCCGGCTTCGCCATCCATCAGGATCGCACCGTCATGGTCCAGCAACGCCGGGTCGCCAAGCAGGGGCTGCGCGTTGGCGCCCCAGCGACACAGCCAGCCACAGGCACTGTCGACCAGCTCGCGGTCGCGGCCGCGCACCAGGATCGGTGGTTCCGGCAGTAGTGTGGGGCCATCCTCGGCAGCGGCCAGCACCGGCAACGGCAGGCGGACGCTGAAGCTGCTGCCCAGCCCGGGTTCGCTCACCACCTGCAGCTCGCCGCTCATCAGACGTACCAGGCGGTCGCTGATGGACAGGCCCAGGCCGGTGCCCTGCGCGCTGGCTGCGCCGCGGACCTGGCGGAACGGTTCGAACAACCGCGCCTGTTCCTCCGCAGCGATGCCCACGCCGGTATCGGTCACCTGCCAGGCCAGCACGCTCGATTCAGCTTCGCGCTGCACCTGGCGCACGCGCAATACCACCCGGCCATGCTCGGTGAACTTGATTGCATTGCTGAGCAGGTTGCCCAGCACCTGGCGGATGCGGTCGGCATCACCGAGCACCCGTGTCGGCAGGCTCGGATCGGTACAGACCAGGATCTGCAGGCCCTTGCAGGTGGCCGACGCGGCGAAGCTGCGCAGCACGCTCTCGGTCAGCTCGCGCGGCGAGAATGCCGTCGGCTCCAGGCTGAGCTGGCCTGACTCGATCTTGGAAACATCCAGCACATCGCTGATCAACTGCAGCAGGACCGACGAGGAACTCTCGATGGTGCGCAGGTACTGCGACTGCCGGGCGTCCAGCGAGGTGTGCCCCAGCAGCTCCAGCGTGCCCAGCACGCCATACAGCGGGGTGCGGATCTCATGGCTCATGGTGGCCAGGAACGCGCTCTTGGCCTGGTTGGCCGCATCGGCGGCCTGGCGTGCCGACGACAGTGCGGCCTGTGCCTGGCGGTGCCGGGAAATATCATGGAAGACGCATAGCAGCACGTCATCGCCCTGGTAGCGGCAGGCCGCGTGCAGCACCTGCAGCTGGCGTCCATCGCGGGCGGTGAATTCAAGTCCACGCCCGCGTTCGCCGGCATGTCCGCGCCATGGTGCCTGCCAGTCGCTGTGTTCGCCTTCTTCGCCGAGCCAGTCGCGCAGCAGCTGGTTGGAGAGCAGCAACGCGCGGTCGCTGCGGCGCAGGACGCAGATGCCGACCGGCGCCATGTCGATCACCGTCGAACTGAAGTCCAGGTTCTCCAGCAGGCGGCGGTGCTGCTGCAGGGCCGGCTCGATCAGCTGGAGCTCCACGCGATGCCGTATCAGGCGCAGCGCAACACCGGCCAGCAGCAGCAAGAGCACGCAGACCAGCAGGGGCACGGCCAGGTCGCCCAGCAGCAGCTGTGGCGGCAGGTGGTAGACCAACCGCCAGCCGTCATTGCCGACACTTTTCACCAGCGCTACGCCGCGCGGCAGGCCGCCGCTCCACAACGTGCCGAAGCTGTCGTCCTGGCGCTCCCGCAGGGTCTTCCAGCCCGCACCATCCAGCCGCGGTGCCTGGCTGGATAATGCAGGCTGCCCAGCACGGTCGAGCAGCGCATAACCGCCAATGCCCTGGCCGTCGATCATGCTCGCCGCCGCCGCGCCATCGAGCAGCAGCACCAGCCACTGCGCCGGTTGGGGGCCCGCCTGTACCGGCTGCGCCAGCGCAACGCCACTGTCACCCGGCCGCAGCCAGTACACCGGGTCTGCACCCTCGAGGCTGCCGCTGCGTGCCTGCAGCGCACGCAGCGATGGCAGGTGCACCAGGTCGACGTCGACCTCGCCCCCGGCCAGCCAATGCGCGCCGTGTGCATCGATCAGCAGCAGGTGCGTCTGCAGTGCCTGCAGCGTGTGCTCAGCGCGCGCTGACAGCAGCAGCCGCTGGCCCGGCTGGCCACCGGGACCATCCAGCGGAAGCTGTCGCACGCCCTCGCTGTCTGCGGCTGGTGCATCCGGGTTGCCGGCCAGCACCGAATCACCCAGGTAGCGCAGCAGGGCTTCGCGCTGGTCGAAATAGATCTGTGCCTTGTAGGCCGCTGCATTCATCTCGCGGCGATGGGTCGAGATGTCTTCGGTGAATGCCGTGAGCAGGTAGAATCCGGCCGCGGCGGCCAGGCAGATGAAGACGCAGACGGTCAGGCAGCGCAGCAACACCGACGCGGTGGTTGATGGCACGGCCTGCTGCAGCGAAGGGCGGGGAAAGCGGAGCATGCAACGATGCTAGGGAGCGGCGCTGATGGCGCGGAATCAGCTGTTTCCTAAAATCCCCCGCTGGCCGGTCAGGCCGGAGCCTGCGCGTGGGTACCGTTCAGGCGGCGGAAAAGAGAACCCCCGCCAAAGCGGGGGTCCCCTGTATCGGCGCTGGCCAAGCACTTACAGTGCGCTGCCACCGAACTTGTGGGTGTACTGCAGGTTGATCGTGCGGCCGACACTGTCGAACCAGGACACGTCGTAGTACGGGTAAGCGGTGTACGTACGGTCCTTCGGCGGCATCTTGTTGAACACATTGACCACCGACAGCGACAGGCGCGAGTGGTCGTCGAAGCGGTACTGCAGCGAGGCGTTGTAGCGATAGGTCGCCGTCACGTACGGGCTGTCGCCGCTATCCCAGTCGAACACCTGGTCGTAGCTGTCCGAGGTCGGCAGCTTGCCCAGGCGCGAGCCGTACACCGTTGCCGACCACGCATCCTTCTCCCAGGTCACGCTCAGGCTGGTCTTGGTGCGCGGAATGTCGAAGCCACTGTTGACCGCGAACTGGTCTTCGGTGCGGTCGCCGGGGTAGCGCTGGAAATCATGCTTCTTCACCCAGGTGTGCGTGCCGTTGAAGATGAAATCGCCGATGCCCGTCTGCAGGCGATAGCGCAGGCCGACGTCGATGCCGGAGGTGGATTCGCGGGCGACGTTGATCGGCTCCACGTGCACGCCATACAGGCGTCCGTCGTTGCTGCGGGTGATGCGGGCGAGCGCGTCCACGCAGGTCGGCGAATTGATGTCGGCGCTGCCCAGGCGGCAGTTTGCTTCGTTGGCCAGGAGCGTGCGCACGTCCATGTCCTGCACCTGGTTGCGCATGTCGATGTCGAACCAGTCCACCGACAGGTCCAGGCCGATCGCCGGCGACCAGACGATGCCGGCGCTCCACGAGGTGCTGGTTTCCGGGTCGAGCTGGCGGTTGCCGGTGCGACTGCGGATCAGGTTGCGCTCGTAATCGGAACAGTCGCTGGCTTCCTCAAGGCGGCAGGTGTACAGATCCTCGGCGCTGGTCTCGTCGTTGCCCGGTCCGGCAAACACATAGTGCAGGTCCGGTGCACGGAATGCGGTGCCGTAGGAGCCGCGCACCAGCAGGGTATCGATCGGGCGCCATTCCAGGCCGCCGCTCCAGGTCGCCTTGCCGATGCTGTGTCCGGAATAGCGGTACTGGTCGTAGCGGCCCGCCATGCTCAGGTTGACCGTGTCGTGCAGCGGCATGCGCAGCTCCGCAGCCGTCGCCCAGCGGTTGCGCGAACCCTTGCCGTCCGAATCCTTCCAGCTGTAGTAGTAGTACCCGGTCGCCAGCGGATCGGGGTTCAGCGAATAGGCCTGCTGGCCCACTTCCACGGTCGCGGCAAACCCGGCGTCGCCCCCCGGCAGAGCGAACAGGGCCGAGTTGGTCAGGGTGAAGGCGGCGGTCTCCGTGCGCGACTTCGGAGTGTAGGTGGTACGCGCGGCGATCGAGTCGTACTCGGCGCGGGTCAGTGGACGGTACAGCCGTGACGGATCGGCGTTGTAGACCGGGAAACCGTCGTCATCCACGCCCAGCTGCGGGCCGAGGAACAGGTCGTTGGCCTTGGCGGCAATGATCTGTGCCCAGCTGATGCGCGACTGGTACTGCGAATGGCCCAACGCCGCTTCGTAATCCCAGTTGCCAATCAGGTTGCCCTTGAAGCCGGTGGTCACGCTGAAGGTCTTCTGCGTGCTGCGCACCATGGCGTTGCGCAGGTCGCCCATTTCCTCGGGCGAGAACTGGCGCTGCCAGAACTCGATCTCGCCAGTGGATTCGTTGTTGAAGTAGCCCGACTCATCACCGTTGGCATCCATGCGGCCCCACTGGGTGACGTCGCGCATCAGCGACATCGTGTGGTAGCCCAGCTGCACGTCGGCGAACCACTGCTGGCCATTGTCGAAGTCGTAGCTCAGCGACGCGTAGCCGTTGGCACCGCGGCGCTTGCTGAGGATGGTGCCGTAGCCGATCGAGCTGTCGCTGCCGCAGTAGTAGCCATACTTCGGGCGGTAGGCACGATAGGTGCTGCCTTGGTTCTGGCCGGACAGCGCTTCGCAGGTGGCGGCGCCCGGGTCCAGGTAGTCATCGTTGTAGTCGGTGCGCAGATAGGCACGGCGCGCGATGCGCGAACCCTCGGTGGGGCCATCCCGGGTCGAGTCCTGGATGTCACGGTCATAGGCCCACAGCGGGGTCTGCGACTGCAGCTCGACGCTGTACACGGCGTTGAAGTTGCCACGGCTGAAACCGCTGGCCAGGCTCATGTCGAACGACTCGCCGCCGCCTTCGGTGGTGGTGCCCATGCGCATGTCGATGGTGGTGCCGTCGGCCTTCTTCTTCAGGATGAAGTTGACCACGCCGGCGATCGCGTCCGAGCCGTAGATGGCCGAGGCGCTGCCGGTCAGCACTTCGATGCGCTCGATCATGCCCAGCGGGATGTTGGAGACATCGGTGAAGTTGCTGCGGCCCTTGAACGGCATCGGGAAATCGGCAATGCGCCGGCCATTGACCAGCACCAGCGTGTGGTTCGGGCCCAGGCCGCGCAGGTCCACCTGCTGGGCGCCCGGCGAGAAGTCGGCGCCACTGGAAGACTGCTGGCTCTGCGTCTCACCGCCGTTCTGGGTCATTGCACGCAGTACGTCCGGCACGCTGGTGAAGCCACTGGAGCGGATCTGCTCGGCATTGATCACCGTGATCGGAGCGGGGCCTTCCACCTGGGCGCGCGGAATGCGCGAGCCGGTGACCTGCACCGCGTCCAGTTGTTGCACCGAAGAGGAAACCGGTGCCTGGGCCGCCGCAGAAGCAGCCACGCCCATCAACGCCAGCTGGATCGACCACGCCATCGCCTGTCTACGCATGAGGAATTCTCGGAAATGAAGCCGGCCCGCAGAGGAGGGGCCCTGTCCCCCATTCAGACTTCCGGAATGGGCGCGCGCATTTAACGCCTTTTTCATGCCCTTGACTACTGGGCCCCTATCTGGCAAAGAGTGAAAACGCTTGCAAGTCGATTTTGTTCAGGGAGATCAAGATGCGACGCCTCGACCGGACCCTGCCTGGCCCCTTCGCCTGGCTGGCGCTGCTGGTGCTGGCCTGGCCATTGGCCGCGCCCGCGCAGGACCTGCAGGGCCCCGGCTTCGCCTATTACGAAATCGGCGATCTGGAATCCCCGCGTCCCGGTCCGCGCGCGCCCGCCATGATGCTGATGGGCGGTGGCGAGTGGGTGCCGGAGGCCTTCCAGTGGTGGCTGAAGCAGGCCGGCAATGGCCGTGTGCTGATTCTGCGCGCCTCCGGTGGCGACGAACTGCAGGACCGCCTGTACCGCGAGATCGGCGGCACTACCGCAGTGCAGACCCTGGTCTTCGACAGCCGCCGCGGTGCCGATGATCCGGCGGTGCTGCGCGTGGTCGCCGCGGCCGATGCCATCTTCATTGCCGGCGGCGACCAGTCCCGCTATATCCGCTTCTGGAAGGGCACCGCACTCAACCGTGCACTCAACGCCCATGTGCGCGCCGGCAAGCCGATTGCCGGTACCAGCGCTGGCTTGGCCATCCTCGGCGGCTATGCCTATGGCGCCATGGATGGCGGCAGCATCACCTCGGCCGGTGCGCTGGCCGACCCGATGGGCAGTGCCGTGACCCTGGACAGCGGCTTCCTGCAGATGCCCTACCTGCAGCGCGTGGTCACCGACACCCATTTCGACAAGCGTGACCGGCTCGGTCGCCTGATCGTGTTCGTGGCACGTGCCGCCCAGGACAGCGGCGACCCTGATATCGTCGGCATCGGCGTCGATGAGGACACCGCCCTGTGCGTTGAGCCCGATGGCCGGGCCCAGGTCTACAGCGCAGGTGGCGAAGGCAAGGTCTGGGTGGTCAGCCCCGGCCGCGACGCCGATCGCCTGGTCGAGGGGGAACCGCTGCGCTTCCATGCGGTGCCGGTGACGGTGGTCGCCAGCGGCAGCCGCATGCGGCTGGATGATTTCCAGGCCGAGGCCGATTACCAGGCCGTGGCCGACGTCAGTGACGGCGAGATTGAGTTCACGCTTCGGTAGTGCCGGCCGCTGGCCGGCAATCCACCTTCCCTGATGCCACCGGTGCCGGCCAGCGGCCGGCACTACCGGTGCAATCCTTTCACTACACCTGCTGGAGATGTACCCGATGAAACTGCGCCTGGTGCTGTCCGCGCTGCTGTCCGTGCCGTTGCTTGCCCAGGCCGCCCCGGCCGCCTCGCCGTTGCTGGTCATCCACGGCGGCGCCGGTGTCGAGCGCAAGGACCTGTCGCCGGCTGAAGAGAAGGCTGCGCGCGACGCCTTGCGCGCGGCGCTGCTGAAGGGCCATGCCGAACTGGCGGCCGGTCGCCCGGCGCTTGCAGCCGTCACTGCGGCAATCACCGTGCTGGAGGACGATCCGACCTTCAACGCCGGCAAGGGCGCGGTGTTCACCCATGACGGCCACAACGAACTGGATGCCGCAGTGATGGATGGCGCCACCCTGGCTGCAGGTGCGGTGGCCGGCGTGCAGCGGGTGCGCAACCCGATCCTGCTGGCCCAGGCCGTGATGCAGAAGTCCAGGCACGTGATGATGGTCGGGCAGGGTGCCGAGGCATTCGCGGTGGAGCAGGGCATCGGCCTTGTCGATCCATCCTACTTCCGTACCGACAAGCGCTGGCAGCAACTGCAGCGCGCATTGAAGGAAGAGGCCAGTGGCCAGGCGCACGCCGACCTGGAGACCGCAAGGCACTTCGGCACGGTGGGCGCGGTTGCCCTGGATGCGCAGGGGCAGCTTGCCGCCGGCACCTCCACCGGTGGCATGACCAACAAGCGCTATGGCCGTGTGGGTGATTCGCCGATCATCGGCGCCGGTACCTGGGCCGACGCGGGCTGCGCGGTATCGGGCACCGGCTGGGGCGAGTACTACATCCGGACTGCGGCCGCGCACGAGATCTGTGCGCGCATGCGCTACCAGCGGCAGACGCCGGAGCAGGCCGGCAGGGGCGTGATCAACGAGATGATTCCGAAGATGGGCGGCGACGGCGGCGCGATCGTGCTTGCCGCAGACGGAAAAATGGCCATGCCGTTCAACACCCAGGGCATGTATCGGGGCTGGATCGGCGCCGATGGCGTCCCCCATGTCGCAATTTTCGCCAGCGAGACCCTGTCGGTCGCTGGGCAATAACCTTGCGTATCAATGGGTTTGCGACAACGTGTGAAAAAGATGGAAAAAAGCGTTGACAGCCCCCCGCCTGATCAGCAGAATAAGCGGCTCACCACCACACACCGCAACGCTTCGGCGGCAACGGGTTGGGGTGGTAAGGAGGGATACCCAAGCGGCCAACGGGGGCAGACTGTAAATCTGCTGGCTTACGCCTTCGGTGGTTCGAATCCACCTCCCTCCACCAGTTTCACGTTGTGACATTCCCGGCGCGGGAGTAGTTCAATGGTAGAACCTCAGCCTTCCAAGCTGATGGTGCGGGTTCGATTCCCGTCTCCCGCTCCATTGAATGAACTTTGAATATTATCGAGTTCATGTCATAATGCAAAACTCGGCTCACGTAGCTCAGTCGGTAGAGCACTTCCTTGGTAAGGAAGAGGTCGAAGGTTCGATTCCTTTCGTGAGCACCATCTTAAGCATCACCTCTCAGACGAATTCGAGATAAGCAGCCATGGCCAAGGGTAAGTTCGAGCGCACCAAGCCGCACGTCAACGTCGGCACCATCGGTCACGTCGACCACGGCAAGACCACGCTGACCGCCGCACTGACCAAGATCGGTGCCGAGCGCTTCGGTGGCGAGTTCAAGGACTACTCCTCGATCGACGCCGCGCCGGAAGAAAAGGCGCGTGGCATCACGATCTCGACCGCGCACGTCGAATACGAATCCCCGACCCGTCACTACGCCCACGTTGACTGCCCGGGCCACGCTGACTACGTCAAGAACATGATCACCGGTGCCGCCCAGATGGACGGCGCGATCCTGGTGTGCTCGGCCGCTGACGGCCCGATGCCGCAGACCCGTGAGCACATCCTGCTGTCGCGCCAGGTCGGCGTGCCGTACATCGTCGTGTTCCTGAACAAGGCCGACATGGTGGACGACGCCGAGCTGCTCGAGCTGGTCGAGATGGAAGTGCGCGAGCTGCTGAGCAAGTACGAGTTCCCGGGCGACGACACCCCGATCATCGCCGGTTCGGCCCGTCTGGCGCTGGAAGGCGACCAGAGCGATATCGGCGTGCCGGCCATCCTGAAGCTGGTCGACGCGCTGGACAGCTGGATTCCGGAGCCGGAGCGTGCGATCGACAAGCCGTTCCTGATGCCGGTGGAAGACGTGTTCTCGATCTCGGGCCGCGGTACCGTGGTGACCGGTCGTATCGAGCGCGGCGTGATCAAGGTTGGCGACGAAATCGAAATCGTCGGCATCCGTCCGGTGCAGAAGACCACCGTGACCGGCGTTGAGATGTTCCGCAAGCTGCTGGACCAGGGTCAGGCAGGCGACAACGCTGGCCTGCTGCTGCGCGGCACCAAGCGTGACGACGTCGAGCGTGGCCAGGTGCTGGCCAAGCCGGGCACGATCAAGCCGCACACCAAGTTCGAAGGTGAAGTGTACGTCCTGTCGAAGGATGAGGGCGGTCGCCACACCCCGTTCTTCAACGGCTACCGTCCGCAGTTCTACTTCCGCACCACCGACATCACTGGCGCCGCCAAGCTGCCGGAAGGCGTCGAAATGGTGATGCCGGGTGACAACGTCAAGATGGAAGTCACCCTGATCAACCCGGTGGCCATGGACGAAGGCCTGCGCTTCGCCATCCGCGAAGGTGGCCGTACCGTCGGCGCCGGCGTGGTCTCGAAGATCATCGAGTAAGCCTGCAGTACCGGTGGTTGCATAGCGCCGCCGGTTACGCGAATGGCGGGCCGGGAACCTCGGTCCGCCTTCGCCGTCTAAGGGAAGGCAAGTTTTCAAAGTACGCCAGTAGCTCAATTGGCAGAGCAGCGGTCTCCAAAACCGCAGGTTGGGGGTTCGAGTCCCTCCTGGCGTGCCATCTGCCCACCTTATCCAGCGGCCTGGGCCGCTAAAGCAGACACAGCCGGATGAATAGCAAGATCGAACACTCCAAGGACAACTCCGCCAACGGTGGAGATATCGTCAAGTATGTCGCCGCATCGCTGCTGGTGCTGGCCGGTCTGTTCGTCTGGTTCTGGTTCTCCGCCGACTCCGGTCGCGCCGCCCAGCTGGGTGCGTGGGCGGGTCAGCTGCGTGCATTGGCGGTCGTGGTCGGTCTGGTTGGCGGTATCGGCGTGTTCATGCTGACCGGCAAGGGGCGCGACACCCGCGAATTCCTCTCCGAGTCGCGCTTCGAACTGCGCAAGGTGGTCTGGCCGACGCGCCAGGAAGCCGTCCGCATGACTTGGGTCGTGATCGTCGTGGTGCTCATCCTCAGTCTTCTGCTGGGTGGCTTCGACTTCCTGATCCAGAAACTGACTCAGTGGTTCCTGAGCCGCTAAGGAGAATTGCATGAAGCGTTGGTACGTCGTTCACGCCTATTCGGGCTTCGAGAAGTCGGTGGCGCAGGCTCTGCGCGATCGCATCGTCCGTGACGGCATGGAAGAGCGCTTCGGCGACGTCCTGGTCCCGACCGAGGAAGTGGTCGAGATGCGCGCCGGCCAGAAGCGCCGTTCCGAGCGCAAGTTCTTCCCGGGTTACGTGCTGGTCCAGATCGAGACCCACGAGGAAGCCGGCATTCCGCGCATCGACAACGAAAGCTGGCATCTGGTCAAGGAAACCCCGCGGGTCATGGGCTTCATCGGCGGCACCGCCGATCGTCCGCTGCCGATCGCCGATTCCGAGGCCGAAGCCATCCTGAATCGCGTTCAGGAAGGTGTCGAGAAGCCGCGTCCGAAGGTGCTGTTCGAGCCGGGCCAGATGGTCCGCGTCACCGACGGTCCGTTCAACGATTTCAATGGCGTCGTCGAAGAAGTCAACTACGAGAAGAGCCGTCTGCGCGTCTCGGTGCTGATCTTCGGTCGTGCCACTCCGGTCGAGCTCGAGTTCGGCCAGGTCGAAAAGGCCGTCTGACCTGTCCTGTCGAGTCGAGCCATGCTCGACTCCGGGGTCTGGATGGTGCGGTAGTCGGGCATGGCTCGACTCTCCAAAGGGAACCGGGCCTAGCCCGGTTCCGTTCGTTTACCTGCCGATTCAGGCATGTGAAGAAAAAACCTGTTATAGTGCGCGGCTCCCCGCTGGGGAAGCCAGCAGGACGAGGCCGCCGCAAGGTGGCCTTCAGCATGATTTCAAAACGCGATGCCGGGACGCGTGATTCCCGGTCCGATGGGGAGCCTGTTGTCGAAAGGCGCTAGCACCCGGAGAGCACTCACATGGCAAAGAAAGTTGTCGGTTACATCAAGCTGCAGGTGAAGGCCGGTCAGGCCAACCCCTCGCCGCCGGTCGGTCCTGCGCTGGGTCAGCGTGGCCTGAACATCATGGAATTCTGCAAGGCGTTCAACGCTGCCACGCAGAAGCTCGAGCCGGGTCTGCCGGTTCCGGTGATCATCACGGCCTACTCGGACCGTACGTTCACCTTCATCACCAAGAGCACCCCGGCTACCACCCTGCTGAAGAAGGCCGCTGGCATCTCGTCGGGCTCCAAGCGCCCGAACACCGAGAAGGTCGGCAAGGTCACCCGTAAGCAGCTGGAAGAGATCGCCAAGGCGAAGGAACCGGATCTGACTGCCGCCGACCTGGACGCCGCCGTGCGTACCATCGCTGGCTCTGCCCGTTCCATGGGCCTCGTGGTGGAGGGTTAATAAGATGGCACAGACCAAGCGTGAGAAGGCCATCAAGGCCGCCGTCGTTCCGGGCAAGGCATACGCCTTCGAGGACGCGATCAACATCCTGAAGACCGCCACCAAGGCCAAGTTCGTCGAGTCGATCGACGTCGCTGTGCGCCTGGGCGTCGATGCGAAGAAGTCCGACCAGCAGGTCCGTGGCTCCACCGTGCTGCCGGCCGGTACCGGCAAGTCGGTCCGCGTCGCCGTGTTCGCTCCGGCCGGTGCCAAGGCTGACGAAGCCCTGGCTGCTGGCGCCGACGCCGTCGGTATGGATGACCTGGCCGAGAAGATGCAGGCCGGCGATCTGAACTACGACGTCGTCATCGCGACCCCGGACGCCATGCGCGTCGTCGGTAAGCTGGGCACCGTGCTGGGCCCGCGCGGCCTGATGCCGAACCCGAAGGTCGGCACCGTTTCCCCGAACCCGGGTGAAGCCGTGAAGAACGCCAAGTCGGGTCAGGTCCGTTACCGCACCGACAAGGCCGGCATCATCCACTGCACCATCGGCAAGGCCGACTTCGCCGAAGACGCGCTGAAGTCGAACCTGACCGCGCTGCTGCTGGACCTGATCAAGGCCAAGCCGGCCACCTCGAAGGGCACCTACCTGCAGAAGGTTTCGGTCAGCTCGACGATGGGCCCGGGCGTCACCGTCGACCAGTCGTCGCTGACCCTGAAGTAATTGTTTCAAGCGGTCACGGTGCCCCGGGTGCCGTGACCGTGACATTTGAAGGCATCGCTGGCAGTTCATCACCCGCGGTAGCCGTCAAAGACCGCAGGCGCGGTCGTGGCAATACCGGCGACGGGCATGGAAGCTCGATCTGGCAAGGAGTCGCCGCCGGAGCAGTCAGGAGCGCTTAATCGATTCCCCGGAATCACCCTGCGTAGATGGTGCCCTTCTGGAGTTTTTCTGGTTCACGCACGTCTGGGTTTCCCAGGTTGGCCCACTCCAGGTCTAGAACGGCCCACCCCCGGAACATCATCCCGATGTTCCCGGCGTCCAGGATGGATGCCGCACAGGACCGCACACGGCAGGAGCCGTAAGCGGAGTTCAATAGGAGGAGTGCAATGGCTCTCAATCTGTCCCAGAAGCAAGAAGTAGTCGCCGAGCTGGCAGACGTCGCCGCCAAGGCCCACTCCTTGATCGCAGCCGAATACGCTGGCACCACGGTCGCCCAGATGACCGCGATGCGCAAGCAGGCTCGTGAAACCGGTGTTTTCTTGAAGGTTGTCAAGAACACCCTGGCTTCGCGCGCCGTTGAAGGCACCGAGTTCGCAGTCGCCCAGGACCAGATGGTTGGTCCGCTGCTGTACGCGTTCTCGCTCGAGGAGCCCGGCGCTGCCGGTCGCCTGATCAAGGAAGCCGCCAAGGGCAACGACAAGCTGAAGGCTAAGGTCGTCGCCATCGGTGGTGAAGTGTTCCCGGCGAGCCACGTCGACGTGCTGGCATCGCTGCCGACCCGCGACCAGGCCCTGGCCATGCTGGCCCGCGTCCTGACCGAGCCGGTCACGATGTTTGCCCGCGCCATCAAGGCCGTTGGCGAGAAGCAGGGGGGTGGCGATGTCGCCGCTGACGCTGCCGAGCCGGCCGCCGAGACCGCCTGAGTTTCGACTTACCGTGGTTCCTGACGGAACCTCAATCCAGAAAATCATCCAAAGGTATTAATCATGTCCCTTACCAACGAACAGATCGTCGACGCCATCGCCGAGAAGTCCCTGATGGAAGTGATGGAGCTGGTCAAGGCCATCGAAGAGAAGTTCGGCGTCTCCGCCGCTGCTCCGGTTGCCGTGGCTGCTGCCGCTGGCCCGGCTGCTGCTGTTGAAGAGCAGACCGAATTCGTCGTCACCCTGAAGACTGCCGGCGAGAAGAAGGTCGAAGTCATCAAGGCCGTCCGCGCCATCACCGGCCTGGGCCTGAAGGAAGCGAAGGACCTGGCCGAAGCCGGCGGCGTCCTGAAGGACAACGCTTCGAAGGAAGAAGCCGAGAAGATGAAGAAGGACCTGGAAGCTGCTGGCGCGACTGTCGAAGTCAAGTAAGCAGTTACCTTGCATCGTCACCGATTCGCGGCGATGCAGCCAAGGCTGGGGGCGTAAGCCCCCGGCCTTTGGTCGTTGTTGCGGTGTTGTAGATCCGCACCATGCGTGGATGTGAAAAAAGCAGGAAAAAGCCCAACACGGGCTGCAGTCAAACCCCGGCAGGCCAGCGCCGAGCGCGGCAGCGGGGGAGTGGTAGCAGATGAGTTGGCAGTTGGAAGTAGCGGGAGAAGGCGTGCTGGTGCCGGCAATACCAGCGACTTCCAACTGACAATTTCAAGTTCCCTTCGGATCGTGGGCGCACGATCCGCACAACAAGGTGGAAGACCTCATGACGTCCTATTCGTTCACCGAAAAAAAGCGTATCCGCAAGGATTTCGGCAAGCAGCGCTCGATTCTCGAAGTGCCGTTCCTGCTCGCCATCCAGGTGGATTCCTATCGTGAATTCCTGCAGGAAAACGTCGATCCGGCCAAGCGCACGGACCACGGCCTGCACGCTGCGCTGAAGTCGGTCTTCCCGATCGCCAGCTACAGCGGCAACGCTGCCCTGGAATACGTCGGCTACAAGCTGGGCGAACCGGTCTTCGACGAGCGTGAGTGCCGCCAGCGCGGCATGAGCTACGGCGCCCCGCTGCGCGTGACCGTGCGCCTGGTGATCTACGACCGTGAGTCGTCGACCAAGGCCATCAAGTACGTGAAGGAGCAGGAGGTCTATCTGGGCGAAATCCCGCTGATGACCGAGAACGGCACCTTCATCGTCAACGGCACCGAGCGCGTCATCGTCTCCCAGCTGCACCGCTCGCCGGGCGTGTTCTTCGACCACGACCGTGGCAAGACCCACAGCTCGGGCAAGCTGCTGTACAGCGCCCGCATCATTCCCTACCGCGGCTCCTGGCTGGACTTCGAGTTCGACCCGAAGGACGCGCTGTTCACCCGTATCGACCGCCGCCGCAAGCTGCCGGTGTCGATCCTGCTGCGCGCGCTCGGCTACAGCAACGAAGAGATGCTGGCCGAGTTCTTCGAGATCAACACCTTCCACATCAACCCGGATGAAGGCGTCCAGCTGGAGCTGGTGCCGGAGCGCCTGCGTGGCGAGACCCTGGGCTTCGACCTCGCCGACGGCGACAAGGTCATCGTGGAAGCCGGCAAGCGCATCACCGCGCGTCACATCAAGCAGCTGGAAGCCTCGGGCATTGCCGCCCTGGCCGTGCCGGACGACTACATCGTCGGCCGCATCCTGTCGCACGACGTGGTCGATGCCTCGACCGGCGAACTGCTGGCCCAGGCCAACGACGAGATCACGGACGAGCAGCTGCAGGCCTTCCGCAAGGCCGGTGTGGATGCCGTGGGCACCCTGTGGGTGAACGACCTGGATCGTGGCCCGTACCTGTCCAACACCCTGCGTATCGACCCGACCAAGACCCAGCTGGAAGCCCTGGTCGAGATCTACCGCATGATGCGTCCGGGCGAGCCGCCGACCAAGGATGCCGCGCAGAACCTGTTCCACAACCTGTTCTTCACCTTCGAGCGCTACGACCTGTCCGCGGTCGGCCGCATGAAGTTCAACCGTCGCGTGGGCCGCAAGGAAACCACCGGCGAAGCCGTGCTGTACGACAGCAAGTACTTCGGCGAGCGCAACGACGAAGAGTCCAAGCGCCTGGTCGCTGCCCACGGCGAAAGCTCCGACATCCTGGACGTGATCAAGGTCCTGACCGAGATCCGCAACGGTCGCGGCGTGGTCGACGACATCGATCACCTGGGCAACCGTCGCGTGCGTTCGGTCGGCGAAATGGCCGAGAACGTGTTCCGCGTCGGCCTGGTCCGCGTCGAGCGTGCGGTCAAGGAGCGCCTGTCGATGGCCGAGTCGGAAGGCCTGACCCCGCAGGAACTGATCAACGCCAAGCCGGTCGCCGCTGCCATCAAGGAGTTCTTCGGCTCCTCGCAGCTGTCGCAGTTCATGGACCAGAACAACCCGCTGTCGGAAGTGACCCACAAGCGTCGCGTCTCGGCCCTGGGCCCGGGCGGCCTGACCCGTGAGCGCGCCGGCTTCGAAGTGCGCGACGTGCACCCGACCCATTACGGCCGCGTCTGCACCATCGAAACCCCGGAAGGCCCGAACATCGGCCTGATCAACTCGCTGGCCGTGTACGCCCGCACCAACAAGTACGGTTTCCTCGAGACCCCGTACCGCAAGGTCGTGGACGGCAAGGTCTATGACGAAGTCGAGTTCCTGTCGGCAATTGAAGAGAACGAGTACGTCATTGCGCAGGCCAACGCGCTGACCGACGCCAAGGGCACCCTGACCGAGCAGTTCGTTCCGTGCCGCTTCCAGGGCGAATCGCTGCTGAAGCCGCCGGCGGAAGTCCACTTCATGGACGTTTCGCCGATGCAGACCGTCTCTATCGCGGCCGCGCTGGTTCCGTTCCTGGAGCACGATGACGCGAACCGCGCACTGATGGGCGCCAACATGCAGCGTCAGGCCGTGCCGACCCTGCGTTCGCAGAAGCCGCTGGTCGGCACCGGCATCGAGCGCGCCGTGGCGCGTGACTCGGGTGTGACCGTGAACGCCCGTCGTGGTGGTGAGATCGTGCAGATCGACGCGGCCCGCATCGTGGTCAAGGTCAACGAGGAAGAGATCGTTGGCGCCACCGACGCCGGCGTGGACATCTACAACCTGGTCAAGTACACCCGGTCGAACCAGAACACCTGCATCAACCAGCGTCCGCTGGTCCAGGTGGGTGACGTCATCGCCCGCGGCGACGTGCTGGCCGACGGTCCGTCCACCGACATCGGCGAGCTGGCCCTGGGCCAGAACATGCTGATCGCGTTCATGCCGTGGAACGGCTACAACTTCGAAGACTCCATCCTGCTCTCCGAGCGCGTGGTGGAAGAGGATCGCTACACCACGATCCACATCGAAGAGCTGACCTGCGTCGCGCGTGACACCAAGCTGGGGCCGGAGGAAATCTCCGCCGACATCCCGAACGTCTCCGAGCAGGCGCTGAACCGCCTGGACGAGAGCGGCGTGGTGTACATCGGTGCAGAAGTGCGCGCTGGCGACATCCTGGTCGGCAAGGTCACCCCGAAGGGCGAAAGCCAGCTGACCCCGGAAGAGAAGCTGCTGCGCGCGATCTTCGGCGAGAAGGCTTCGGACGTTAAGGACAGCTCGCTGCGCGTTCCGCCGGGCATGGACGGCACCGTCATCGACGTGCAGGTCTTCACCCGCGACGGCATCGAGAAGGACAAGCGCGCGCGCCAGATCGAAGAGTCCGAAATCAAGCGCGTCAAGAAGGACTTCGATGACCAGTTCCGCATCCTGGAAGCGGCCATCTACATGCGTCTGCGTTCGCAGATCGTGGGCAAGGTGGTCAATGGTGGTGCTGGCCTGAAGAAGGGTGACGTGATCACCGACGCCTTCCTCGACGGCCTGAAGAAGTCTGACTGGTTCGCCCTGCGCATGAAGGACGAGGACGCCTCGGAAGCCATCGAGCGCGCCCAGAAGCAGATCCAGGCGCACGAGAAGGAATTCGAGCGTCGCTTCGCCGACAAGCGCGGCAAGATCACCGCGGGCGACGACCTCGCCCCGGGCGTGCTGAAGATGGTCAAGGTGTTCCTGGCGGTGAAGCGCCGCATCCAGCCGGGTGACAAGATGGCAGGCCGCCACGGCAACAAGGGTGTGGTGTCCAACGTGGTGCCGGTCGAGGACATGCCGTACATGGCCTCGGGCGAGACCGTGGACATCGTGCTGAACCCGCTGGGCGTGCCGTCGCGTATGAACATCGGCCAGATCCTGGAAGTGCACCTGGGCTGGGCCGCCAAGGGTCTGGGTCGCAAGATCCAGGCGATGCTGGAAGCCCAGGCGGCGGTCGCCGACCTGCGCAAGTTCCTGGACGACATCTACAACCACGACGACACCAACGTGGCCAACCGTGTCGACCTGTCGCAGTTCAGCGACGAGGAGCTGCTGCGCCTGGCCCGCAACCTGACCGACGGCGTGCCGATGGCCACCCCGGTGTTCGACGGCGCCACCGAAGCGGAAATCAAGCGCATGCTGGAACTGGCCGACCTGCCGAGCAGTGGCCAGACCCAGCTGTACGACGGCCGCACCGGTGAAGCCTTCGACCGCCATACCACCGTCGGTTACATGCACTACCTGAAGCTGAACCACCTGGTCGACGACAAGATGCACGCCCGTTCGACCGGTCCGTACTCGCTCGTCACCCAGCAGCCGCTGGGCGGCAAGGCGCAGTTCGGCGGCCAGCGCTTCGGTGAAATGGAAGTCTGGGCGCTGGAAGCCTACGGCGCGGCCTACACCCTGCAGGAAATGCTGACGGTGAAGTCCGATGACGTGCAGGGCCGCAACCAGATGTACAAGAACATCGTCGACGGCGAGCACGAGATGGTCGCGGGCATGCCGGAATCCTTCAACGTGCTCGTGAAGGAAATCCGCTCGCTGGCCATCAACATGGAACTGGAAGACAACTGATCCATGCCGGCGCGGCGGTCCGCCGCCGCGCCGCTGGCAGTGAACTGAAAGCCCATCGACACAGCATTCCTCCTTCTGGAGAACACCATGAAAGACCTGCTCAACCTCTTCAACCAGCAGCGCCAGACGCTGGACTTCGACGCGATCAAGATCGCGCTGGCCTCGCCGGACCTGATCCGTTCGTGGTCCTTCGGCGAAGTGAAGAAGCCGGAAACCATCAACTACCGTACCTTCAAGCCGGAACGCGACGGCCTGTTCTGCGCCGCCATCTTCGGCCCGGTGAAGGACTACGAGTGCCTGTGCGGCAAGTACAAGCGCATGAAGCACCGCGGCGTGGTCTGCGAAAAGTGCGGCACCGAAGTGACCCTGGCCAAGGTGCGTCGTGAGCGCATGGGCCACATCGACCTGGCGTCGCCGGTCGCGCACATCTGGTTCCTCAAGTCGCTGCCGTCGCGCATTGGCCTGATGCTGGACATGACCCTGCGCGACATCGAGCGCGTGCTGTACTTCGAAGCGTACGTGGTGACCGAGCCGGGCCTGACCGCCCTGGAGCGCCGCCAGCTGCTGACCGAAGAACAGTACCTGCAGGCCCGCCAGGAGCACGGCGACGACTTCGACGCCGCCATGGGCGCCGAGGCCGTCTACGAACTGCTGCGCACGATCGACCTGCAGTCGGAGATGACCCGCCTGCGCGAGGAGATCGCCGCTACCGGTTCGGAAACCAAGCTCAAGCGCCTCACCAAGCGCATCAAGCTGATCGAAGCCTTCCTGGAATCGGGCAACCGTCCGGAATGGATGGTCATGACCGTGCTGCCGGTGCTGCCGCCGGACCTGCGTCCGCTGGTTCCGCTGGATGGCGGCCGCTTCGCGACCTCCGACCTGAACGACCTGTACCGCCGCGTCATCAACCGCAACAACCGCCTGCGCCGCCTGCTCGAACTGAGCGCGCCGGACATCATCGTGCGCAATGAAAAGCGCATGCTGCAGGAATCGGTCGATGCGCTGCTGGACAACGGCCGTCGCGGCCGTGCCATCACCGGCACCAACAAGCGCCCGCTGAAGTCGCTGGCCGACATGATCAAGGGCAAGCAGGGCCGCTTCCGCCAGAACCTGCTCGGCAAGCGCGTCGACTACTCGGGCCGTTCGGTCATCGTGGTCGGCCCGTACCTGCGCCTGCACCAGTGCGGCCTGCCGAAGAAGATGGCGCTTGAGCTGTTCAAGCCGTTCGTCTTCGCCAAGCTGCAGCGTCGTGGCCTGGCCACCACCATCAAGGCCGCCAAGAAGCTGGTCGAGCGCGAAGAAGCCGAAGTCTGGGACATCCTGGAAGAGGTCATCCGCGAGCATCCGGTGATGCTGAACCGTGCGCCGACCCTGCACCGCCTGGGCATCCAGGCGTTCGAGCCGGTACTGATCGAGGGCAAGGCCATCCAGCTGCACCCGCTGGTCTGCACCGCGTTCAACGCCGACTTCGACGGTGACCAGATGGCCGTCCACGTGCCGCTCTCGCTGGAAGCCCAGCTGGAAGCGCGTGCGCTGATGATGTCGACCAACAACATCCTGTCGCCGGCCAACGGCGAGCCGATCATCGTGCCGTCGCAGGACGTCGTGCTGGGTCTGTACTACATGACCCGCTCGCTGGAGAACAAGAAGGGCGAGGGCATGGCCTTCGCCAACATCGCCGAAGTCAAGCGCGCCTACGACAACCGCGTGGTGGAACTGCACGCCAAGGTCAAGGTCCGCATCACCGAGGTGGTGACCGACGAAGACGGCAACAAGCAGAACAAGACCTCGATCGTGGACACCACGATCGGTCGCGCCCTGCTGGCTGAAATCCTGCCGGAAGGCCTGCCGTTCGCGCTGGCCAATGTCGAGCTGACCAAGAAGAACATCAGCCGCCTGATCAACTCCAGCTACCGCCAGCTCGGCCTGAAGGACACGGTCGTGTTCGCCGACAAGCTGATGTACACCGGCTTCGCCTATGCGACCCGCGCCGGCGTCTCGATCGGCATCGACGACATGCTGATCCCGGACGAGAAGAAGGGCATCCTCACCGAGGCCGAAGCCGAAGTGCTGGAAATCCAGGAGCAGTACCAGTCGGGCCTGGTCACCGCCGGCGAGCGCTACAACAAGGTGGTCGACATCTGGTCGCGCACCAACGAGCGCATCGCCAAGGCGATGATGGACACCATCGGTACCGAGAAGGTCGTCAATGCCAAGGGCGAGACCATCGACCAGAAGTCGATGAACTCGCTGTACATCATGGCCGACTCCGGTGCGCGTGGTTCGCAGGCGCAGATCCGTCAGCTGGCCGGCATGCGTGGCCTGATGGCCCGCCCGGACGGCTCGATCATCGAGACGCCCATCAAGGCGAACTTCCGCGAAGGCCTGAACGTGCAGGAGTACTTCAACTCCACCCACGGTGCCCGTAAGGGTCTGGCCGATACCGCGCTGAAGACCGCGAACTCGGGTTACCTGACCCGTCGCCTGGTCGACGTGGCGCAGGACGTGGTGATCACCGAAGTGGATTGCGGTACCACCGAAGGCCTGATCATGACCCCGATCGTGGAAGGCGGCGACGTGGTCGAGCCGCTGAAGGATCGCGTGCTGGGCCGCGTGGTTGCCGAGGACGTGTTCCTGCCGGGCAACGACGAAGATCCGATCGTCACCCGCAACACCCTGCTGGACGAAGCCTGGGTTGCCAAGCTGGAAGATGCCGGCGTGCAGACCATCAAGGTCCGCTCGACCATCTCCTGTGAATCGGCCTTCGGTGTCTGCTCGCGCTGCTACGGCCGCGACCTGGCGCGTGGCCACCTGGTCAACATCGGTGAAGCGGTCGGCGTCATCGCCGCCCAGTCCATCGGTGAGCCGGGTACCCAGCTGACCATGCGTACGTTCCACATCGGTGGTGCGGCGTCGCGAGCTGCTGCGGTCGACAACATCACCGTCAAGACCACCGGCTCGGTCAAGTTCAGCAACCTCAAGTCCGTGGAGCACGCCAACGGCTCGCTGGTGGCGGTGTCGCGCTCGGGCGAAATCTCGGTGCTCGATGCGCACGGCCGTGAGCGTGAGCGTTACAAGCTGCCGTACGGTGCGACCATCACGTCCAAGGACGGTGATGCGATCAAGGCTGGCCAGACCGTGGCCAACTGGGATCCGCATAACCACCCGATCGTGTCGGAAGTGGCCGGCTTCATCCGCTTCATCGACTTCGTCGACGGCGTCACCGTCATCGAGAAGACCGACGAGCTGACCGGCCTGGCCTCGCGCGAAATCACCGATCCGAAGCGTCGTGGTACCCAGGCCAAGGACCTGCGCCCGATCGTGCGCATCGTCGACGCCAAGGGCAACGACCTGTCGATCCCGGGCACCGACCTGCCGGCGCAGTACCTGCTGCCGCCGCGTTCGATCGTCAACCTGCAGGACGGCGCCCCGGTGGGCGTGGGCGACGTCGTCGCCAAGATCCCGCAGGAAGCGTCGAAGACCCGCGACATCACCGGTGGTCTGCCGCGCGTGGCCGACCTGTTCGAAGCGCGCAAGCCGAAGGATCCGGCGGTGCTGGCCGAGCGTTCGGGCATCATCAGCTTCGGCAAGGACACCAAGGGCAAGCAGCGCCTGATCATCAAGGACACTGATGGTTCGGAGCACGAAGAGCTGATCCCGAAGTACCGCCAGGTCATCGTGTTCGAAGGCGAGCATGTCACCAAGGGTGAAACCATCGTGGACGGCGAGCCGAGCCCGCAGGACATCCTGCGCCTGCTGGGTGTCGAGCCGCTGGCTGCCTACCTGGTCAAGGAAATCCAGGACGTGTACCGCCTGCAGGGCGTGAAGATCAACGACAAGCACATCGAGGTGATCACCCGCCAGATGCTGCGCAAGGTCGAGATCACCGACCAGGGCAGCAGCAAGTTCCTGAACGGCGAACAGGTGGAGCGCCAGCGCGTTATCGAGGAGAATGCGCGCCTGTCGACCCGCAACGAACTGCCGGCGCGCTTCGATCCGGTCCTGCTGGGTATCACCAAGGCCTCGCTGGCGACCGAATC
Organism: Stenotrophomonas sp. FR010; assembly: GCF_047520755.2. NCBI lineage: Bacteria > Pseudomonadati > Pseudomonadota > Gammaproteobacteria > Lysobacterales > Lysobacteraceae > Stenotrophomonas > Stenotrophomonas sp. FR010. Next base: position 84,084 of record NZ_JAXBQT020000007.1, on the reverse strand, counting down.
GTTCATCTCGGCGGCCTCCTTCCAGGAGACCACCCGAGTGCTGACCGAGGCTGCCGTCCGCGGTACCAAGGACAACCTGCGTGGCCTGAAGGAAAACGTCATCGTCGGCCGCCTGATTCCGGCCGGTACCGGCCTGTCCTACCACAGTAGCCGCCGTCGCGGCGCTTCCGGTCTCACCGACTCGGAAATGCAGACCCTGGCCGGCACCCCGGCTGCGGTCGAGTCCCCGGTGGTTGAAGCCGAAGCTGAACAGGCCTCGGGCGAAGAATGAGGTATCCGGTCCGGCCGCAAGGCCGGACCACCCCGTCGGTCCATCGATGGGATTGGGAAAGGGCAGGGGAGATCGTCCGCGATCGACCCAGCCAACCTGAACGGGGTACATGGAGGCCCCCCAGTAACGTCCCGGGATCAGGGACGGGCTTGACAGGAGGCGTTTGACTGCTTTCCTTGCAGGTTGCTACAATCGTCTGTCTCAGCAGGCCAAAATTTCGGCCTGCTTTAACATTTCCGCATCTCTGGCCGGATTTTCCGGCCACCAATCAGAAGAACCTACTGATGGCGACGATCAACCAGCTGGTCCGCAAGCCGCGGCAAGCGACCACCTACAAGAGTGCCTCGCCGGCGCTCGACAAGTGCCCGCAGCGCCGTGGCGTCTGCACCCGTGTCTACACCACCACTCCGAAGAAGCCGAACTCGGCTCTGCGCAAGGTTGCCAAGGTCCGCCTGACTAACCAGGAAGAAGTGATTTCCTACATCGGTGGTGAAGGCCACAACCTGCAGGAGCACTCCGTGGTCCTGATCCGCGGCGGTCGCGTCAAGGACCTGCCGGGTGTGCGTTACCACACCGTTCGTGGCTCGCTCGACGCCGCCGGCGTTGCCAAGCGTCGCCAGGCCCGTTCCAAGTACGGCGCCAAGCGTCCGAAGGCATAAGGAGAGAGCACTATGTCGCGTAAGGGTAATACTCCGCAGCGTTCCGTCCTGCCCGATCCGAAGCACGGAAGCGAAACCATCGCCCGTTTCATCAACATGGTCATGCAGAGCGGCAAGAAGTCCGTCGCCGAAAAGATCGTGTACGGCGCCATGGACGTGATCACCGAGAAGAACAGCAGCGCCAACGCCATTGAACTGGTGCAGAAGGCTCTGGACAACGTCGCTCCGGCGGTCGAAGTCAAGTCGCGCCGCGTCGGTGGTGCCACCTACCAGGTGCCGGTCGAAGTGCGTTCGTCGCGCAAGATGGCCCTGGCCATGCGCTGGCTGATCGACTCCGCGCGCAAGCGTGGTGAGAACACCATGCCGAAGAAGCTGGCTGCTGAACTGATCGACGCCTCGGAAAACCGCGGCGGCGCCATCAAGAAGCGCGAAGAAACCCACCGCATGGCCGAAGCCAACAAGGCATTCGCGCACTACCGCTGGTGAGTTTGACGGCCTTGTAAAACAGGCAGGGCAGCACCACTTCGGTGCGTGCTGCCTCGCGGTCCCAGAAGGACTGCGCCAATCCGAAGGCCGCCGAAAGGCGGCGTTCGGCCATCCGAAATCCAAGAAATCTGAGAGGCTCCCGTGGCCCGTTCCACTCCCATCGAGCGTTACCGTAACTTCGGCATCATGGCTCACATCGATGCCGGCAAGACCACCACGTCCGAGCGCATCCTGTTCTACACCGGCAAGAGCCACAAGATCGGTGAAGTGCACGACGGCGCCGCCACCATGGACTGGATGGAGCAGGAGCAGGAGCGTGGCATCACGATCCAGTCCGCTGCCACCACCGCGTTCTGGAAGGGCATGGACAAGTCCCTGCCGGAGCACCGCTTCAACATCATCGACACCCCCGGGCACGTCGACTTCACCATCGAAGTGGAGCGTTCGCTGCGCGTGCTCGACGGTGCCGTCTTCGTCCTGTGCGCCGTCGGTGGCGTGCAGCCGCAGTCGGAAACCGTGTGGCGCCAGGCAAACAAGTACCACGTGCCGCGCATCGCGTTCGTCAACAAGATGGACCGCACCGGTGCCAACTTCCAGAAGGTCGTCGGCCAGCTGAAGGCCAAGCTGGGTGCGGTTGCCGTGCCGATGCAGCTTCCGATCGGCGCTGAAGACAACTTCAAGGGCGTCGTCGACCTGCTGAAGATGAAGGCCATCCACTGGGATGAAGCTTCGCAGGGCATGAAGTTCGAATACAGCGACATCCCGGCCGAACTGCAGGGCCCGGCTGAAGAGGCTCGCCAGTTCATGGTCGAGACCGCTGCCGAAGCCAGCGAAGAGCTGATGGAAAAGTACCTGGGCGGCGAAGAGCTGGCCGAGGCTGAAATCATCAACGCCCTGCGTACCCGCACCCTGGCCACCGAGATCGTGCCGATGTACTGCGGCTCGGCCTTCAAGAACAAGGGCGTGCAGGCCATGCTGGACGGCGTGATCCAGCTGCTGCCGTCGCCGGTCGACGTGCCGGACGTGAAGGGCGTGGACGTTGACGACGACACCGTCGAAATGACCCGCAAGTCGGACGACAAGGCTCCGTTCTCGTCGCTGGCCTTCAAGATCATCACCGACCCGTTCGTCGGCGCGCTGACCTTCTTCCGTGTCTACTCGGGCACCCTGAACGGTGGCGACACCGTGCTGAACTCGGTGAAGGGCAAGAAGGAGCGCATCGGCCGCATCCTGCAGATGCACTCGAACAACCGCGAGGAAATCAAGGAAGTTCTGGCTGGTGACATCGCCGCTGCCGTGGGCCTGAAGGACACCACCACCGGTGACACCCTGTGCGCCGTGGACGCCCCGATCATCCTGGAGCGCATGACGTTCCCGGAGCCGGTGATCACGATGGCCGTCGAGCCGAAGACCAAGTCGGACCAGGAAAAGATGGGCCTGGCCCTGGGCCGCCTGGCGCAGGAAGATCCGTCGTTCCGCGTCAAGACCGACGAAGAATCCGGCCAGACCATCATCTCGGGCATGGGCGAGCTGCACCTGGACATCATCGTTGACCGTCTGAAGCGCGAGTTCAACGTTGAAGCCAACGTCGGCGCGCCGCAGGTGGCCTACCGCGAAACCATCACCCTGGCCGACGTCAAGTCGGACTACAAGCACGCCAAGCAGTCCGGTGGTAAGGGTCAGTACGGTCACGTCGTGATCGAGCTGTCGCCGATCACCGCTGCCGACCGTGCCGATCCGAAGATCGCTCCGATGATCAAGGACGACTTCCTGTTCATCAACGACATCACCGGCGGCGTGATCCCGAAGGAATTCATCCCGTCGGTCGAGAAGGGCCTGCGCGAAACCATCACCAGCGGCCCGCTGGCTGGCTTCCCGGTCGTGGACGTCAAGGTGAAGCTGGTGTTCGGTTCGTACCACGACGTCGACTCCTCGGAAATGGCGTTCAAGCTGGCTTCGTCGATGGCCTTCAAGCAGGGCTTCGCCAAGGCCAAGCCGGTGCTGCTGGAGCCGATCATGAAGGTCGAGATCGTGACCCCGGAGGATTACCAGGGTGACGTGATGGGCGACGTCAGCCGTCGTCGCGGCGTGCTGCAGGGTTCCGACACCACCGGTGACGGTTCGGCCAGCATCATCAACGCGATGATCCCGCTGGGTGAAATGTTCGGCTACGCCACTGCGCTGCGTTCGCAGACCCAGGGCCGCGCCACCTTCACCATGGAATTCGATCACTACGAGCCGGCTCCGAGCAACATCGCCGAAGCCGTCATGAAGAAGGGCTGAGCCTCGCTCAGCCTCTCTTGAAACCACTTACGAACAATCAAGGTATAGAACAATGGCAAAGGGTAAGTTCGAACGCACCAAGCCGCACGTCAACGTCGGCACCATCGGTCACGTCGACCACGGCAAGACCACGCTGACCGCCGCACTGACCAAGATCGGTGCCGAGCGCTTCGGTGGCGAGTTCAAGGACTACTCCTCGATCGACGCCGCGCCGGAAGAAAAGGCGCGTGGCATCACGATCTCGACCGCGCACGTCGAATACGAATCCCCGACCCGTCACTACGCCCACGTTGACTGCCCGGGCCACGCTGACTACGTCAAGAACATGATCACCGGTGCCGCCCAGATGGACGGCGCGATCCTGGTGTGCTCGGCCGCTGACGGCCCGATGCCGCAGACCCGTGAGCACATCCTGCTGTCGCGCCAGGTCGGCGTGCCGTACATCGTCGTGTTCCTGAACAAGGCCGACATGGTGGACGACGCCGAGCTGCTCGAGCTGGTCGAGATGGAAGTGCGCGAGCTGCTGAGCAAGTACGAGTTCCCGGGCGACGACACCCCGATCATCGCCGGTTCGGCCCGTCTGGCGCTGGAAGGCGACCAGAGCGATATCGGCGTGCCGGCCATCCTGAAGCTGGTCGACGCGCTGGACAGCTGGATTCCGGAGCCGGAGCGTGCGATCGACAAGCCGTTCCTGATGCCGGTGGAAGACGTGTTCTCGATCTCGGGCCGCGGTACCGTGGTGACCGGTCGTATCGAGCGCGGCGTGATCAAGGTTGGCGACGAAATCGAAATCGTCGGCATCCGTCCGGTGCAGAAGACCACCGTGACCGGCGTTGAGATGTTCCGCAAGCTGCTGGACCAGGGTCAGGCAGGCGACAACGCTGGCCTGCTGCTGCGCGGCACCAAGCGTGACGACGTCGAGCGTGGCCAGGTGCTGGCCAAGCCGGGCACGATCAAGCCGCACACCAAGTTCGAAGGTGAAGTGTACGTCCTGTCGAAGGACGAGGGCGGCCGCCACACCCCGTTCTTCAACGGTTACCGTCCGCAGTTCTACTTCCGCACCACCGACATCACCGGCGCCGCCAAGCTGCCGGAAGGCGTCGAAATGGTGATGCCGGGTGACAACGTCAAGATGGAAGTCACCCTGATCAACCCGGTGGCCATGGACGAAGGCCTGCGCTTCGCCATCCGCGAAGGTGGCCGTACCGTCGGCGCCGGCGTGGTCTCGAAGATCATCGAGTAATCTGGTAGTATCTGCGCCCCGATGTTGCCTGGGTAGGGCATCGGGGCGTATCAAATGGGAAAGCAGGCACAGGATGTGCCTTGTGTTCCCCGGACCAGGAAGGGTCAATGCCATTCAGGCGGCGTCAACAGGTGACTGTTGACAGCTGCCTTGCGTGCCATTATGCTTCTACGTCTGGGCAGGCCGGGTAACTGGTCTGCCTACGTTTTTGAGGTCCACGGATTGACCTTGGCGGCCTGCAGGACTGCGGGCCGTCCGTATTCAGGAATTTCATGGGGCAAAGCAACCCAGAGGCTTTGTCTGTCGCTCTTTTAACGAAGGAACCTACCGCCATGGCGGACCAAAAGATCCGGATCCGGCTGAAAGCGTTCGATCATCGTCTGATCGACCGTTCGGCCAGCGAGATCGTTGAAACGGCAAAGCGGACCGGCGCGCAAGTGCGTGGCCCGATCCCGCTGCCGACCAAGATCGAGCGTTACACCGTTCTCGTTTCCCCGCACGTCGACAAGGACGCGCGTGACCAGTACGAGACCCGCACGCACAAGCGCGTGCTCGATATCGTTGACCCGAATGACAAGACCGTGGACGCGCTGATGAAGCTCGAACTGGCTGCCGGCGTCGACGTTCAGATCAAGCTGACCTGAGGACTACGACCATGACGAAGAAGTATTCGTTGGGCTTCGTGGGCCGCAAGGCCGGCATGAGCCGCGTGTTCACTGAAGATGGCCGCTCCATCCCGGTGACCCTGATCGAAGCAACCCCGAACCGCATCGCGCAGATCAAGACCGTCGAAACCGACGGCTACAGCGCCGTGCAGGTGACCGTCGGCGCGCGTCGCGCCGCCCTGGTCAACAAGCCGGAAGCCGGCCACTTCGCCAAGGCGAAGGTGGAAGCGGGTCGTGGCCTGTGGGAATTCCGCGTTGAAGACGCGCAGCTCGGCGATTTCGCCGTTGGCGGCGAAGTCAAGGCGGACATCTTCGAAGTCGGCCAGATCGTCGACGTCCAGGGTGTCACCAAGGGTAAGGGCTTCCAGGGCACCATCAAGCGCCACAACTTCCGTATGGGCGATGCAACCCACGGTAACTCGCTGTCGCATCGCGCGCCGGGTTCGCTGGGTCAGCGCCAGACCCCGGGTCGCGTTTTCCCGGGCAAGAAGATGTCGGGCCACATGGGCGCGGTGCAGCAGAGCACCCAGAACCTGGAAGTGGTCAAGGTCGACGTCGAGCGCGGTCTGATCGCGGTTCGCGGCGCCGTTCCGGGCGCGGCGGGTGGCGATGTGATCGTCCGTCCGGCGAGCAAGGCATAAGGAGAGATGACGATGGAACTCGTTATCACGGGTAGCAACAACAAGGTCTCGGTCTCCGAAGCCGTGTTCGGTCGCGATTTCAGCGAAGATCTGGTCCACCAGGTCGTCGTTGCTTACCGCAACGCCGGTCGCGCCGGCACCAAGGCACAGAAGACTCGCTCCGAAGTGGCTGGTACCACCAAGAAGTCGAAGAAGCAGAAGGGCGGCGGCGCGCGTCATGGCGCACTGACGGCTCCGATCTTCGTCGGCGGCGGTGTCACCTTCGCGGCCAAGCCGCGCAGCTTCGAGCAGAAGGTCAATCGCAAGCAGTACCGTGCCGCCATGTGCGCGATCCTGTCCGAGCTGAACCGTCAGGGCCGTCTGACCATCGTGGAGGCCTTCGACGTCGAAGCCACCAGCACGAAGGGTCTGATCGCCAAGCTGGCCGGCCTGGAAGTGGGCAAGCGCCCGCTGATCGTCACCGAGGAAGCGTCCGAGCACCTGTACCTGTCCGCCCGCAATCTGCCGTACGTGCAGGTGCGTGACGTGCAGGGTCTGGACCCGGTCTCGCTGGTGGGTGCCGACACGGTCGTCATCACCGCTGACGCGGTCAAGAAGGTCGAGGAGTGGCTGGCATGAACAGCAACGAAAAAATCTTCAGCGTGCTGCGTGCCCCGCGTGTCTCGGAAAAGACCGCGCGCCTGCAGGAACTCTCCAATCAGTATGTCTTCGAAGTTTCGAACGAAGCCACCAAGGCCGATGTAAAGGCCGCGGTTGAGCAGCTGTTCGACGTCAAGGTCGAAGCCGTCAACGTGGTCAACGTCAAGGGCAAGAACAAGTCCTTCCGTAACCGTGCTGGCCGCCGCGGCGATTGGCGCAAGGCGTACGTTCGCCTGGCCGACGGCCAGTCGATCGATGTAACGGCCAAGGCCTGAGGTACATCCCATGCCATTGATGAAATTCAAGCCCACCTCCCCCGGCCGCCGTTCGGCCGTGCGCGTGGTCACCCCCGACCTGCACAAGGGTGCTCCGCACGCCGCGCTGGTCGAGTCGCAGAGCCGCTCGGGTGGTCGTAACCACCACGGTCGCATCACCGTGCGTCACGTCGGTGGTGGTGCCAAGCAGCACTACCGCATCATCGACTTCAAGCGCAACAAGCTGGGCATCCCGGCGCGCGTGGAACGCATCGAATACGATCCGAACCGCACCGCCCACATCGCTCTGCTGTGCTACGTCGACGGTGAGCGTCGCTACATCATCGCCCCGAAGGGCCTGAAGGCTGGTGATCAGGTGATCGCTGGTTCGGACGCCCCGATCAAGGCTGGCAACACCCTGCCGCTGCGCAACATCCCGGTCGGCACCACCATCCACTGCATCGAACTGAAGCCGGGCAAGGGCGCTCAGATCGCTCGTGCCGCTGGTGCGGCCGTGCAGCTGGTGGCTCGTGAAGGCATCTACGCCACCCTGCGCCTGCGCTCGGGTGAAATGCGCAAGGTTCCGGTCGAGTGCTGCGCCACCATCGGCGAAGTCGGCAACGACGAGCACAGCCTGGAAAAGCTGGGCAAGGCCGGTGCCAAGCGTTGGCGCGGCGTCCGCCCGACCGTTCGTGGTGCTGCCATGAACCCGGTTGACCACCCGCACGGTGGTGGTGAGGCCAAGGCCGGCCAGGGTAACCCGCATCCGGTCACCCCGTGGGGTGTCCCGACCAAGGGTTACAAGACGCGCCATAACAAGCGCACTCAGCAGTTCATCGTCCGCGATCGTAGGGGCTAATCGACCATGGCACGTTCACTCAAGAAGGGCCCGTTCGTCGATCACCACCTCGTCAAGAAGGTGGAGGCCGCTGCGGGCAGCAAGAAGCCGATCAAGACCTGGTCGCGCCGTTCGATGATCCTGCCTGACATGGTAGGCATCACCATTGCCGTGCATAACGGCAAGAACCACATCCCGGTTCTCGTCAACGAGAACATGGTCGGCCACAAGCTCGGCGAATTTGCCATCACCCGGACCTTCAAGGGTCACGGTGGTGACAAGAAGTCGGGCAAGTAAGGAGAGATGACAATGGAAGCGAAAGCCATCCTGCGCACTGCGCGCATCTCCCCGCAGAAGGCTCGTCTGGTCGCTGACCAGGTGCGCGGTCTGCCGGCCGAACGTGCGGTCAACCTGCTGAAGTTCTCGGACAAGAAGGCTGCCCACCTGATCAAGAAGGTGGTGGAGTCGGCAATTGCCAACGCCGAGAACAACCAGGGCGCCGACGTCGACGAGCTGAAGGTTCAGACCATCATGGTTGATGAAGGTCCGACCCTGAAGCGTTTCATGGCGCGGGCGAAAGGCCGCGGTACCCGCATCCTCAAGCGCACCAGCCACATCACTGTGGTTGTGGGCGCCGCCAAGTAAGCGGATAAGGAAAAGACCATGGGTCATAAAGTTCATCCGATTGGTATCCGCCTCGGCATTTCCAAGGACTGGAACTCCAAGTGGTACGCCAACAAGGCCGAGTTCGCCGGTTACCTGGCAGCCGACCTGAAAGTGCGCGACATGCTGCGCAAGAAGCTGGCTCAGGCCGGCATCAGCAAGATCCTGATCGAGCGTCCGGCCAAGACCGCTCGCGTGACGATCCACACCGCCCGTCCGGGCGTGGTGATCGGCAAGCGCGGTGAGGACATCGAGAAGCTGCGCAAGGAAGTGAGCGAGATGATGGGCGTCCCGGCGCACATCAACGTCACCGAAGTGCGCAAGCCGGAACTGGACGCGCAGCTCGTTGCCGAGTCGATCGCCCAGCAGCTGGAGCGTCGCATCATGTTCCGCCGTGCAATGAAGCGCTCGGTCGGCAACGCGATGCGCCTGGGTGCCCTGGGCATCAAGGTCAACGTCGGTGGCCGCCTCAACGGTGCAGAAATCGCCCGTTCGGAGTGGTACCGCGAAGGCCGCGTGCCGCTGCACACCCTGCGTGCCGACATCGACTATGGCTTCGCTGAAGCCAAGACGACCTACGGCATCATCGGCATCAAGGTCTGGATCTACAAGGGCGAGGTCTTCGATTTCTCCCAGGTTGGCCAGGAAAAGCAGGACGACACCCCGTCGCGCAACGATCGTCACGATCGCGGCGACCGTGGTGACCGTCAGCGCCCGGCCCGTGAAGCGAGGTAACGACAATGTTGCAACCCAAGCGAACCAAGTACCGCAAGGTACACAAGGGCCGTAACGATGGCCTGAGCTGGAGCGCCAACGCTGTCAGCTTCGGCGAATACGGCCTGAAGGCAACCGCACACGGTCAGCTGACCGCGCGCCAGATCGAAGCGGCCCGCCGCTCGATCAGCCGCTACGTCAAGCGCGGCGGCAAGATGTGGATCCGCGTGTTCCCCGACAAGCCCATCACCAAGAAGCCCATCGAAGTCCGAATGGGTTCGGGTAAGGGTAACGTGGAATACTGGGTGGCCCAGATCCAGCCCGGCCGCATGATCTATGAAATCGAGGGTGTTTCCGAGGAAGTGGCTCGCGAGGCGTTCCGCCTGGCCGCCGCCAAGCTCTCGGTCACCACCACTTTCGTGACCCGTACGGTGCGCTGATGGATATCAAAACTCTCCGTGAAAAGTCGGCTGACGAACTCAAGGCCCACCTGAGCGACCTGCGTAAGGAACAGTTCTCTGTCCGTATGCAGCAGGTCACCGGCCAGCTGCCGAAGACCCACGACATTCGCCGGGTCCGTCGCGAGATTGCTCGCGTCAAGACCCTGCTCGGCAGCACGAAGTAAGGATGGCCGCTATGAGCGACAATACTGAAAAGAAGACGCTGCGCACGGTCGAAGGCCGTGTCGTCAGCAACAAGATGGACAAGACGGTTACCGTCCTGGTTGAGCGTCAGGTCAAGCACGCGCTGTACGGCAAGTACATCAAGCGCTCGACCAAGCTGCACGCCCACGATGCCGACAACGCCTGCAAGGAAGGCGACGTCGTCCGCGTGACCGAGATTGCTCCGATGTCCAAGACCAAGAACTGGCGCGTGGTGGAAGTCATCACGCGTGCGGCTGAATAAGGAGTCTGAATCATGATCCAGATGCAGAGCTACCTTGACGTCGCGGACAATTCGGGTGCCAAGCAGGTGATGTGCTTCAAGGTGCTGGGTGGTTCCAAGCGCCGTTACGCCGGTATCGGCGACATCATCAAGGTCACCGTGAAGGATGCGATTCCGCGCGGCAAGGTCAAGAAGGGTGAAGTGTATGACGCCGTCGTGGTGCGTACCCGCAAGGGTGTGCGTCGCGCCGACGGTTCGCTGATCCGCTTCGACGGCAACGCTGCCGTCCTGCTGAACAACAAGCAGGAGCCGATCGGTACCCGTATCTTCGGGCCGGTGACCCGTGAACTTCGTTCGGAGAAGTTCATGAAGATCGTCTCGCTCGCTCCCGAAGTGCTGTGAGCGACAGGAGATAATCATGGCTAACCGTATCAAGAAGGGCGACCAGGTTGTCGTCAACGCTGGCAAGGACAAGGGCAAGCAGGGCGAAGTCGTCCGCGTCGACGGCGACCGCGTGGTCGTCGCCAACGTGAACATCGTCAAGCGCCACACCAAGCCGAACCCGCAGGCAGGTGTTGCCGGCGGCGTGGTCGAGCGCGAAGCTTCGATCCATATCTCCAACGTGAACGTGCTGAACCCGGCTTCGGGCAAGGGCGAACGCGTTGGCTTCAAGGTGCTGGAGGATGGACGCAAACTGCGTGTGTTCCGCTCCAGCGGTGAGGCGCTCGACGCCTGAGGAATGTGAAGATGACTTCCCGTCTCGAAAAGATCTACAAGGAAGAAGTGGTGCCGGCGCTGATGAAGCAGTTCGGCTACACCAATCCGATGGAAGTACCGAAGCTCGTCAAGGTCACCCTGAACATGGGTGTCGGCGAGGCTGCCACCAACAAGAAGATCCTGGAAAACGCCGTCGCGGACATGACCAAGATTTCCGGCCAGAAGCCGGTTGTCACCAAGTCGCGTATCTCGGTTGCGTCGTTCAAGATCCGTGATGGTTGGCCGATCGGCTGCAAGACCACGCTGCGTCGCCACAAGATGTACGAGTTCCTGGACCGCCTGATCAACATCTCGCTGCCGCGCGTGCGCGACTTCCGTGGTGTTTCCGGTCGTTCCTTCGACGGCCGCGGCAACTTCAACATGGGTGTGAAGGAGCAGATCATCTTCCCGGAAATCGACTTCGACGCCGTCGACGCGATCCGCGGTATGGATATCGCCATCACCACCACTGCGAAGACCGACGCGGAAGCGAAGGCGCTGCTGGCAGCGTTCAAGTTCCCGTTCCGTAACTGATCTGTCGAGGAAACCGAAATGGCAAAGACCTCCATGGTCAACCGCGACATCAAGCGGGAAAAGCTGGCCAAGAAGTACGCTGAGAAGCGTGCGGCTCTGAAGAAGATCGTGTCCTCCGTGGACGCGACCTACGAAGAGAAGATCGACGCCGCAACCAAGCTGGCCAAGCTGCCGCGCGATTCGTCGCCGAGCCGTCAGCGCAACCGTTGCGAGCTGTCGGGTCGTCCGCGTGGCGTGTACAGCAAGTTCGGCCTCGGCCGCAACAAGCTGCGCGAAGCCACCATGCGTGGCGACGTCCCGGGCCTGCGCAAGGCCAGCTGGTAATCCCAGCCGGCCCGGCGATCAGGAGCCCCCTCGGGGGCTTCTGAACCGGGGAGGGAGGCGTTCAGCTTCCTTTCTGCGAAAAAACCCGAAGAGCCCGGCGCAAGTCGGGCTCTTTTGGCGTATACTCCCGCGTCTTGCCCTGCGCAAACGGGGTTGTAGGAGTGGGCCCTGGCCCGCTGCATCAAGGGACCTGGCCCGTTTCCAGGAGACAACAGATTTTCGCGAAAGCGGATATCGGTGCACTCAAAGGTACTCATATGAGCATGACTGATCCCATCGCCGACCTGCTGGTCCGCATCAAGAATGCGGCTGCGGTTGGCAAGCAGACGGTGAAAGCCCCGTCGTCCAAGATCAAGGTTGCGATCGCCCAGGTCCTGAAGGACGAGGGTTACATCACCGACCTGCGCGTGACCCAGCTGGAAAACAACAAGTCCGAGCTGGAAATCGTGCTGAAGTATTTCGAAGGCAAGCCGGTCATCGCGACCCTGAAGCGCTTCTCGCGTTCGGGCCTGCGCCAGTACCGCGGCAAGAGCGAGCTGCCGAAGGTCATGAATGGCCTGGGCATCTCCATCATTTCCACCTCCAAGGGCATCATGACTGATGCGCAGGCGCGCCAGCTGGGCGTCGGCGGCGAAGTCCTGTGCTTCGTGGCCTAAGGCGAAAGGAGTAGAACTATGTCCCGCGTAGCCAAGAAGCCCGTCACCCTGGGTAAGGTCGAACTGAACGTCCAGTCGGAAAGCATCACCGTCAAGGGCCCGAAGGGCACCCTGTCGCTGGTCAAGCCGGCCGGTATTGCCATCAACGTCGACAGCGGCGTTGCCACCCTGAGCACCGAGAGCGCCGACCTGGTCGCGCTGACCGGTACCGTGCGCGCGATCCTGGCCAACATGGTCAAGGGCGTGTCCGAAGGCTTCGAGCGCAAGCTGGAGCTGGTCGGCGTGGGTTACCGTGCTGCCATGCAGGGCAAGGATCTGAGCCTGTCGCTCGGTTTCTCGCATCCGGTCGTGTTCGTGGCGCCGGAAGGCATCACCATCTCCACCCCGACCCAGACCGAGATCCTGGTCCAGGGCGCTGACAAGCAGGTCGTCGGTGAAGTCGCCGCCAAGATCCGTGCGTTCCGCAAGCCGGAGCCGTACAAGGGCAAGGGCGTGAAGTACTCCGACGAAGTCATCATCCGTAAGGAAGCCAAGAAGGCCTAATTAGGCGCTTCCGCTTTCAAGGAAAAAACATCATGAACAAGAACATCGCCCGCCTGCGTCGCGCCAAGTCGACCCGCGCCCACATCCGTGAGCTCGGCGTCGCCCGCCTGTCGGTGCTGCGCACCGGCCAGCACCTGTACGCCCAGGTCTTCACCGCTGACGGTTCGAAGGTGCTGGCTGCCGCCAACACCACCCAGACCGACGTCAAGGAAGGCCTGAAGAACGGCAAGAACGCCGATGCCGCTGCCAAGGTCGGCCGCATCGTTGCCGAGCGCGCCAAGGCCGCCGGCATCGAGAAGGTTGCCTTCGATCGTTCGGGCTACCGCTACCACGGCCGCATCAAGGCCCTGGCAGAAGCCGCCCGCGAAGCCGGCCTGCAGTTCTAAGGGATCAGGGCAGGGGGCCGATGGCCTCCTGCCCACCTGCTCGCCAGCCTGAGCGAGGCTGGACGGCGCCGCTCTTCTGCAGCGGCCCACCGGAACAACGCGTCACTCCACAACCATAAGCGGCCCCGAGCCGTACATACCCAAACAACCAAGGAATCAACATGGCAGAAGAGCGTCAGCAGCGGGGTCGCGATCGCGACCGTAACCGCGAAGAGAAGATCGACGACGGCATGATCGAAAAGCTGGTCGCGGTCAACCGCGTCAGCAAGACCGTCAAGGGTGGCCGCCAGTTCACCTTCACCGCCCTGACCGTTGTCGGCGACGGCGAAGGCAAGGTCGGTTTCGGTTATGGCAAGGCCCGCGAAGTGCCGGTCGCCATCCAGAAGTCGATGGAACAGGCCCGCAAGAACCTGGTCAGCGTTGACCTGAACAACGGCACCCTGTGGCACACCATCAAGGATGGTCACGGCGCAGCCCGCGTGTTCATGCAGCCGGCTTCGGAAGGTACTGGCGTCATCGCCGGCGGTGCGATGCGCGCCGTGCTGGAAGCCGTTGGCGTGAAGAACGTGCTGGCCAAGGCCACCGGTTCGCGCAACCCGATCAATCTGGTGCGCGCCACCGTGAAGGGCCTGACTGCTGCGCAGTCGCCGGCCCGCATCGCGGCCAAGCGTGGCAAGAAGGTGGAGGAACTCAACCATGGCTAATGAGTCCAACAAGACTGTGAAGGTCCGCCTGGTGCGTGGCCTGCGTGGCACCCAGTCGCGTCACCGCCTGTCGGTGCGTGCCCTGGGCCTGAACAAGCTCAACGATGTGCGTGAACTGAAGGACAGCCCGCAGGTGCGCGGCCTGATCAACAAGGTTCAGTACCTCGTCCAGGTTGAGGAGTAATCGACCATGACTCTGCGTCTCAATGAACTGAGCCCGGCACCGGGCGCCCGCACCGAGCGCACCCGCGTCGGCCGCGGTATCGGCTCGGGCCTGGGCAAGACTGCCGGCCGCGGCCACAAGGGTTCGTTCGCCCGCAAGGGTGGCGGCAAGATCAAGGCTGGCTTCGAAGGCGGCCAGACCCCCATGCAGCGTCGTCTGCCGAAGATCGGCTTCCGTTCGCCGATCGCCAAGGACACCGCTGAAGTGCTGCTGTACGCGCTGGACAAGCTGCCGGCCGGTGAGATCGACTTCGCCGCCCTGCGTGCTGCCAAGCTGGTCCCGAGCACTGCCAAGAAGGCCAAGGTCGTCGTCAAGGGCGAAGTGACCAAGGCGTTCACCCTGAAGGGTATTGCTGCCACGGCTGGTGCCAAGGCTGCGATCGAAGCTGCCGGCGGCAGCGTAACGGAGTAAGAAAATCATGGCGCAAGCTGGCATCGGTAACCTCGCGGGCGGAATGGGCAAGTTCACTGAACTTCGCCAACGTTTGCTGTTCGTCGTCGGGGCTTTGATCGTCTATCGCATCGGCTGCTACGTGCCGGTGCCGGGCGTCAATCCCGATGCCATGCTTGCCATGATGCAACAGCAGGGCGGCGGCATCGTGGACATGTTCAACATGTTCTCGGGCGGCGCCCTGCACCGTTTCAGCATCTTTGCGCTGAACGTGATGCCGTACATCTCGGCATCGATCGTGATGCAGCTGGCCGTACACATCTTCCCCGCCCTGAAGGCGATGCAGAAGGAAGGTGAGTCCGGCCGCCGCAAGATCACCCAGTATTCGCGCATCGGCGCCGTGCTGCTGGCAGTGGTGCAGGGCGGTTCGATCGCGCTGGCCCTGCAGGGGCAGGTTTCGCCGTCGGGCGCTCCGGTCGTGTACGCCCCCGGCATGGGCTTCGTGCTCACCGCGGTGGTCGCACTGACTGCCGGCACCATGTTCCTGATGTGGGTCGGTGAGCAGGTCACCGAACGCGGTATCGGCAACGGCGTGTCGCTGATCATCTTCGCCGGTATCGTCGCCGGCCTGCCGGGTGCGGTCATCCACACCTTCGACGCCTACCGCGACGGCAACATCCAGTTCATCCAGCTGCTGCTGATCGCTATCGTCGTGCTCGCTTTCACCTTCTTCGTGGTGTTCGTGGAGCGCGGCCAGCGCCGGATCACGGTCAATTACGCGCGCCGCCAGGGCGGTCGCAACGCGTACATGAACCAGACCTCGTTCCTGCCGCTGAAGCTCAACATGGCCGGCGTCATCCCGGCGATCTTTGCCTCGAGCCTGCTGGCCTTCCCGGCCACCCTGGCCATGTGGTCCGGCCAGGCTGCCAACCAGAGCAGCTTCGGTCAGGTCCTGCAGAAGGTCGCCAATGCCCTGGGCCCGGGCGAGCCGCTGCACATGATCGTGTTCGCTGCGCTGATCACCGGTTTCGCGTTCTTCTATACCGCGCTGGTGTTCAATTCGCAGGAAACCGCCGACAACCTGAAGAAGTCGGGCGCTTTGATTCCGGGCATCCGTCCGGGCAAGGCCACCGCCGACTACATCGACGGCGTGCTGACCCGCCTGACCGCGGCCGGCTCGGCCTACCTGGTGATCGTCTGCCTGCTGCCGGAACTGATGCGCACGCAGCTGAATGCCTCGTTCTACTTCGGTGGCACGTCGCTGCTGATCGTGGTGGTGGTGGTGATGGACTTCATCGCCCAGGTGCAGGCACACCTGATGTCCCACCAGTACGAGAGCCTGCTGAAGAAGGCCAACCTGAAGGGCGGCAACCGCGGCGGTTTTGCCCGCGGCTGATAGGCCTGTTATACTTTCGTCTTCCTGACGTGATGGTCCCTCCGCTTCGCGGATTCCGGCCACACAAACGAAGGGCGGCCCCCGCAGCGGTTCCGGGTGGGGGTGTGATGAGGTGGTCCCGCGCTGGAGTAGCGCGGGCGGCCCCGGGGGAAACCCCAGGTCCAACCCCATCCGGCGCCGGAGCCTGGGCACACTCCCCAGGCCGGGTTCATGAAACCAATGGTTTCACGGGCTTCCATGTAAACCGGAACCTTGTTAGTATCGCTAGTTCACTTTTTTGATCCATCCTGCCGGATTGGCGTGCCCGAGGCGCGCTGTCGGCCATCACTCAGCTGGAGAACCGCGTCATGGCGCGTATTGCAGGCGTCAACCTGCCAGCCCAGAAGCACGTCTGGGTCGGGTTGCAAAGCATTTACGGCATCGGCCGTACCCGTTCGAAGAAGGTCTGCGAAGTCGCAGGCGTTGCTTCGACCACCAAGATCCGCGATCTGTCGGAGCCGGAAATCGAGCGCCTGCGCGCCGAAGTCGGCAAGTACATCGTGGAAGGCGATCTGCGCCGTGAGATCGGCATCGCGATCAAGCGCCTGATGGACCTGGGCTGCTACCGCGGCCTGCGTCACCGTCGTGGCCTCCCGCTGCGTGGCCAGCGCACCCGTACCAACGCCCGCACCCGCAAGGGTCCGCGCAAGGCGATCAAGAAGTAAGGGACTGAGAAATGGCTAAGCCCGCTGCTAAGACCAAGAAGAAGATCAAGCGCGTCGTCACCGACGGCGTTGCCCACGTCCACGCTTCGTTCAACAACACCATCGTCACCATCACCGACCGCCAGGGCAACGCTCTGTCGTGGGCGACCTCCGGTGGCGCTGGCTTCCGCGGTTCGCGCAAGTCGACCCCGTTCGCTGCCCAGGTGGCTGCTGAAAAGGCCGGTCGTGCTGCGCTGGACTACGGCGTGAAGTCGCTGGAAGTCCGCATCAAGGGCCCGGGTCCGGGCCGTGAGTCGGCCGTGCGTTCGCTGAACAACGTCGGCTACAAGATCACCAACATCATCGACGTGACGCCCATCCCGCACAACGGGTGCCGTCCGCCGAAGAAGCGTCGCGTCTAAAGGGAGCGATAAGAAATGGCTCGTTATATCGGTCCTACCTGTAAGCTCGCCCGCCGCGAAGGCGCCGACCTGTCCCTGAAGAGCCCGGCGCGTGCGCTGGACTCCAAGTGCAAGCTGGAGCAGAAGCCCGGCCAGCACGGCGCCACTGCCCGCAAGGGCAAGCTGTCCGACTACGCCACCCAGCTGCGTGAAAAGCAGAAGGTCAAGCGTATCTACGGCCTGCTGGAGCGTCAGTTCCGCAACTACTACAAGAAGGCCTCGACCAAGAAGGGCAACACCGGCGAGAACCTGCTGCAGCTGCTGGAAACCCGCCTGGACAACGTCGTCTACCGCATGGGCTTCGCCGTGACCCGTCCGGCTGCCCGTCAGCTGGTGTCGCACCGCGGCGTCACCGTGAATGGCAAGTCGGTCAACCTGGCTTCGTACCAGGTCAAGGCTGGCGACGCCATCGCTCTGTCCGAAAAGGCTGCCAAGCAGCTGCGCGTCCAGGAAGCCCTGACCGTCGCCGCCCAGCATGACCTGAGCCCGTCGTGGGTTGAAGTGGATTCCGGCAAGTTCACCGGCATCTTCAAGGCTGTTCCGGATCGTTCGGATCTGCCTGCGGACATCAACGAAGCGCTGATCGTCGAGCTGTATTCGAAGTAATTCACATTGGAGAGCCCCCGGCGACGGCCGGGGGTTCACTAGGAGAACCCGCAACATGACGGTTACCGCCAACCAGGTTCTGCGTCCTCGCGGTCCGCAGATCGAACGCCTTACCGACACCCGTGCAAAGGTCGTTATCGAACCTTTGGAGCGGGGTTACGGGCATACGCTGGGCAACGCCCTGCGTCGCGTGCTGCTGTCGTCCATCCCGGGCTTCGCCATCACGGAAGTCGAAATCGACGGCGTGTTGCATGAGTACACCACGGTCGAAGGTCTGCAGGAGGACGTGCTCGAAGTCCTGCTCAACCTGAAGGATGTGGCCATCCGTATGCACTCCGGCGACAGCGCCACCCTGTCCCTGTCCAAGCAGGGCCCGGGCGTTGTCACCGCTGCCGACATCAAGGTCGACCACAATGTGGAGATCCTGAACGGCGACCATGTGATCTGCCACCTGACCAAGGACACGGCAATCAACATGCGTCTGAAGATCGAACGTGGTTTCGGCTACCAGCCGGCTGCCGCGCGTCGTCGTCCGGACGAAGAAACCCGTGCCATCGGCCGCCTGGTCCTGGATGCCTCGTTCTCGCCGGTCCGCCGTGTCGCCTATGCCGTGGAAGCGGCGCGTGTCGAACAGCGCACCGACCTGGACAAGCTGGTCATCGATATCGAGACCAACGGCACCATCGATGCCGAGGAAGCCGTGCGCACCGCCGCCGACATCCTCAGCGACCAGCTGTCGGTGTTCGGTGACTTCACCCACCGCGACCGCGGTGCGGCCAAGCCGGCCAACAACGGCGTGGATCCGGTGCTGCTGCGCCCGATCGACGATCTGGAGCTGACCGTGCGTTCGGCCAACTGCCTGAAGGCTGAAAGCATCTACTACATCGGCGATCTGATCCAGAAGACCGAAGTGGAGCTGCTGAAGACCCCGAACCTGGGCAAGAAGTCGCTCACCGAGATCAAGGAAGTGCTGGCTCAGCGCGGCCTGTCGCTCGGCATGAAGCTGGAGAACTGGCCGCCGGCCGGCGTCGCCAGCCACGGCATGCTGGGCTGATATCGGCAATGCCTGAAGGCTCCACCGTTCGCGGTGGGGCCTTCAACGCAACACAACATGCCACGACGAACCCCAGGTTCGCGGGCAGGTCGTCCAGGACGGGCGGCCAGGACCATCCGCAGTCCGCGCAGCAACGCCAGGATGGCGACAACGATCCGCACAGCCTCATCATTAACCAAGGAATATCACCATGCGTCACCAGAAGTCTGGCCGTAAGTTCAGCCGCACCAGCGCCCACCGCGAAGCGATGTTCAAGAACATGGCCGCCTCGCTGTTCAAGCACGAGCTGATCAAGACCACCCTGCCGAAGGCCAAGGAACTGCGCCGCGTTGCCGAGCCGCTGATCACCCTGGCCAAGGTCGACTCCGTCGCCAACCGCCGTCTGGCTTTCGCTCGCCTGCGCGACAACGAAGCCGTGGGCAACCTGTTCACCATCCTGGGCCCGCGCTACGCGAACCGTCCGGGCGGCTACCTGCGCCTGCTGAAGTGTGGCTTCCGCGCTGGCGACAACGCGCCGATGGCCTACGTCGAGCTGGTTGACCGTCCGGTCGTGGCCGAGGAAGTGGCCGAGTAATCGGACCGCTCCAACGCGACACAGCGAAAGCCCGGCCTCTGCCGGGCTTTTGCGTTTCTGCGGGATCTGACCCGCACCGTTCCGACAGGCGTCACCTGTGGCGGTTCGAATGGCATGCACTCTCGGTTACGCTTGGCGCCTTGATCCATTCGAGCGTTGACGATGAATCCACTGCGCTGGCCCTTCCGCGCCCAGTTCTTCCTGGGCTTCCTGATCTGCGCGGGCCTGCTGGGCTACGCGATCTTCCTGCAGCTGAAGATGGGCCTGGAGCCGTGCCCGCTGTGCATCTTCCAGCGGCTGGCGTTCGCCGCGCTGGGCCTGCTGTTCCTGATCGGTGCACTGCACGGGCCCTCCAACCGTCCTGGCCGGGCAACCTACGGCGTGCTTGCCTTCATTGCCGCCGCGGTCGGCGTAGGCATCGCTGCGCGCCACGTCTACGTGCAGATGCTGCCACCGGAGATGGGTGCGACCTGCGGCCCGCCGCTGAGCTTCCTGCGCGAGACCATGGGGCCGCTGGAAGTATTCCGCACGGTGCTGACCGGTACCGGCAACTGCGGCAATATCGACTGGACGTTCCTGGGCCTGACCATGCCGATGTGGTCGGGCGTGTGGTTCGTGCTGCTGGCGCTGTGGGCGTTGGTGGTGTCGCTGCGCAAGGTCAAGCGCTGAACTAAGGCGGGGTCGGAGCCCTCTCCTGCGGAAAGGGGTCCGACCCCAGGCACCCTGGCGTCCTCAGAAATCCTGCTGCAGGCTCAGGTAGGCGCCACGGCGCGGTCCCCACTGCGGGGCGAACACGCCGACGCCACCGCCATCGCGCAGTTGGTAGCTGCGGTCCAATGCATTGATGACCGCCAGCTGCACATGCAGCGGATGGCCGCTGCCGGCATTGAAGTCATGCCCGGCGCTGAGGTTCACCTGCAGGTAGGACGGCAGCTCGCCGCCGTTGGGCACGCCCTCGATGTCCGAACGCAGGCCGCTACCGAACACGTAGTTGGCGCCGACCCGGTTGTGTCCGGCAAAGGCGTAGCTGAAGCCACCCGATGAGGTCAGCTTCTGGTCGTGGTCGAGGTGGATCCAATAGTTGGCCACATAGGCCAGCGCGTCCGGATCGAGGTTGTACTGGCTGGTGATGACCTGGGTGCCGATGGCCTTGTTGTACGCCGCGTTGACGTAGGCGCTGAACGGACCGTCGCTGTAGTCGGCACTGAACTCCAGGCCATGGATATGGCCGCGGCGGTAGTTGAACGTCGAGTAGATGTAGGCGGCACCGAACTGGCCTTCGTCCTGCAGGCGCGCGACGCGTCGGTCATAGGCATCCAGGCCCAGGGTCAGGTGTTCGCCCACCTGCTGCGACACGCCGATGTCGTAGTAGTCGCTGCGCTCGGCCAGTGGCGTGTTGTTGCCGCCGCTGGGTTGCTGGTTGGTGGTGCCGTCGTACAGCGCGATGTCGCTGCTGGCGATCAGCTCACTGGCCGGTGGCGTGAAGTAACGCGAATAGCCGGCATGCACGGTGGTGCTGTCGCTGGCATTCCAGGCCACGCCCACGCGGGGGCTGAGCTGGCCCTCGGTGTGGCCAAAGGCCTTGTAGCGATCTCCGCGCAGGCCGTAGTTGACGGTCCAGTCGTCGCCGATCTTCCATTCATCCTGCACGTACAACGCCTGCGTGCTGGCATGGAAGGCACTGTGGTCAGGTATCAGCAGCGGCGTGGTGCTGGATTGCTGGCCGGCGTCATCGACCGGAAACACCCAGCTGCTGTTGTTCGCACGCGCGTTCTCGTAATTGCCGTACAGGCCATAGCGCAGCGTGTGGTCGCTGCCCAGCGGGGTGGAGAAATCGGCCTGCAGCGTGTTGGCGCGGTTGCTGCGCTGCACCTGCGAGGCGACGCCACTGAATACCAGGTCGCCGATGACATCCGGGTTGAACGCCACATCGCTGTAGCGCTGCCCGGCTGACAGCTGGTAGGCGGTGCTGCCCAGCGCGCCCTGCAGCACCAGCATGCCGAAGCGGGTGGTCTCGCGCTGGGTTTCATCCAGCTGGCTGGAGTCGAAGGTGGTGGTGTCCAGGTAACCGAACTGCGGGGTCTGCCCGGGGTTGACCGGGATCTGGAAGCGATTGTTGGCGAAGCCGGCGAACACGCTCAGGCGCGTGTTCTCGTTGACCAGGTAGGTGAGGTCAGCGAACGCTTTGCCTTGGTGGGTGTCGTCGTGCAGCGGCTTGCGCGAGCGGGTCGGGTTCTCCAGACCAACCTCGTTCTGGTCGTAGTTGCCAGTAAGGAACCAGCTCCATCGCCCCTGGTTGCCCCACCACGAGGCATTCGGATTGATCTTGCCGAACGAGCCTGCGGTCAGACCGGCGCTGCCGCCATTGCCGAGCTCGGCGCCATTGCGGGTGGTGATGTCGACCACTGCAGCGGTGCGCTCGCCGAACTGCGCCGGCAGCGCGCCATCCATCAGGCGGATGCTCTTGATGGTGCGGGCATCCAGTGTCTGGCCGAAGCCGGAGATCGATTCGGGCAACAGCACGCCATTGATGCGGTACTGCAGATTGGCGTGGTCGCCGCGCACGTGCACGCCGCCATAGGAATCCTGGACCACGCCCGGGGCCTGCAGCAGTACCTGGCTGAGCGGCGCGGAGGCACCCAGCGGCTGCTTCTGGATGTCCTCGGCGGTGATCTGGTACTGGCTGCTGCCGATGTCCGGCGACAGCGCGTTGCGGGCCTGGTCGAGCTGGGCGTGGACGGTGACTGCGTCCAGATCCTTGACGGAGGAAGAGGTGTCGTCGGTCGTTGCGGCGAAGGCGGGCAGGCTGGCCAAGGCCAGGGCGAAGGCAATGCCGGTAGCGAGGGGTGAGAGCTTCATGGTGAGAGAGGGGGCGGCTGGGCGTGGAAGGGGCCGGTCCATGACGTGGAAGTGTTACTCCGTAACAAATCATGCGCCTGTCCCGTGCGGCTGACCATGCTGGATCTGGCTGCCGGCGCTGGCCTTTCCCTGCCGTTCAGGTGGCTGGGGCGGTGGGTGTGGGCCTTTGCGTCAGCGGCTGGCTCTGCGACCATGACCGCCCCCCACCCCGGAAGTCTGCAATGAGCCTGTCCGCCGTTCCACCCGCGTCCGATCCCGCCGCGACCACCGCTGGCGCTGCCTGGTCGCCGGAGAGCTGGCGTGGCAAGACCGCGCTGCAGATGCCGACCTACCCGGACCCGGTGGCATTGGACGCCGCTCTGCACGAGCTGAAGCGGCTGCCGCCGCTGGTCACCTCGTGGGAGATCCTGGCGTTGAAGCAGCAGCTGGCCGAGGCCCAGGAAGGCAAGCGCTTCCTGCTGCAGGGCGGCGACTGCGCCGAGAACTTCAGCGACTGCGAATCGGGCACCATCTCCAACCGCCTGAAGGTACTGCTGCAGATGAGCCTGGTGCTGGTGCACGGCCTGCGCCAGCCGGTGATCCGCGTGGGCCGCTTCGCCGGCCAGTACGCCAAGCCGCGCTCGGCCGACACCGAGACCCGCGACGGCGTGACCCTGCCCAGCTACCGCGGTGATGTGATCAACGCACCGGCGTTCACCGAAGCGGCGCGCCTGCCGGACCCGAAGCGGATGCTGCAGGCCCACGCGCATTCGGCGATGACGATGAACTTCGTGCGTGCGCTGATCGACGGCGGTTTCGCCGACCTGCACCACCCCGAATACTGGAATCTGGAGTGGGTAAGCCACTCGCCGCTGGCGGCCGAGTACCAGAAGATGGTGGCCTCGATCGGCGATGCGGTGCACTTCATGGAGACCCTGGCCGGGGCCCGCGTGCACAACCTCAACCGCATCGACTTCTACACGTCGCACGAAGCCCTGCTGCTGCCCTACGAGCAGGCGTTGACCCGCCAGGTGCCGCGCCAGCAGGGCTGGTTGAACCTGAGCACGCATTACCCGTGGATCGGCATGCGCACGGCCGCGCTCGATGGCGCGCACGTGGAGTACCTGCGTGGCGTGCGCAATCCGATTGCGATCAAGGTGGGCCCGTCGGTGACGCCGGACCAGCTGCTGCGCCTGATCGATGTGCTCAACCCACATGACGAGCCGGGCCGCCTGAGCTTCATCCACCGGATGGGCGCAACGCAGATCGCAGAGAAACTGCCGCCGCTGCTGGACGCGGTCAAGCGTGATGGTCGCCGCGTGCTGTGGGTGTGCGATGCGATGCATGGCAATACCGAAAGCACCGCCAACGGTTTCAAGACACGCCGCTTCGACAACGTGCGTGGCGAGGTGGAGATGTCGTTCGACCTGCATGCCGCCGCCGGTACGCGCCTGGGCGGTGTGCACCTGGAACTGACCGGCGAGGACGTGACCGAGTGCATCGGCGGCGCGCGCGAACTGACCGAGCGCGACCTGGAGCGTGCGTATCGTTCGACGGTGGACCCGCGGTTGAACTACGAGCAGTCGCTGGAGATCGCGATGGCGATCGTGCGCAAGCAGGAGCAAGTGCGGTAAGGATTTTTCGGCAGGGCTTGCAGCCCTGCACCTGCTACGAGCCAGAGCAACGTCAACGTCAACGTCAAAAGCGGGCTATCCGTGGGTTGGCGGGACGGTGTCGGAGTGCGGGGACGCCGCAAGTACGTCCTTGTAGGCTTGGCAGCCGCATCCATGCGGCTGACACCCCGCACCCCGAC
Source organism: Stenotrophomonas sp. FR010 (assembly GCF_047520755.2). Taxonomy (NCBI): domain Bacteria; kingdom Pseudomonadati; phylum Pseudomonadota; class Gammaproteobacteria; order Lysobacterales; family Lysobacteraceae; genus Stenotrophomonas; species Stenotrophomonas sp. FR010. Next base: position 59,902 of record NZ_JAXBQT020000007.1, on the reverse strand, counting down.
ACCGCCCCACCTTCGACAGGTTCACTCGGCTGCTGGTAGGTGTCGACCTTGGTCGGCACGGTAGATCCACGCCATGCGTGGATGCTTTTGGAATCCAATTCGAAATATTCGATTCCGATGGAGATTCATCCACGCATGGCGTGGATCTACTGCAGATCGCGGAGATCTGTCGTAGGCGGGGGGGGGGGGCGGTTGCGGGGGCGTGAGCCGCATGGATGCGTCGACCGAGCTTACATGGGTGAGGGCGCTTTGCTTGCGAAGCACTGCTTCGCAAGCGCCCGAACGCACAGCCGCCAGCGGCTGGGCCGGGCCCCGGAGGGGTACTTGCAGCGCCCCCCGCAACCGGACCCACCCCGCCATCCCACAGCAAACCCGCTTCTGCTTCGGCTGTTGCTGTTGCCGTTGCTGTTGCTTCGGCTTCTGGGCAGGTGCAGGGCTACAAGCCCTGCCGACCAACACCCTCCTTACAAACGACTGACGTGACGCTCATGCGCCATGCGCGAGGCTGTCCACTTGCTTGTCCGACTGGAGGTGGCAACGGTGCACTGGCAGAGCGCACAGGCCTACGCATGGCCGTTGGGTTTGGCCGCATTGGTGGGCGGTATCGGCGCGTGGCTGATCCTGTGGATCTACCATCGGCTGAAAGGGCGTGATCGGCGGCGCGCGCGCATCGGGCGTGTGCTCGGGCTGCCAATGGCCACCGCGTGGCCGCTGCTGCTGTTGATCCCTGCATTGCAGGCCACGCCGCTGCAGGATCCCCTTCTGGGCAACCTGCAACGGGTGCTGCATATCGCACTGACCGCCTGCTTCATCTGGTTGCTGGTACGCGCAGTGGCAGCGGGTGAGCGGGCCATCCTGCGCAGCCATCCCATCGATGTCTCCGATAATCTGGAAGCGCGCCGCATCCAGACCCAGACGCGGGTGCTCAGCCGTGTGCTGATGGGCGGCATCATCGTGCTGGGCACTTCGCTGGTGCTGCTGACCTTCCCCATGGTGCAGAAGATCGGCACCGCGCTGCTGGCCTCGGCGGGCCTCATCGGCCTGGTGGCCGGTATCGCCGCAAAGCCGGTGTTCGGCAACCTGATCGCTGGCCTGCAGATTGCAGTGACCCAGCCGATCCGGCTGGACGATGTGGTGATCGTCGAGGGCGAGTGGGGACGCATCGAGGAGATCGGCAGCAGCTACGTGGTGGTACGCATCTGGGACGAGCGGAGGATGGTGGTGCCGCTGACCTGGTTCATCGAGAACCCCTTCCAGAACTGGACCCGGCGCAGCGCCGATCTGCTTGGTACGGCGTTTCTGTGGCTGGACTATCGTGCCCCGATCGCGGCGATCCGCGCTGAGCTGGAGCGCATCTGCCGGGGTGAGGCATTGTGGGATGGCCGGGTCTGCGTGACCCAGGTGACCGAAACCAGCGAGCGTGCGATCCAGGTGCGCCTGCTGGTGAGTGCGCGCAGCTCTGGCGACGCGTTCGACCTGCGTTGCCTGGTACGCGAGCGCATGCTCGATTTCCTCGCACGTGAGCATCCGCAGTCGCTGCCGCAGCTGCGTGCGCGGCTGCAGCATGCTGACGAGCTGGACATGCCGCGTGGTCCACGCGCACGTACTGCAGATGTGCGTTCGCCGGGGGCTGAAGACGGTGAGGCGGCAATCGTGCCGATGGAGCCGGAACCCGAACGGTAGCGCCGGCCAGCGGCCGGCACTACCGGATCAAGGCTCGCCGGCGTCGATCAGCGTGTCGGTGCCGATGTGCGGTGGCCGCCGCGCGCGGGTGCGCTGTTCGTAGGCGTACGCCATTTCGATCAGCTTCGGTTCGCTCCAGGCGGTGCCCATGAACAGCAGGCCGACCGGCAGGCCATCGATCTGGCCCATCGGCACGCTGAGGCTGGGATAGCCGGCGACGGCGGCGGCACTGTAGCTCTCGCCGGGGAAGTCGTCGCCTTCGCTGCGGATCGGCCACGCCACGCCGGTGGTCGGCGCGACCAGGGCGTCGAGCTGGTGGGCGGCGAGGGCGGCATCGATGCCTTCCGGGCCCGCCAACCGGCGCGCATCGCTGCGTGCGCGGATATAGGCGGGGTCGGCCAAGCCAGCGGTAGCGTCAGCTTCCACCAGCAGTTCCTGGCCGAACAGGCCCAGTTCCTGCTTGCTGTGCGCCCGGTTGAAGGCGATCAATTCGGCCAGGCTGTGCAGGGGAGCGCGGTGGGTGCTGAAGTAACGCTCCAGCCCGGCCTTGAACTCGTACAGCAGTACCTTGCGTTCGGCGTCGGCCCAGGCGCCCTGGTTGGGCAGCTCCACCGGCACCACGACGGCGCCGGCCCGACGCAGCTCGGTGGCGGCGTGTTCGATCAGTGGCGGCATGCCGCGGTATTTCAGCAGCGGCGTCTGCAGCAGGCCGATGCGCTTGCCACGCAGTCCCTGCGGATCCAGCCGCGCGGTGTAGTCGTACACCGCACGGCCGGGCATGGTTGCGGTGGCCGGGTCGGCATCATCGCGGCCGGCAATTGCGGTCAGTACGGCCGCAGCGTCGGCGACGCTGCGTGTCATCGGCCCCGCAGTATCCTGGCTGAAGGAAATCGGGATGATGCCATCGCGGCTGACCAGGCCGACGGTCGGCTTGAGGCCGACGATGCCATTGATCGCCGCAGGGCAGACGATGCTGCCGTCGGTTTCGGTGCCGATCGCCACGCTGGCCAGGTTGGCGGCGACCGCTACCGCGCTGCCGCTGCTGGAGCCGCAAGGCGAGTGGCTGAGGCGATAGGGATTGCGGGTCTGGCCGCCGCGCGCGCTCCAGCCGGACACCGAATCGTTGCCGCGGAAATTGGCCCATTCGCTGAGATTGGTCTTGCCCAGCACCACGGCCCCGGCCTCGCGCAGGCGCCGCACCAGATACGCATCGTCAGGGCGGAACCCCTGCAGGGCCAGAGAGCCGGCACTGGTGGCCATCGGCGCCGCGTTGATGTTGTCCTTCAGCAGTACCGGGATGCCGTGCAGCGGGCCACGCAGGCGTCCATCGCGGCGCTCGCGGTCGCGCGCCGCGGCTTCCTTCAGGGCATCGGGGTTGAGCTCGATCACCGCGCGCAGGCGGGGGCCGGCCCGATCCAAGGCGGCGATGCGCTGCAGGTAGGCCTGGGTCAGGGTGGTGCTGTCCAGTTCACCGGCGGTCATCCGCGCCTGCAGGTCGGCAACATCGGTTTCAGCGTACGGGAACGGCACGTTGCGGCTCGCAGGTTCGGCCGCATGCGCGCTGGGCGTGGCCGGGCTGCAGCCAGCCGAAAGCAGCGCAGGCAGCGCGGCGAGCAGGCAGGTCAGCAGAGGCGGCAAGGACGGGCGCATGGGGCGGCTTGGTCGGCTCCAATCCCCAGTGTAGCCGGTGCTCAGCGGTGGCGCTTGCGCAGGTCGCGGGCGAGAACGTAGACCACGATCAGGTTGATCGCCAGGATCGTCCACGACGGCCAGCCGGGGTGGCGGATGATCGCGAAGATGTCGAAGGGCAGGTACAGCGAGGCAGTCAGGCAGCCCAGCCAGGAGGCCCAGGCCTTGGCCCGCCACAGGCCCCAGGCTTCGACCAGGTGCAGCAGGCCGTAGCCGATCATCCCTGCCGCGGCCAGGTGGACCGCGTCGGGGCTGATCATATGCAGCAGCGAGGGCAGGGTGCCATGGTCCGGATCCAGGCTGAAACGCCGGATCAGGACCATGATGCCGTGCCGAAGCGGCTGCGGTCCGAGCACTTCCAGCCCGGTGGCGGCCAACAGCGCCAGCATCGCCTTGCTCGCTTCGAGCAGGGCGATGACGTGCAGACCCGGATGCCGGTGTGGATCCGGGTTGTAGCCGCTCTGGTTCACGGGGTGCTGGCTCAGCCGCCGCGCGAAGCCTTCTTGCGGTCGCTCTCGGTCAGGAACTTCTTGCGCAGGCGGATCTCCTTCGGGGTGATCTCGACCAGCTCGTCGTCTTCGATGAAGTCCAGGGCCTGTTCCAGCGAGTACTTGATCGCCGGGGTCAGCTGGATCGCATCGTCCTTGCCGGAAGCGCGCATGTTGGTCAGCGGCTTGGTCTTGATCGCGTTGACGGTCAGGTCGTTGTCCTTGGAGTGGATGCCGACCAGCTGACCTTCATACACGTTGTCGCCTTCGGCAGCGAAGAGCTTGCCGCGTTCCTGCAGCGGGCCCAGCGAGTAGGCCGGGGTGACGCCCGGCGCATTGGCGATCATCACGCCGTTGATGCGCTTGGCGATGGCGCCCTGTTCCTTCGGGCCGTAGTGGTCGAACACATGGAACAGCAGGCCCGAACCCTGGGTCAGGGTCTTGAACTCGTTCTGGAAGCCGATCAGGCCACGCGCCGGGATCTGGTACTCCAGGCGCACGCGGCCCTTGCCGTCCGATTCCATGTTCTTCAACTGGCCCTTGCGGGTGCCCAGCTTTTCCATCACGCCGCCCTGGTGGACTTCTTCGATGTCCACCACCAGCTGCTCGATCGGCTCCATCAGCTGGCCGTCGATTTCCTTGATGATCACTTCCGGGCGCGACACGGCCAGCTCGTAGCCTTCGCGGCGCATGTTCTCGATCAGCACCGACAGGTGCAGTTCGCCACGGCCCGAGACCAGGAACTTGTCGGCGTCTTCCAGCTGCTCGACCTTCAGGGCCACGTTGTGGACCTTTTCACGGTCCAGGCGGTCCTTGATCTGGCGGCTGGTCAGGAACTTGCCACCGGACAGGTCCTTGTTGCCGGCGAACGGCGAATTGTTCACCTGGAAGGTCATCGAGATGGTCGGCTCGTCGACGGTCAGCGCAGGCAGGGCTTCCGGGAAGTCCGGTGCGCAGATGGTGTCGGAGATGGTCAGCTCCTGGATGCCGGAGATGGCCACGATGTCGCCGGCCTCGGCCGAATCCTGCTCGATGCGCTCCAGGCCCATGAAGCCCAGCACCTGCAGCACCTTGCCGTTGCGCTTCTTGCCTTCACGGTCGATGACCGCGACCTGCATGTTCTTCTTCAGGGTGCCGCGCTGGATGCGGCCAATGCCGATCACGCCCACGAAGTTGTTGTAGTCCAGCTGGCTGATGCGCATCTGGAACGGGCCTTCCGGGTCCACTTCCGGCTTCGGCGCGTGCTGCATGATCGCTTCGTACAGCGGGGTCATGTCGCCGTCGCGCACGGTGTCTTCCAGGCCCGCGTAGCCGTTCAGGCCCGAGGCGTAGACGATCGGGAAGTCCAGCTGCTCGTTGGTGGCACCGAGCTTGTCGAACAGGTCGAAGACCTGGTCGATCACCCACTCCGGACGGGCGCCCGGACGGTCGACCTTGTTGACCACGACGATCGGCTTGAAGCCCATCGCGAAGGCCTTCTGGGTCACGAAGCGGGTCTGCGGCATCGGGCCGTCCATCGCATCGACCAGGATCAGCACGGTGTCGACCATCGACAGCACGCGCTCGACCTCACCGCCGAAGTCGGCGTGGCCGGGGGTGTCGACGATGTTGATCCGGTTCTTGATGCCGGTCTTCTTGTCTTCCCAGGTGATGGCGGTGTTCTTGGCCAGGATGGTGATGCCGCGTTCCTTTTCCTGGTCGTTGCTGTCCATCACGCGCTCGGCGAGGACGGTGCGCTCGGACAGGGTGCCGGACTGCTTCAGCAGCTGGTCGACCAGGGTGGTCTTGCCATGGTCGACGTGGGCGACGATGGCGATGTTGCGAAGATTTTCGATGGACATACGAAAGGGGGCCAGTCGGCGCCGGATTTGGAAAAAGAAGTCCAACATTATACGTCGAACTTGACGATTCGCGAAAAGGTGGATTTCACGCCGGCCAAACGGCCCATTCAGCTGGCTGTCCACCGCTTCGGCCGAGGTCGCCAGGACGGCCCCTCGGCTCACCTTCCCCTGGCTGAAGGCGGGGGCTCCACCGATGGTCGAAGGCACCGCCGCCACGAGGCAGGTGTAAACTAGGTGGCTAGACGCATTCCCCTTTGCACCAAGGATCTTCATGTCCCTCATCGCCACTTTCGACACCACCCAGGGCCCGATCAAGGTCGAGCTGTTCGCCGACAAGGCGCCACTGACCGTGGCCAACTTCGTGAACCTGGTCAAGCACGGCTTCTATGACGGCCTGATCTTCCATCGCGTGATCGCCGACTTCATGATCCAGGGCGGCTGCCCGCAGGGCCGTGGCACCGGCGGCCCGGGCTACAAGTTCGAAGACGAGAAGAATGGCGTGAAGCACGAGGTCGGCTCGCTGTCGATGGCCAACGCCGGCCCGAACACCAACGGCAGCCAGTTCTTCATCACCCACATCAAGACCGATTGGCTGGACGGCCGCCACACCGTCTTCGGCAAGGTCCTGGAAGGCCAGGCCATCGTCGATTCGGTCAAGCAGGGCGACGTGATCCATTCGATCACCCTGGAAGGCGACGTCGACGCCGTGCTGGCCGCCCAGGCCGAGCGCGTCGCGGAGTGGAACAAGCACCTCGCCGCCTGACCCCCTTTCGAAACGGCCACCCACGGGTGGCCGTTTCCCTGTTCCCCGCCGCCCGCCCGGCCTGCGTGGCCATGCCCGCGGCGCCCCATCAAACGCTTGCAAGCAAGAGGAAACCCCCATGAAAGCACCCGTTCGTGTTGCCGTGACCGGCGCCGCCGGCCAGATCGGTTATGCCCTGCTGTTCCGCATCGCCTCCGGCGAAATGCTGGGCAAGGACCAGCCGGTCATCCTGCAGCTGCTGGAACTGCCGGTCGACAAGGCCCAGGCCGCCCTGAAGGGCGTGATGATGGAGCTGGAAGACTGCGCGTTCCCGCTGCTGGCCGGCATGGTTGGCACCGATGACGCCGAAGTCGCGTTCAAGGACGCCGACATCGCCCTGCTGGTCGGCGCACGTCCGCGTGGCCCGGGCATGGAGCGCAAGGACCTGCTGCTGGAGAACGCCAAGATCTTCACCGCCCAGGGCGCCGCGCTGAACAAGGTCGCCAGCCGTGACGTGAAGGTGCTGGTGGTCGGCAACCCGGCCAACACCAATGCCTACATCGCGATGAAGTCGGCTCCGGACCTGAAGCCGGAGAACTTCACCGCCATGCTGCGCCTGGACCACAACCGCGCGCTGAGCCAGCTGTCGGCCAAGCTGGGCAAGCCGGTCGGTGGCATGGAGAAGCTGGTGGTGTGGGGCAACCACAGCCCGACCATGTACCCGGACTACCGTTTCGCCACCGCCGACGGCGCCTCGATCGCCGATGCGATCAACGACCAGGAGTGGAACGCCAACACGTTCATCCCGACCGTCGGCAAGCGCGGCGCGGCGATCATCGAAGCCCGTGGCTCGTCCTCGGCCGCTTCGGCCGCCAATGCCGCCATCGACCACGTGCGTGACTGGGTGCTGGGCAGCAACGGCAAGTGGGTCACCATGGGCGTGCCGTCCGACGGTTCCTACGGCATTCCGGAAGGCGTGATCTTCGGTTTCGCGGTGACCACCGAGAACGGCAAGTACACCCTGGTCAAGGATCTGCCGATCGACGACTTCAGCCAGAAGTACATCGACAAGACCCTGGCCGAGCTGGAAGAAGAGCGCGCCGGCGTCGCCCACCTGCTGGGCTGATGCAGGCGGTACCGGCTCCGGTCGGTACGCAGAAAACGGGGAGGCTTCGGCTTCCCCGTTTTCATTTGGAATTCCTGGAACCGCATGATCCACCTGCACTACATCGACGACGCGCTGCTGGTGGCTGAAAAGCCCGCCGGCCTGCTGTCCGTGCCCGGCCGCAGCGCCGAGAACCAGGACTGCGTCGTCGCGCGCCTGCAGTCGCTGTACCCGGATGCGTTGACCGTGCACCGCCTGGACCAGGTGACTTCCGGGCTGCTGCTGCATGCGCGTGGCAAGGACATGCAGGCGGCGTTGTCGATGCAGTTCGAGCAGCGCCGGGTTGGCAAGCGCTATGAAGCGATCGTGGAGGGACTGCTTGAAGGCGATGCCGGCGACGTGGATCTGCCGCTGATTGTGGACTGGCCGAACCGGCCGAAGCAGACGGTCGATCACGAACGCGGCAAGCCGGCGCTGACGCGCTGGCGCGTAATGGCGCGTGATGTGGAAGCGCAGCGTACCCGCGTGGAGCTGGAACCGATCACCGGCCGCAGCCATCAGCTGCGGTTGCACATGGCCAGTATTGGCCATCCGATTGTTGGCGACGTGCTGTATGACGCGGCACCGGCGCAGCGCGTGCACCTGCATGCGCGCAGCCTGCGGTTCACGCATCCGCTGACGGGCGAGGCGCTCGCGTTCGAGTCCGCGGCTCCGTTCTAGGGGGTCGGCAGGGCTTGCAGCCCTGCACCTGCTACGAACCGGAGCAACGTCAAACATCAAAGGCGGGCTATCCGTGGGTTGGCGGGACGGTGTCGGAGTGCGGGGCCGCCGCAAGTACGTCCGTGTAGGCTTGGCAGCCGCATCCATGCGGCTGACACCCCGCACTCCGACACCGCCCCACCTTCGACAGGTTCACTCGGCTGTTGGTAACGGTGGCCGTTGTTCCGCGCAGCTGTTGGTAGGTGTCGACCTTGGTCGACACGATTTTTCTGTCAGATATCGAATGAATCATCCACGCATGGCGTGGATCTACCGTGTCGACCGAGGTCGACACCTACCAGAACAATATGCCGTTCCGACAGATCGCGGAATCTGTCGAAGGTGGGGTGGGGCCGGTGGCGGGAGTGTCCGCGGCATGGATGCCGCGGCCAAGCCCCCACGGACGGGTTTACGGCGTCTCCCGCCACCGGACCCACCCCGCCATCCCCAAGTAAGCCAGCTTCTGCTGTTGCTTCGGCTTCGGCCTCTGCAGGTGCAGGGCGCAGCCCTGCATGAAAAACCCACCCCCCTACCAAGGTAGGGCGGCCCGCGCGCCAGCGCCGGACTATCCTCGAACCCATGACTTTGTCTGGGAGGGCTGCGTCATGAACTACGAGGAAACCTACCGTCGCTCGATCGACGAGCCGGAGGCGTTCTGGGGCGAGGAAGCCAAGCGCATCCATTGGCACAAACCGCCGCAGCAGGTGCTCGATTACAGCAACCCGCCGTTCCGGCGCTGGTTCGTCGGTGGTGAAACCAATCTCTGCTACAACGCCGTCGACCGCCACCTGGGAACGCGCGCCGACCAGCTCGCGCTGGTTGCGATTTCCACCGAAACCAACAGCACCCGCGAGATCACCTATCGCCAGCTGTATCGCGAAGTGAACGACTTCGCCGCCGTGCTCAAGCATCTCGGCGTCGGCCACGGTGACCGCGTGGTGATCTACATGCCGAACATGGCCGAAGCCGTGTTCGCGATGCTGGCCTGCGCGCGCATCGGTGCGGTGCACTCGGTGGTGTTCGGTGGCTTCGCCGCGCACAACCTGGCGCTGCGCATCGACGATGCGAAGCCGAAGTTGCTGATCGCAGCGGATGCCGGCATGCGCGGTGGCAAGCTGATTCCGTACAAGCCGATGGTCGACGCGGCCTGCGCCGAAGCGGCGTCGCCTCCGCCACACGTGCTGATCGTCTCGCGTGGGCTGGATGCCGCCGAACCCCGCGTGCCGGGTCGCGACGTGGACTACGCCGCGCTGCGTGCACAGGTTGGTGAAGTCGATGTGCCGGTGCAGTGGCTTGAAGCGAGCGAGCCGAGCTACCTGCTGTACACCTCCGGCACCACCGGCAAGCCGAAGGGCGTGCAGCGCGATGTCGGTGGTTACGCGGTGGCGATGGCGCAGTCGATGGAGACCGTGTTCGACTGCAAGCCGGGCCAGGTGATGTTCTCCACTTCCGACGTCGGCTGGGCGGTGGGCCACTCGTACAACGTGTACGGCCCGCTGATCGGTGGCTGCACCTCGTTGCTGTACGAGGGGCTGCCGACGAATCCGGACCCGGGCATCTGGTGGGCGCTGTGCGAACAGTACAACGTGCGCACCATGTTCTCCTCACCCACCGCCATCCGCGTGCTGAAGAAGCACGACGCGGACTTCATCCATCGCCACGACCTGAGCGCCCTGAAGTACCTGTTCCTGGCCGGCGAGCCGCTGGACGAACCCACCGCGCACTGGATCAGCGAAGCGCTGGGCAAGCCGATCATCGACAACTACTGGCAGACCGAAACCGGCTGGCCGGCACTGACCCTGCTGCCGGGCCTGGAGATGAAGCCGGTGCGCTTCGGTTCACCGGGCTTCCCCAATCTCGGCTATCGGATGAAGGTGATCGACGAGAACACCGGCGAGGAAGTGGCGCCGGGGCAGAAGGGCGTGCTGGTGGTGTCGCCGCCCTTGCCGCCGGGTTGCATGAGCACGGTGTGGAACGACGACAACCGATTCCTGCAGAGCTACTTCAGCCACTTCAAGGAACTGCTGTACAGCTCGCTGGACTGGGCGATCCGCGATGACGATGGCTATACCTTCATCCTCGGCCGTACCGACGATGTGATCAACGTGGCCGGGCATCGTCTGGGTACGCGCGAGATCGAGGAGGCCATCTCCAGCCACCCGCGCGTGGCCGAGGCTGCCGTGATCGGGGTCAAGGACGAGCTGAAGGGGCAGGTGCCGCTGGTGTTCGTCACCCTCAAGCAGGGGCTTGAGGGCGAGGATCCGGCGCCGGTGGTGGCCGAGATGATGGCGACGGTGACGACTTCGCTTGGTGCGGTCGCGCGCCCGGCGCATGTGCACGTGGTCAATGCGCTGCCCAAGACCCGTTCGGGCAAGCTGCTGCGGCGCTCGTTGCAGGCGTTGGCCGAGCAGCGCGACCCGGGCGACCTGTCGACGCTGGACGACCCCAGCGCGCTGGAGGAGATTCGCCGCGCGCTGGGCCGTTGATCCGGTAGCGCCGGCCGCTGGCCGGCCCCCCCCATCAATCCCGAGGTTGCCGGCCAGCGGACGGCACTACCCGCGGCACTTGCGCTAAGCTCGGCCTGTCATCGACCTGCAACACGCGGTGCGCGCCGGGGAACGCGCGCGCCGCCCGGGGATGGCAATAAGGGGGGCGTGCCCGCACACGGCACGCTGGCATGGCGCATCAAGGGAGGGGGGCAATGGCATTGCTGCACGCCAAGACGGCTGCTGGCCGTCAGGAAATCGAAGACCGTGGCCGGCGCCTGCCGGCGGCACTGCGTTCAATCCTGCTGATGGTCGATGGCCATCGCGATGACACCGAACTGCGCGGCCTGTTCGATGGCCTGCGCGCGCCTCCGGATGCACTGGAGCAGCTGGCCGCACAGGGACTGATCGAGGTGATCGGCGGGAGCGTAGAGGCCGCTCCGGCGCGTGGCATCAGCACCGGCCGCGAACAGGACCCGGCGCTGTACCAGCAGTTGTACGACGCGATGAGCGAGGCGGTGCGGCGCCATCTGGGGCTGAAGGGCTACTTCATGCAGTTGAAGATCGAACGCTGCACCGATGCGCTGGCGCTGGAACGCCTGTGCCCGGAACTGCTGGCGGCGGTGGGCAAGGCGCGCAGCCCGGCGCTGGCCCAGCGCTGGTGGCAGGAAACCCAGTCCGCCGTAGTAAACGCTGGCAAAGAGGTCGTGCAGGCCTGAGCCACCGCGTAAAGTGATCGGTTCACTTTCCCACAAGGAGTCCCGCGTGCAGGACGACCACGATGACACCGACACCCCCGGCTGGGACGCGATCAATGCGGCGCTGGCGCCGCTGTATGCCGGGCAGGAGCCGCGACACTACGGCACCGCGCTTCCCTACACGCTCGGCGGCCAGGATCCGCTGGATGGCATCAGCGTGTACTGGGCGGATGCGCCGGTTCCGCATTGGCACTACATCACCTACGGTTTCTCCGAGCTGTATGCCAAGGAGAGCAGTGATGCTGCCGCCAGCGGCTATGGTTTCGAGCTGACGTTCCGTCTTGCTGCCGAAGCCGCTGAGAACGCCGACAGCACGCCGCCGGTGTGGCCGATGAACCTGCTGCAGAACCTGGCGCGCTATGTGTTCGGCAGCGGCAACGTGTTCGAGGATGGCCACCATCTGAATGCGAACGGCCCGATCGCACTGGAGACCGACACGCGGTTGTGCCACTTGGCCTTCATTGCCGACCCGCAGTTGCCGGCACGCGACACCGCCAATGGCCACCTGCAGTTCCTGCAGCTGGTCGGGCTGACCGATGAGGAGATGGAGGCGGTCAAGCGCTGGTCGACACGTGGCGTGCTGCAGGCACTGCAGCCGGCGATGCCGCTGTGGATCAGCGACCTGCATCGCGGCAACCTGCTGGAAGATCCGGCATTGGCCGAACGGGTGAGGGCCGGCAGCGAGCGCGAGGGCTCCAGCACCGGCATGCTGTTCGTCGAGACGTTGGACTGGCGGCAGGAGGCGGGCGTCACCACGCTGGTGCTCGGCGCGGGCCAGGTCGCCAGCGTGTGCGAACTGCTACCGCTGCGCCTGCGCCACGGAAAGTCGCTGGAACTGGTCAGTCGCGAGCGGCAATGGGCGTTCATTCCAGCCGGGCATGGTGACGTGGGCGAACTGTCGGCGGACAGCGCGCGCTGGGCGCTGAGCGAGGCGGGGCTGCGGGCCCTGGCCGGCGTGCGTGCCGAACGTGGCATCTACCCGTTGACGGAGGCGCTGCGCATCGACGTGGTGCCGACCTATCTGCGCGATGCCAAGGGCGAAGTGATCCGCCAGATCGGCTGAGTGTGAGGATGCAACGGATGGGGTCAGAGCCGCCTGCGGTACAGGCGGATCCGACCCCGCGTTTGGCAACCAGCGGGGTCAGATCCGTTCGACACGCAAACGGCCCTGACCCCCGGGTCATCCTCAGGCCAGGCCTTCGGCCTTCAGCGCGGCCTGCACGCCGGCATCGGCGTCCATGCGTGCCTTGTAGGCGGCCAGGTTGTCCAGGCCGGACAGATCAACCTTGGTACCGGCGGCCCAGCGCAGGGTGATGTAGAAGTACGGGTCGGCGAAGCTGCGGAAGCCGGCCAGCCACGGCTTGTCGGCCAGCTGCCTGTCAGCGGTCTCGAACAGGCCACGCAGACGCTTGTGCGCGGCGGCGCGGATCGCATCGAACTGGCTCTCGTCGGCGATGAACTTGCCCGGCGCGAACAGCGGCGAGAAGGCCGGATGCACGTCGGAATTGACGAAGGCCAGCCAGCGGGTGGCTTCGGCGCGCTGGCGCGGGCTGCCGTCACCGCCGAGGCCGGCCTGCGGGAAGCGATCGGCGATATAGCCCATGATCGCGGCGTTCTGCAGCAGCACGAAGTCGCCGTCGACCAGCGCGGGCACCGCACCGGCCGGATTGATCTTGAGGAATTCCGGACCCTTCAGGGTGTCCTTGTTCAGCAGTTCAACCTCGAACGGCTGGCCGGTCCACTGCAGGGCGATGTGGTCGGCGGTGGAACAGGCACCGGGCTTGCTGTACAGCTTCATGGGAACTCCAGGTGATGCGGGCGGGAAACGCCCACTATCCCAGAGCCCGGCGGCGGCCGGCAACGCTGCCGCCAGCACGGATCGTTACGATTGCCGCGGCTTGAGGTTCTGCACCTTGTAGAAGGTGTGATCGCCGATGGTCGCCACCTGGTAGGCGTTGCGCCAGTTCGGGCTGGCGATGGACAGCGCGGCGAAGTGGCTGGCACCGGGCACGATCTCGCGGCGTTCGCCGGCCGGCAGCGCCCAGTTGCGCTCGGCGTCGAAGGCCACGTTCATCGCTTCGCTCCACGCCGCGTCATTGCCCAGCTGGGTGCCGGGGGAGACGATGGTCGGTGCGAACTGCTTGCGCGCGGTGACCACCTGGCACATCGAGTCGCCCCACAGGCCACTGTCGAGACGGCGCAGGGCGACCTCGGCAACAGCCTGCTGGCCGCGCAGGGTCTGGTCGCGGGCTTCCAGGTAGACGGTGGTGCTCAAACACAGTGAATCAGCGGCCGGCTGAGGCAACAACTGCGACAGCCAGAGAATCCAGGCCAGTTTCATATAACTCCTTGCTCCGTATGGGCCGCACCCTCCGGTTCCGGCCGCGGGGCGACAGGAGGTGGGGGACGACTTGGCGTCATGGGGAGGCGGCCATCGGGGCCGCCCCGTGGGCGGCCCCAAAAGAAACGATCAGTACCGATCGTGGGGACTGCGCCGGCTCACCGGAAACTGGCTGGTGAGCGGAAAGATGGCGCAAGGTAGGGGGGCATAGCCGAACGCATCGTGAACCGCTCGGCTTGACATTCAGGTTCAACCGGGGTGACGGAAATCACATTCCGTCACCCATTCAGGCGCTCATCAGAGCGCGGCGGCGACCCGGCTGCCCTGGTCGATGGCGCGTTTCGCATCGAGTTCGGCGGCCACGTCGGCACCACCGATCAGCTGCGCGTTGATGCCGGCCGCCTGCAGTTCGGCCTGCAGCGTGCGGTTCGGTTCCTGCCCGGCGCAGATCACCACATGGTCGACCGGCAGCAGCTGTTCGCTGCCGTCCACGCGGATGCGCAGGCCCTCGTCGTCCACCCCCAGGTACTCGACGCCACCGAGCATGCGCACGCCCTTGGCCTTCAGCGTGGCGCGATGGATCCAGCCGGTGGTCTTGCCCAGCCGCGCGCCCGGCTTGCCCGGGCTGCGCTGCAGCAGCCACAAGCGCCGCGGTGACGGCTCGACCTCGGGCTGGCCCAGCGAGCCGCGTGCCTCGAAGCTGGCATCCACGCCCCATTCGGCCATCCAGCGCTGCGGATCCAGCGAGGGGGATTCACCGGCGTGGCTGAGGAATTCGCCGACATCGAAGCCGATGCCGCCGGCGCCGATGATCGCCGCATTGGCGCCCACTTCGACCCGTCCCAGCAGCACGTCCAGGTAGCTCACCACCTTGGCGTGATCGGCACCGGGGAAATCGACCTTGCGCGGGGTGATGCCGGTGGCCAGCACCACCTCGTCGAAGCCAGCCAGTTGGGAAGCGTCGACGCGGGTACCCAGGCGCAGCTGTACGCCGGTCTCCTGCAGCGCGTGGCGGAAGTAGCGCAGGGTCTCGTGGAACTCTTCCTTGCCGGGGATGCGCTTGGCCACGTTGAACTGGCCGCCGATCTCATCATTGGCATCGAACAGGGTGACCTGGTGGCCACGCTGGGCAGCGACTGTGGCGCAGGCCAGGCCGGCGGGGCCGGCACCGACCACCGCGACCTTCTTCGGCGTAGCCGTGGGACGATAGACCAGCTCGGTCTCGTGGGCGGCGCGCGGATTGACCAGGCAGCTGGCCAGCTTGTTCTCGAACACGTGGTCCAGGCAGGCCTGGTTGCAGGCGATGCAGGTGTTGATCGCCTCCGCGCGGCCGGCACGGGCCTTGTTCGGCCACTGCGGGTCGGCCAGCAGCGGGCGTGCCAGCGACACCATGTCGGCGCCGCCACCGGCCAGGATGCGTTCGGCAACGTCGGGCATGTTGATGCGGTTGGTCGCCACCAGCGGTACCTTCACATGCGGCTTGAGCTTGGCGGTGACGCCGGCAAAGGCCGCGCGCGGCACCGAGGTGGCGATGGTCGGAATGCGCGCTTCGTGCCAGCCGATGCCGGAATTGATGATCGTTGCGCCAGCCGCCTCGATCGCCTGCGCCTGCTGAACGATCTCGTCCCAGTCGCTGCCGTCGTCGACCAGATCCACCAGTGACAGGCGGTAGATGATGATGAAGTCCGGGCCGCAGGCCTCGCGGATGCGGCGCACGATCTCGACCGCGAAGCGCATGCGCTGGCGCGCGTCGCCGCCCCAGGCATCGGCGCGCTTGTTGGTGCGCGGGGCGATGAACTCGTTGATGAGGTAGCCCTCCGAGCCCATCACTTCCACGCCGTCGTAGCCGGCCTCGCGGGCCAGCTTGGCACTGCGAGCGTAGTCGGCGATATGGCGCTCTACGCCGCTGGCCGACAATGCGCGCGGGGTGAACGGGTTGATCGGTGCCTTCAGCTTCGACGGTGCCACCGACAACGGGTGGTAGGCATAGCGGCCGGCATGCAGCAGCTGCAGGCAGATCTTCGCGCCGTGCTGGTGCGCGGCGGCGGTGAGCTGGCGGTGCGGCCGCACTTCCCAGGGCCAGGACAGCTTGCCACCGAATGGCTTCAACCAACCGACCACATTGGGCGCGAAGCCGCCGGTGACGATCAGGCCGACGCCGCCCTCGGCGCGCTTGGCGAAGTAGGCCGCCAGCCGCGGGAAGTCGCGGGCGCGATCTTCCAGGCCGGTGTGCATCGAACCCATCAGGACGCGATTGCGCAGCTGGGTGAAGCCCAGGTCCAGCGGGGCGAACAGGTGAGGATAGGCGCTTTCGTTGGCTGGCGACATGGTCGATACGCTTGCGTACGGAAGCGCGAAGCGTGCCGCGAAACGGCGGCCGGGGCAAGGGCCGCTTCTTTGGAAGGGGTGGCCGCTGTCTGACGGTTTGGCAGTGCCGGCCGCTGGCCAGGCGCTGATGCGCGATGTCCAGGTTGGCCGCATTGATCGTGCC
>NZ_JAXBQT020000007.1:0-43509 GCF_047520755.2 Stenotrophomonas sp. FR010 | reverse complement strand
CCGCTGGCCGGCACTCCGGTCAACTCAGGGCGATTGCGGTTGCCGGCCAGCGGCCGGCACAACCGGAGCGGGCCGACCGATCCCGAACCAGCCCAGCGTCATTCCGCACAGCGGCCCGATCAGCAGGGCGAAGGCGAGGGTGCCGAGGCCGACATTGCCGCCCAGGCACCAGCCCAGCAGCAGTACGTTGCCTTCGATCAGGCTGCGCACCTTCCAGATCGGCCAGCCGGTACGGGCATGCAGACCGGTCATCAGGCCATCGCGTGGCCCCGGGCCAAGGCGGGCACCGATGTACAGGCCGGTGGCCAGCGCCACCAGCAGCATGCCGGCACAGAACATCGCCAGCTGCCAGCCAAGGCCGACGGCCGGCGGCAGCAGCCACAGCCCGAACTGTGCGGAGGGGCCGATCAGCATCACGTTGAGCACGGTGCCGACGCCCGGCTTCTGCCGCAGCGGCCACCACAGCAGCAGCACCAATGCACCGATGGCATTGGTTGCCAGGCCGAATGACAGCGGCGTCTGCGCAGCGATGCCCTGCGACAGCACATCCCAGGGTGCCACGCCGATGGCGGCACGGATCATCAGCGAGGCGCCGAAGCCGTACAGGAACAGGCCGGTGATCAATTGCAGCAGGCGCAAGGGCAGGGTGGTGGGCATGGCGGTCCGGGGGCGAGGATCTGTTTCCACCGTATCGCTGTTTCTGCATCATCCATAGATACAGATGCTGACCAATCCGCCGCTACAGGTAGCGTCGATCCTGCATGCGGGCGGTTGTGCAGGGCCGAGCCCGTGCTCTGCGGGTGGCGGCAGGCACAGCAGCCGAGCGTGGGCTCGGCTCTACATCACCGCGTCAGTCGTCCCAGCCGACCAGCGCCAGCTTGCCTACCGTGCGCCCGCTGGCCAGGCGCTGATGCGCGATGTCCAGGTTGGCCGCATTGATCGTGCCCAGCGTTTCCTTGAGCGTGCCACGCAGCTGGCCGGCATCGATCATGCTGGCCGCACGGCTGAGGATGCGGTGCTGTTCGATGCAGTCGGCGGTGGCGAAGCGCGAACGCGCGAACATGAATTCCCAGTGGATGCCGATGCATTTGGCCTTGTAGGGATCGCCGATGCGCAGCGCACCCCGCGGCTCGACGATCAGGCCGACGTGGCCCTGCGGTGCCAGCAGCTGGCCCAGTTCATCCCAGTAGTGGTCGGTGTCGGCCAGATTGAGCGCGACCTGCACCGCATCGATGCCCAGCGCCCGCAACTGGGGCTGCAGTGGCTGCCGATGGTCGATCACATGCGTGGCCCCCATCTGCCGGCACCACTCGATTGAGGCCTCGCGCGAGGCGGTGGCGATCACCTCGAAACCGGCATGGCGTGCCAGCTGGATCGCCATCGAGCCGACGCCGCCGGCGCCGCCGATCACCAGAAGGTGCTGGCCCACGTGACGGCGGCCATCGAGCTGCAGCGGCATGCGCTGGAACAGCAGTTCCCAGGCTGTGAGAGTGGTCAGCGGCAGCGCGGCCGCTTCAGCGAAATCGAGCGTGGTCGGCTTGCGCGCGACCAGGCGCTCATCAACCCACTGGTACTGGGCGTTGCAGCCCGGTCGGGTCACGTCACCGGCGAAGTAGACCTCGTCACCGGAGGCGAACAGGCTGGCCTCGTCACCGATGGCTTCGACCACGCCGGCTGCGTCCCAGCCGAGCACCCGGGGAACCTCAAGGGTGGCTGGATCGGTGGCGGCCCGCTGCTTGCCATCGACGGGGTTGACCGAAACCGCTTCGATCCGCACCAGCAGATCGCGACCGCGAGGAGGCAGCGGCGGCGGCAGCAGGACATCACGCAGGGCGGGCGCGTATTCACGACTCAGGGCGACGGCTTTCATCACGGCTCCGGCTGGGTTCGTGATCCCATCATAAGGTTCCTCACGTTTCCTCAGACGCGCTGAACCGCGTGATGCAGCACGTTGCGCAATATGTCGCTTCTCGCGCCTAAACCCCGTCAAACCCTTGCAGCGTGTGGGTCTTGCGGATTTTCATCATCCTGTATAGGGTTTCAACGTCGGACCGGTGGACGGTCGGGCGCAACACTTCACATGTTACGGGACTGTTAACATGGCCTTCACTCGCCTGAGCATAATGTTCGCGGCGGTGGCGTGCTGAATCGGCTGTCGAACATCGACGCACTAGTGCTGGCCCATGCCTCTACCGGTTTCATACCCCCGAAATAGGAGCTGTACTCAATGAACAAGAAGATCCTTACTGCCGCGCTGCTGGGCGGCCTGGCTTTCGCCCAGGCAGCTTCGGCGCAGGAGTTCGATGACCGCTGGTACCTGACCGGTTCGGCCGGCTTCAACTTCCAGGACAGCGACCGTCTGACCAATGACGCTCCGTTCGTGACCCTGGGCCTGGGTAAGTTCATCAGCCCGAACTGGTCGCTGGACGGTGAGCTGAACTACCAGAACCCGAACTTCGACAGCAACCAGGACCTGAACTGGTCGCAGTACGGCGTCTCGCTGGACCTGCGTCGCCACTTCATCAAGGAAGGCCGCGGCTGGAACCCGTACATCGTCGGTGGCCTGGGCTACCAGAAGTCGGAAGAAGAGTACGCTGCGCTCGACAACAACGGCCCGCGCCAGCGTAAGGACGGCAATGTTGCCGCCAAGCTGGGCGTCGGCCTGCAGACCACCTTCGAGAAGCGTGTTGCTGTCCGCGCCGAAGTGGCCTACCGCGCTGACTTCGACGACCAGAGCATCGCCGCACGTGACGAGAGCTGGTTCGGCGACGTGCTGGCTTCGGTCGGCGTCGTGATCCCGCTGGGCCCGGCTCCGGTCGCGGCTGCTCCGGCTCCGGCTCCGGTTGCCCCGAGCTGCGCCGACCTGGACGACGACGGTGACGGCGTCAACAACTGCGACGACAAGTGCCCGAACTCGCAGCCGGGTCAGACCATCGGTCCGGACGGTTGCCCGGTTCCGGTCTCCATCGACCTGAAGGGCGTCAACTTCGACTTCGACAAGTCGAACCTGCGTCCGGACGCCGTGGCGATCCTGAGCGAAGCCACCGAGATCCTGAAGCGTTACCCGGATCTGCGCGTTGAAGTTGCCGGTCACACCGACTCGAAGGGTACCGACGCTTACAACCAGAAGCTGTCGGAGCGTCGTGCTACCGCCGTGTACAACTACCTGACCAAGAACGGCGTTGACGCCGGTCGCCTGGTCGGCCCGATCGGCTACGGCGAGAGCCGTCCGATTGCTCCGAACACCAACCCGGATGGTTCGGACAACCCGGAAGGTCGCGCCAAGAACCGTCGTACCGAGCTGAACGTCCAGAACTAAGTTCTGACGCTCTGCCCGTAGGACACAGCAGGACCCGGCTTCGGCCGGGTCTTGTTGTTTCTGCGGCCAGGAAGCTCGCCTGTAACGCGGCAACACAACCGTTCGTCGGTCTTTTGTCCGTAAAACCAACAAGTTGTCGTATTCATTGAAAGTGGCGCTTGAAAGCTGACGCGGCATTGCTAAACTCGCCGCGTCACTTCCTTCCGTGGATGCCCCTCATGCTGCGCTCTGCATCGGCCGCCGTCCTGGCGCTGGCCCTGGTTCCCGCCGCCCACGCTGCGGTCGATTGCTCGGTCAACACCAGCGCCTCGCCGCTGCCGTTGCCGGCCACGACCATCGCGCCAGTGGCCGACGAGCTGTACATCCGTGGCAACCAGCTGGGCATGCCGGCCGGTGTGCTGAGCAGCAACTACGACCCGTCGCAGTCGCTGGACCAGGTGCTGCAGCGCCTGCGCATCGACGGCTGCCAGAACATCGCCAAGGCCATTCCGAGCGCACCGGCGGTGAAGCCGAACGATCCGGCGGCCTACAAGCCGCAGACTGAATTCGACAACACGCCCTGGCGCTTCGACATGAGCCAGAACGGCAAGCGCATGACCGCCGAAGAGTTCGACGCCTGGATGAAGGCGCGCGGCGTTCGCGTGGTCAAGGCGCGTCCGGCTCCGGCCGCCACTCCGGCCCCGGCCGAAGCACCGGCTGAGACCAAGCCGGTCGACAAGAAGTAAGCGCCGCGGGGAGCAGAGGCTTGCGCACGCGCCGCCCACCTGCCGCCCCCGCCGCCCGCTCCCACGCACCGCGTGGGCGTGCGACTCCGAATGTCACCAGTGGCGTGCGCCATGGCCTGGCGCGCGTACTGTCCAAGGCCGGCGTGTGCTCGCGCAGCGAGGCCGCGCGCTGGATCGCCGAGGGCCGCGTGCGCGTGTCCGGCCGCATCGTTCGTGATCCCGAGTTCCCGATTGCCAGTCCGCCCCCGCCGATCGAGGTCGACGGCCAGCCGATGGGGGCGCCGCAGCGCCTGTACCTGATGCTCAATAAGCCGCGCGGGGTGGTCACCACGGCGCAGGACGAGCGTGGTCGCGACACCGTTTATCGCTGCTTCGATGGTGCCGGCCTGCCGTGGATCGCGCCGGTCGGGCGCCTGGACAAGGCCAGCGAAGGCTTGCTGTTGTTCAGCAATGATCCGCAGTGGGCGGCGCACCTGACCGATCCGGAGACCGGCCCGCAGAAGACCTATCACGTGCAGGTGGATCGTCTGCCCGATGAGGACACCCTGGCCGCGCTGCGCGCCGGTGTCGAAGACGCGGGCGAGCTCCTCGCCGCCCGTGCCGTGCGCGTACTGCGCAGTGGCGACAAGACCGCATGGCTGGAGGTGGTCCTCGACGAGGGCCGTAACCGCCATATCCGCCGCCTGTTGGCGGCCTTCGACCTGCAGGTGCTGCGCCTGGTCCGGGTCGCGATCGGTGGGCTGCTGCTCGGCGATCTCGGCAAGGGCCAGTGGCGGGTTCTGCAGGTCAGCGACCAGCAGCGGCTGGGGGCCGCTGCACCGGGCTGATCATCGCCCGTGGCCGGCAGTTGCCGGCCGCCGTTCCAGGCGTAGGGGGCGCCTGGCTGTCGACTTTCCCGAACGGAGCCTGCCATGTACCACCCGACCCTCAATCAAACCCTGCGCTGTGCAGGCCTGCTGCTGCCGATGGTGCTGCTGGCCGCCTGCGGCGGCCACAAGAAGGTGGCCAAGGCGGAAACGCCTGCCGAGACCCCGGTGGTGGAAGTGAAAACCCCGGAGCTGGATGGTCGCGGCAGTTACCGCTTCCTGATGAGCAACGGCGACAAGAAGATGACCGCCGATGAGTTCGATGCCTGGATGAAGGCCAACGGCATCCGCGTTGCCAAGGGCAATGGCCAGGACGCTGCCGCCAAGCCGGTAGTGGTTGCCAGCAAGGAAGAGCCGAAGGGCAAGAAGAAAAAGAAGTGACGCCCGTGGGTGCCGACCTTGGTCGGCACGCTCTGACCGGGTGGGGGTCAGAGCCCTTTCCTGCGGAAAGGGATCCGACCCCGGCCGTGATCAGCCCTTGACCACGCCCAGTTCGACACCGATGCGGGTGAAGGCGTCGATTGCCCGGTCCAGGTGCTCGCGGCTGTGCGCGGCGCTGATCTGGGTACGGATGCGGGCCTGGCCCTTGGGCACCACCGGGAAGAAGAAGCCGATGGCGTAGATGCCTTCTTCCAGCAGGCGCTCGGCGAACTTCTGCGCCAACGGTGCGTCATACAGCATCACCGGGCTGATCGGATGCACGCCCGGCTTCACGTCGAAACCGGCGGCGGTCATCTTTTCGCGGAAGTAGGCGGTGTTCTCGGCCAGGGTGCTGCGCAGGTCGTCAGCGGCCGCCAGCATTTCGAACGCCTTGATGCCGGCGGCCACCACGTGCGGCGGCAGCGAGTTGGAGAACAGGTACGGGCGCGAGCGCTGGCGCAGCAGTTCGATCACCTCGGCGCTGGCGCAGGTGAAGCCGCCCAGTGCGCCACCCATGGCCTTGCCCAGAGTGCCGGTGATGATGTCGATCTTCTCCAGCACGCCCTTGACCTCGGCCGAGCCGCGGCCGGTGGCACCGAGGAAGCCGGTGGCGTGGCATTCGTCGATGTGCACCAGGGCGTTGTACTTCGTTGCCAGCGCGGTGATCTCGTCCAGCGGCGCGATGAAGCCGTCCATCGAGAACACGCCGTCGGTGGTGATCAGCTTGGTCTTGCAGCCGGCGGCATCGGCGGCCTGCAGCTGGGCTTCCAGATCGGCCATGTCACAGTTGGCGTAGCGGAAGCGCTTGGCCTTGCACAGACGCACGCCGTCGATGATCGAAGCATGGTTCAGTGCATCGGAAATGATCGCGTCGTTCTCGCCAAGCAGCGGCTCGAACAGGCCGCCGTTGGCATCGAAGCAGGCCGCGTACAGGATGGTGTCCTGCTTGCCGAAGAAGTCGGCGATCTGCTTTTCCAGCTGCTTGTGCAGGTCCTGCGTGCCGCAGATGAAGCGCACCGAGGCCATGCCGAAGCCGTGGGTATCGAGTGCGTCCTTGGCGGCCTGGATCAGGTCCGGATGGTCGGCCAGTCCCAGGTAGTTGTTGGCACAGAAGTTCAGCACCTTGCGGCCGTCGTCGAGGGTGATCTCGGCCGACTGCGGGCTGGTGATGATCCGCTCGGACTTGAACAGGCCCTGGGCGCGGATGGCGTCCAGTTCCTCGGCGTAGTGGCGGGTCAGGGCGGAGGAGGCGTCGGTCATGGCGTGGGCACGGCTCTGAACGGGAAACCGCTGATTCTACCGGGCATCGCCGCTTGCCAACCGGCCCGGGCGGGGCATCGCCACGGCCGGCACATGTTGCATCGCAATAGCAAACGGGTTAAAAATTCGTGAACCGGCGCTGTCCCGCTCCGGCCGCTCCCGCCTTCCGCGCCACGCCACCGCCCCCACCGGAGACGCTCATGAAGCACGCCCGTGCCTGCCTCGCCATTGCCGCTGCCCTGTCCATGGCCGCCCCGTTCACCGCCAGTGCGCAGGAAAACGAATCGCCGTACAGCTGGAACGTCACCGCCGTATCCGATTACCTGTTCCGTGGTGTCTCGCAGACCGACGAAAAGCCGACCCTGCAGGCCGGTTTCACCTACACCTCGCCGGTCGGCCTGTATGCCGGTGTCTGGGGTTCGGGCGTCGACTTCGGTCCGGGCGACCCGAGCACCGAGGTGGACTACCAGATCGGCTACGGCGTTGACGTCACGCCCCGCGTCAATTTCGACGCGCTGCTGAACCGCTACACCTACCTCGGTGCCAGCGAGCTGAACTACAACGAGCTGATCACCACCACCACGCTGGATGAGACCTACAAGCTGACGGTGGCCTACACCAACGATGTCTGGAACAGCAGCACCGATGGCTGGTACTTCGGCCTGGGCGGCAGCTGGGGCCTGCCGAAGGACTTCACCCTGAATGCCAACGTCGGCCGCAGCACCTTCGAGGACGGCATCGCCAAGGACTACACCGACTGGAACGTCGGCGTCGAACGCCAGTTCGGCCTGTTCAACGTCGGCCTCGGCTACTACGGCACCGACGGCAACGGCCGCGACAACTCCGGCAAGCTGGCACACAGCCGCGTGCTGCTGACCGTGGCCGTCGGCAAGTAACCCTTGCTTCGGTAGGTGCCAGGCTTGCCTGGCACGCTGTACGAAAAAGGCGCCCATCGGGCGCCTTTTTCAATTCCGCAGTGTTATTGATCCCATCCGGGGAAGAGCCCCTTGTTGTTCAAGGGGGCGCGCCAAAGGCGCGGGGATAAGGAAACATGCGGGGGAATTGACCCTTCGGGTCAATTCCAGCTGAGCACGACCTTGCCGGCCTTGCCTTCTTCCATCAGGTCGAAGCCCTTCTGGAAGTCGTCGATCGGCAGCTGGTGGGTCATCACCTTGCCGAGCGGGAAGCCGGACAGCACCAGCTGGGTCATCTTGTACCAGGTCTCATACATCTTGCGGCCGTAGATGCCTTGCACGGTCAGGCCCTTGAAGATGATCTTGTCCCAGTCGCAGCCGGCACCCTTGGGCATGATGCCCAGCATGGCGATCTTGCCACCGTGGTACATGCAGTCGAGCATGTCGTTGAACGCACGCGGGTTGCCGCTCATTTCCAGGCCCACATCGAAGCCCTCCATGTGCAGTTCCTTCATCACGTCCTTCAGCGACTGGTTGGCGACGTTGACCACGCGGGTGGCACCCATGTCGGCGGCCAGCTTCAGGCGGAAGTCGTTGACGTCGGTCACCACCACGTTGCGCGCACCGATGTGCTTGCAGATGCCGGCGGCGATGATGCCGATCGGACCAGCGCCGGTGATCAGCACGTCCTCACCGATCACGTCGAATTCCAGTGCGCAGTGCGCAGCGTTGCCGTATGGGTCGAAGAACGCGGCCAGCTCCGATGGGATCTGGTCCGGGATCGGCCACAGGTTGCTGGCCGGCATCACCATGTATTCGGCAAAGGCACCATTGACGTTGACGCCGATGCCGACGGTGTTCGGGCACAGGTGCGGGCGGCCGCCACGGCAGTTGCGGCAGTGGCCGCAGACGATGTGGCCTTCGGCCGAGACGCGCTGGCCGATCTCGTAGCCGGTCACGCCCGGGCCGATTTCGGCAATGCGGCCGACGAATTCATGGCCGATGGTCAGGCCCGGCTTGATCGTGCGCTGGCTCCACTCGTCCCACAGGTAGATGTGCAGGTCGGTACCGCAGATTGCGGTCTTCTCGAGCTTGATCAACACCTGGTTGGGGCCCGGAGTCGGCACCGGAACCTCTTCCATCCAGATGCCCTTGGCTGCTTCGCGCTTGACCAGGGCCTTCATCGTTTGCTGCGCCATCGGGGTGGAACTCATCAGGGGGAAAGCGCGGATTATAGGGTGCCGCGCGGATTTCCCATGTTGCGCTGCGGGTGCTTTGGCGGAACGAAAGGCGTGCGCCGGCGGGCGTTTCGAACGTACTGCAAACAGCAGCGCCTCCCTGATTCCGGGGCAGGGTGACCACGCCCCCTCTGGACGATTCCGTCTGCGCGGCCGATGTGCGCAGAGCAAGAAGCAGGCCCATGACTTCCGGGGTTCGGGCCGGGGCAGGGCGGCGGGCTACAATCGAGGGTTCCACTACCAGGGGCCGCTCCATGCGCTCGAACCTGCTTGCATTTTCCATCGTCGCCAGCCTTGGGCTGGTCCAGGTCGCCCATGCCGCAGAAGGCATGTGGGTGCCGCAGCAGCTGCCGGAAATCGCCGGGCCGCTGCAGAAGGCCGGCCTGAAGCTGTCCCCGGAGCAGCTGGCCAACCTGACCGGTGACCCGATGGGTGCGGTGGTTGCGCTGGGGGGCTGCACCGCCAGCTTCGTCTCGCCGCAGGGCCTGGTGGTCACCAACCACCACTGCGCGTATGGCGCCATCCAGCTCAATTCGACCGCGCAGAAGAACCTGATCAAGGACGGCTTCAACGCACCGACCCTGAAGGATGAACTGAGCGCCGGCCCGAACGCCCGCGTGTTCGTGCTCGACCAGATCACCGACGTCACCGCCCAGGCCAAGGCCGCCATCGCCGCCGCAGGCAACGACCCGCTGGCCCGCAGTCGCGCGCTGGACGCCTTCGACAAGGCCCAGGTTGCCGCCTGTGAAGCCGATGCCGGCTTCCGCTGCCGCCTGTACAGCTTCTCCGGCGGCAACACCTATCGCCTGTTCCGCAACATGGAAATCAAGGACGTGCGCCTGGTCTACGCGCCCCCGGGCAGCGTGGGCAAGTTCGGCGGCGACGTCGACAACTGGATGTGGCCGCGCCACACCGGCGATTTCTCGTTCTACCGCGCCTACGTCGGCAAGGACGGCAAGCCGGCCGCCTTCGCCGCCGATAACGTGCCGTACCAGCCCAAGCACTTCCTGAAGTTCGCCGACCAGCCGCTGGGCGCCGACGACTTCGTGATGGTGGCCGGCTACCCGGGCCGCACCAACCGCTACGCGCTGGCCGGTGAGTTCAACGAAACCGCCAGCTTCACCTACCCGACCATCGCCAAGCACTACAACGCCGTGCTGAAGATGATCGCCGACGCCGGCAAGGCCGACGCCGACGTCAAGGTGAAGTACGCCGCCACCGCCGCCAGCATGAACAACGTGGCCAAGAACTACCTGGGCCAGCTGGAAGGCTTCAAGCGCATCGACGCCGCCGGCCAGAAGCAGGCTGAAGAAGCTGCCGTGCTGGCCTGGCTGAAGAAGCAGGGTGCCGCCGGCAAGCCGGCCCTGGCGGCGCACGCGCAGCTGGTCAAGCACCTGGATACCAGCAAGGCGACCCGCGAGCGCGACCTGTTCGTCGGGCAGTTCAACAACACCTCGGCCGTTGGTGCGGCAATCACCCTGTACCGCCTGTCGATCGAGCGCAGCAAGCCGGATGCCGAGCGCGAAGCCGGTTACCAGGAACGCGACCTGACCACCATCGAAGGTGGCCTCAAGC
The DNA here is from genome assembly GCF_047520755.2 of Stenotrophomonas sp. FR010. Lineage (NCBI taxonomy): Bacteria > Pseudomonadati > Pseudomonadota > Gammaproteobacteria > Lysobacterales > Lysobacteraceae > Stenotrophomonas > Stenotrophomonas sp. FR010. The sequence continues at coordinate 33,192 of NZ_JAXBQT020000007.1, read as the reverse complement.
AGATGGACCGCCGCTATGTGGCGAAGATGGACCAGCAGCTGCAGGCCTACTGGCTGGAGCAGTACGTGGCCCTGCCGGCCGCGCAGCGCGACAATGAAGTGCTGAACAAGTGGCTGGCCGGTAGCGATGCCAACGCAGTCAAGGCGCTGGTGGGCAAGCTGTCGGGCACCGAGCTCGGCAGCCTGGACGCACGCCTGAAATGGTTCAAGGCCGACCGTGCCGCATTCGAAGCCAGCAGCGATCCGGCCATCCAGTACGCCGTGGCTGTCATGCCGGCACTGCTGAAGCAGGAAGAGCAGAAGAAGATCCGCGAAGGTGAATCGCTGACCGCACGTCCGCTGTACCTGCAGGCCGTGGCCGACTACAAGAAGAGCCAGGGCGAGTTCGTCTACCCGGACGCCAACCTGTCGCTGCGCATCACCTTCGGCAACGTCATGGGCTACGGCAAGGACGGCGTGAAGTACACCCCGTTCACCACCCTGGAAGGCGTGGCGGCGAAGGAAACCGGTGAAGATCCGTTCGATTCGCCGAAGGCGCTGCTGGATGCGGTCAAGGCCAAGCGTTATGGCGGCCTGGAAGACAAGCGCATCGGTTCGGTGCCGGTGAACTTCCTGTCCAACCTGGACATCACCGGCGGCAACTCGGGTTCGCCGGTGCTGGACGCCAACGGCAAGCTGGTCGGCCTGGCATTCGATGGCAACTGGGAATCGGTCAGCTCCAACTGGGTGTTCGACCCGGTGATGACCCGCATGATCGCCGTCGACAGCCGCTACATGCAGTGGATCATGCAGGAAGTGGCGCCGGCGCCGCAGCTGCTGAAGGAACTGAACCTGGCGAAATAAACCGGTTGCGGTAGTGCCGGCCGCTGGCCGGCAAACCCGACCCGATGGCCGGGAATTCCGAAACCCCGCGACCCACGTCGCGGGGTTTTTTCATGCCCGCCCCGACCCGGCGCGCCGAACAGGTATCATCCGTGTTCCGCGCACTTCACAGGATGTGAACGAAACGCGGGAACCTCCTCCCCCCAGGACCCCTTGCACGCATGCGCATCCTGCTTGCCCGCCACGGTGAAACGCCGTGGAACGCCGAAGGCCGCTATCAGGGCCAGATCGACATCCCGCTGTCGCCGATCGGCGAAGCCCAGGCCCAGGCACTGGGTGCCCGCCTGGCCTCGGTCGACATCACCCGTGCCGTCGCCTCGCCGCTGTCGCGCGCGCAGCGCACCGCGCAGCTGGCGCTTGGCGCCGCCCGTGCCGACATGCTGCTGACCGAGCCGGAACTGCAGGAAATCGCCCACGGCGAATGGGAAGGGCTGCTGGCCAGCGAGATCCACGAGAAGGATCCGTCGCGCCTGCAGGCCTGGCGCGAGGAGCCGGATACCGTGCTGATGCCCGGCGGCGAATCGCTGCGCCTGGTGCTGGAGCGCAGCTGGCGCGGCCTGGCCCGCGCCACCGACGGCCTCGGCGAGCACGACACCCTGCTGGTGGTCGCCCACGACGCGGTGAACCGCGTGATCCTGTGCAAGGTGCTGGGCCTGCCGATCTCCCGCCTGTGGACCTTCCGCCAGGCACCGACCACGCTCAACCTGCTCGAAGGCGCCGACCTTGACAGCCTGGAAGTGGTGCGCCTGAACGACTGCGCCCACCACACGCCGTTCTTCGGCGAAGCCAAGCACCGCGCACTCTGATCGATCCCCTCGCACCAACTGCTTCTGCTGGAACCGCTGCCGTGACGAACACCCCGACCACCCTGGCCGACTGGCTGGACTACATTGAACGCCAGCACCCGGCGACCATCGACATGGGCCTGGAGCGCGTGCGCGCCGTGGCCACCGCGATGGGCCTGGGGGCGCCGGGCAAGCGCACCATCGTGGTCGGTGGCACCAACGGCAAGGGCTCCACCGTGGCCTTCATCGAAGCCATTGCACGTGCCGCCGGCTGGAAGGTCGGCGCGTACACCTCGCCGCACCTGCTGCGCTACAACGAGCGCGTGCGCATCGACGGCCAGGACGTGGACGATGCCGCGCTGGTCGCTGCGTTCAGTGCGGTCGAGGCCGCGCGTGGCGAGACCACGCTGACCTATTTCGAGTACGGCACGCTGGCTGCGCTGCAGCTGTTCGCCGACGCCGGGCTGGACCTGGCGGTGCTGGAAGTGGGCCTGGGCGGCCGCCTGGATGCGGTCAACATCGTCGACGCCGACGTGGCGGTGATCACCACCGTGGACATCGACCACGCCGAATGGCTGGGCGAGGACCGCGAGGCGATCGGCACCGAGAAGGCCGGCATCATCCGCGGCTGGAAGCCGGTGATCCTGGGCGAGACCGACCCGCCCTCGAGCGTGCTCGCGCGTGCCTACCTGGTCGGTGCCAACGCGATCCGCGGCGGCAGCGATTACTTCTACGAGCCGATCGACGCCCAGCGCTGGCGCTGGCGCGATGTCGGCCTGCGCATGGAACTGCCGACCCCGGCGCTGGCCGGCCCGATCCAGCTGGCCAATGCCGGTGCGGCCATCGCCGCGCTGCGCGCGCTGGACAAGCCGGTGCCGCGCGCGGCGTGGGCCGCCGGTATCGCGGCGGCGCGCATTCCGGGCCGCCTGCAGGCGTTCGAGCGTGGCGGTGTGCAGATCCGCGTCGACGTCGGGCACAACCCGCAGGCGGCGGGCCAGCTGGCGCGCGCGCTGAAGGCCGAGGCGTCGGCCGGGCGCACCTTGGCGGTGTATGCCGCATTGCAGGACAAGGACGCGGCGGGCGTGGTGCAGGCATTGCAGGGCGTGGTTGGCGAGTGGACCCTTGCCGGCCTGGACGGCCCGCGTGGCCAGAGTGCCGCCCAGTTGCAGGCGCGCCTGGCCGAGACCGCTGCTGGCAGCGCGCAGCTGGCCGATTCGGTCGAACAGGCGCTGGCGCAGGTACTGGCCCGGGCCGAGCGCGGTGACCGCGTACTGGTGTTTGGCTCCTTCCATACCGCTGCCGCCGCGTTGCAGTGGTTGCAGGGCAGCGCCTGAGCCACGTTCAGCCAATCCCGACGCCGTCCGGTCCGGCACCCGTATAATCGACCGCAACCTCCGGACAGTTGCCGCCTCACGTGGATACGCCTCTGAAACAGCGTCTGATTGGTGCCATCGTGCTGGTTGCACTGGCCGTGATTTTCCTGCCGATGCTGGTCAAGGGGCCTGCACCGGACAGCGGCGTGGCCTCGGTGCCGATCGCCGCCCCGGATGCACCGGCCGATGGCCAGTTCGAAACCCGTGAACTGCCGCTGGTGGCCCCGGCCGGGGGGGCTACCGGCCTGCAGACCGGGCAGGCCAAGCCGCTGCAGGAGGCCGCCACGCCGGCCACGCCGCCGACCGTGGACACGTCCCCGGCGGTTGCCGCCGGCAACTACGCCGTCACTTTCGGCGCATACGGCAGCAAGGCCGACGCCGATGCCGTGATCGCCTACCTGCAGCGCTCGCAGCTGCCGGGCTTCGCAGAAGCGACTACCATCAACGGCCGTCAGGCATGGCGTGTGCGCGTGGGGCCGTATGCCGACCGTGCACAGGCCGAGGCGGCCCGGCTGCAGGCGGTGAAGATCCGCGCCGATGTGAAGGCCGAAGTGATCACTCTGGATGCCGCAACGGGCAGCAGCGCCCCGGTGGCAGCTACCCCGGCACCGGCTACGCCAAGCGCCAGTACCCCGTCCGCAGCCACCTCGCCGTCCGCCAGCAGCAACCCGGTGCGCAGCGAAAGCCTGCCGCCGAGTACGCCGACTGCGACGGCCACTCCGGCGGCCAAGCCCGAGCCGCCGAAGCCGGCGCCGAAGCCCGAAACCCCTAAGCCCGAGCCGAAGCCGGAGGCCACCGCCAGCAAGCCGGCGACGGCACCGGCCACGCCGGCTGCACCGGCGGCCAGCGGCGTCGGCTTCGCCGTGCAGCTGGGCGCGTTCGGCCAGGCCAGCGATGCCAATGCGCTGCGTGACAAGGTCCGTGCTGCCGGCTTCAGCGCCTTCGTCGAGCAGGTGCGTACCGAAAAGGGCACCCTGCATCGCGTCCGTGTCGGACCGGTGGCCAACCGGGCTGACGCCGAACAGCTGAAGGCGCAGGTCGCCGCCAAGGTTGGCGTCGCCGGCATGGTCCGACCGCACCCATGACCGACGTGCAGGCCCGTTGCCAGCGCCGCCGAAGGAGCGGGGCGCCATGATCGACGTGGTGCTGCTGATCGTGATCGCTGCCTCGACCCTGCTCGGGATGCTGCGTGGCTTCGTGGGAATCGTCATCGGCACGTTGTCGTGGCTGCTGGCCGCGTGGGCGGCCTTCGCCTTCGGCAACGATGCCGCGCGCTGGTGGGCGGCACCCGCGGCACCTGGCGGCGAACATTTCGTCGGCGGCTACCTGGGCGTGGGCATTGGCGTGATGATCGTGGTCGCGGTGATCGGCATGGTCATCAAGGCGATGATCCACCGCAGCATGCTGACCAGCCTGGACCGGTTGCTGGGCGGTGTACTGGGGGCCGTGCGTGGTGGCCTGATCGCGGCGATCCTGGTGCTGCTGGCCGGCTTCACCCCGTTGACCGCCGAGCCCTCCTGGAAGCGCTCGGCGGTTCGCCCGGTGCTGAATCCGGCCGTGGCCTGGATGAACGGGAAGCTGCCGCACTGGCAGGTACCCGGCGCCGACATGCTGCCCAAGGCCTTGCCGACCGACATGCTGTCCCCATCTGCATTGATGGAATTGGGGAAGAACGCAGGCGCCGGGTTGGGAAAGCCGGGCGCGGCAGGCGATAATGGCATCCTCAACCAGGTAGTGGCGGGCGGCGGATGGCTGCGGCCCGCGAAAGCGGAACAGGGCGATGCATACGATCCGGCCGAAGTGCGCCCGGACGCCCCAGCACTGCCGGACAGTATCGAGCCGGACGATCCGGCCAATGTCGACCGCAGGCGCGGCGACCACCGCGGCCAGGTACGGCCACCTTCCTTGTAACTGGGCACAGCCCAGCGGAGACCTCGCACCATGTGTGGCATCGTCGGAATCGTCGGCAACCAGAACGTCGCCGGGCAGTTGTATGACGGCTTGACCGTTCTCCAGCATCGCGGCCAGGACGCGGCAGGTATCGCCACCGCCAATGGCAGCCGCCTGCGGGTGCAGAAGGCCACCGGCCTAGTCCGCGATGTGTTCGACGCCCGCACCATGTCCACGCTGGAAGGCAGCGTCGGCATCGCGCACGTGCGCTATCCGACGGCAGGTTCGGAAGGCATGGACGAGGCACAGCCGTTCTACGTGAATTCGCCTTACGGCATCGCGCTGGCCCACAACGGCAACCTGATCAACACCGAGGCGCTGCGCCAGCAGGTGTTCGAACAGGACCGGCGCAACGTCAACACCGATTCGGACAGCGAAGTGCTGCTGAACGTGTTCGCCTACGAACTGGAGCAGCAGCGCCAGCTCAGCCCGGAAGCCGCGATCCGCGCGGTGGCCGGCGTGCATCGCCGCTGCAAGGGCGGCTATGCAGTGGTCAGCGTGGTGCTGGGCCTGGGCCTGGTGGCCTTCCGCGACCCGCATGGCATCCGCCCGCTGGTGCTGGGCAAGCGCAGCCACGCAGAAGGCGACGAGTACATCGTGGCGTCCGAGTCGGCCGCGCTGGACGTGCTGGGTTTCCAGCGCGTGCGTGACGTGCAGCCGGGCGAAGCGCTGGTGATCACCGCGCGCGGCGAGCTGTTCTCGGAAATCTGCGCCGAGCCGGCCGAGCACACACCATGCATCTTCGAATACGTGTACTTCGCGCGCCCGGATTCGATGATCGACAACGTCTCGGTGCACAAGGCACGCATGCGCATGGGCATCAAGCTGGGCGAGAAGATCCTGCGCCTGCGCCCGGACCACGACATCGACACCATCATCCCGATCCCGGATACCTCGCGCGATGCCGCGCTGGAGATCTCCAATGTGCTCGGGGTGAAGTACCGCGAAGGCTTCATCAAGAACCGCTACATCGGCCGCACCTTCATCATGCCGGGGCAGGGTGAACGCGTGAAGTCAGTGCGCCGCAAGCTCAACCCGATCCACCTGGAGTTCCGCAACCGCGTGGTGCTGCTGGTGGACGATTCGATCGTGCGTGGCACCACCAGCCAGCAGATCGTGCAGATGGCCCGTGATGCCGGCGCGCGCAAGGTCTACCTGGCCAGCGCCGCGCCGCCGGTGCGCTACCCGAACATCTACGGCATCGACATGCCGGCGGCCGAAGAGCTGGTCGCGCACAACCGCACGGTGGAAGAGATCGAGGCCCACCTGGGCTGCGACTGGCTGATCTACCAGGACCTGGAAGACATGGAAGCGGCGGTGAGCGAAGGCAACCCGGCGCTGCGCAGCTTCGATTCGTCCTGCTTCAACGGCCACTACCCGACCGGTATCGAGCCCGGCTACTTCGAGCGCATCCAGCAGTTGCGTTCGGACGATGCCAAGCACAAGCGCCGCGCCTGAGGATCAGGCGTGGTGGATGTGCCCGACGTTGGTGGCGACCTGCTGCGCGCTGCGCAGCAGTGCCTGGCTGAAGCGGATCCGCTGCGCAAGGTCGCATTGACCCAGGCGTATGCGGCCGCGTTCCGTGCCGGTCGCCTGAAGGTGGCCGCGGATGCGCCGCCGCCGGATCCGATCTGCATGCCGGGTCGTCCGGGACGACTGGTGCTGGTGCATCCGCGCGAGGTGCCACGGCGTGGACTGGGCGGCGTGGAAGGGCGGGCTGCCTTCATCCACGCGATTGCCCATATCGAGCTCAACGCGATCGACCTGGCCTGGGACGCGGTGTACCGGTTCCGGGGCCTGCCGTCGGCGTTCCAAGCTGATTGGGTCAGCTGTGCCGATGACGAATCGCGGCATTTCATGCTGCTGCGCGAGCGCCTGCAGGTGCATGGCCACGACTATGCGGATTTCCCCGCACACAACGGTCTGTGGGAAATGTGCGAAAAGACCGCGCATGACGGCCTGGCGCGCATGGCGCTGGTGCCGCGCGTGCTGGAAGCGCGTGGTCTGGACGTCACCCCGGGCATGATCGAGAAGCTGCGCAATGTCGGTGATGGCGAAACCGCCGATGTGCTGGAGGTGATCCTGCGTGAGGAAGTGGCGCATGTTGCCGCCGGTTCGCGCTGGTATCGCTGGTACTGCGACCGCGCCGGTGTCGAGCCGCGCGCGCGTTTCAAGGAGCTGCTGGTGGAGTACGCCGGCGGCTACCTGCACGGGCCGTTCAACATGGAAGCGCGCCTGCTGGCCGGATTCGATGCGGACGAACTCGCCAACCTGGTCGAGCAGGCCGGTTGAAGAAAAGGGGACGGAGGGATCAAGTCGTTTGTGCCAAAACGACTTGATCCCTCCGTCCCCTTTTTCATGCGTTCGGCAGTACCACGCGCTTGCCATCCACCGTTGGCCGGTTGATGTAGAACAGGCCGGGGCCCGGCCGGTACGGCAGCTCGCTGACGCCGGCATCGGCGGCGTAGGTCAGTGCGGTGTCGCCCAGCGCGTCGAAGTTCCAGTGCGCCGACTGCATCAGGTAACGCCGTCGCAACAGCGCCTCCTGGGTTTGCGTCAGTGGCTGTCCGGCCACCAGTCGTCGTGCGATCGGTTGCAGGGCCGACGGCAGTTCCCAGTCGGGGACTGCGTTGGCATTGGCCGTCCATTGCACGCCGGCATCAATGGCATGCTGCTGCATCACCTGAAGCGAGATCAGCTGGTAGCGCCAGTCGATGCGCCGGCGCAACACCACGGCCGCCGTCACGTACAGCACCGGTGACAGCACTACGCTGCGGCTGCCGGCGCGACGCTGTTGCTGCCACTGGTGCCAGACATCCACCCAGACTTCCTTTTCGTCCAGGCCCAACTGCTGCCGCCAGCGCTCGGCGTCGGCCTGTGCCTCGGCGCAGGCCGTGGTCGCCTGCAGGATCGCCAGCGGTGGCGTCTGGTACTCGGCCACGCTCGGGCGGCGCAGCAGCTGCCGGCGCGGGCGACTGAGCAGCTTGGGCCCTTCTTCGAGCTGGTTGTAGCCGCCGCCGATGTTGGCGTGTACGCCGGGCAGGGCGATCTCGGTGAACGTTGGCGCCACGCTGGTCAATGGATAGTGCTGGCGATGCTCGTCACGCGCGCTCAGTTGCAGCACCTGCCTGGCAACGCCTGCATGCAGCGCGAGATGAAGTTGTTCGTCGGTGCGGCCACCGCTGACCGCAACCACCGTGTCGAACAGGCCGATGAAGCGCAGCGGCGGAGCGGCCGGGGCGAAGTCCGTTGTGCAGGACAGGCCAGCGGCCTGCAACAGCTGCCGCCAGCGGGTGCGATCCCAGGCCTGCAACTGGTTGGCCACATCGCGCGCGGCGGCCGCACCCCGTGAAAAGCCAAACAGATCCAGCTGCACGCCACGCAGTGGTCGCTGCCAGCGCGTAGCGAGTGCACCCAGTGCCGCCGGCAGCAGCACCTGCAGCGCGCGCTGCACTTTGGCGCGCACACCGCTGGCGCCAATGCCGAACGCCAGTCCGATCAGGTCGTCGTCGGCGTCATCGCGGGTACCGACACCTTCCACGTAGATCGACAGGGAGGGACGCGCCGATGTCCCGCTGCGGCTGTCCGGGTACAGCTGCTGCAGGCGGGCGATGTTGGTCAGGCCATTGTCGTAGCTGCTGGTCAACCGGCTCTGGTAGGTCGAATCGTCATCCGCACGCAGCTGCGCCGGGCGCGGTTGCGGCAGCTGGGGCCTGCCACGGGCCAGGTTGTGTGCGTTGTTGCGGGTGCCATCGAAGAACAGCCCGATCCGCAGCAAGCCGACATCTTCGTCCGTGTCCTGCGATGGTGCCATGTGCATTCCCCGTCGTGGCTGCGTCACGGTAGCGCGAAAGCGGTGTGTTGGCGACGTGTAGTAACGCTTTTGACCTTACTTAACCCAGATGCGGTCGATCACAAATCCTGATTTTCACTTCTCTCGCCTATTGAATTCACACGACCGGCGCAGGCCATATGACCAGACCCGGCAAACCGGGTCGTGCTGCATCAACGCTGTTCACATCATTCAAGGAGCGACGCAATGTTGTCCAGATCGATTGGCAAAGCGGCAGGTGGCCTGGTGTTGGGTTTGTCGGTGGCAGCGGCCGCACATGCGGCACCATTGTTCGAGCCGGTGACGGTCATCAGCCGCGCATCGGCAAACAGCGAGCCCGCACTGGGCAAGCTGCTGGCCACCCCGTCCACGGCGACGGTACAGGAAGTGCGTGTCGATGCAGCAGCTACTGCACAACCGCAGCTGGAATTCGAACTGCTCGGCCGGCGGGTGCAGGCGGCGCGCAGCAAGGTCGAAGCACTGCCCGATGGCGGCAGCATCTGGTACGGCCAGTTCCGTTCGCCCTCGGACAAACTGACCGCGGCTACCTCCAACGGCCAGGACGACCCCGGCAATTCGCTGATCCTGGTGCGCTCGGGCGACACCGTCACCGGCTCGATCCGCAAGGATGGAAAGCTGTATCGCCTGCGCCCGTTGGGCAACCGCCACGTGCTGGTGGAAGTGGATGAATCGCGGATGCCGGCCGACCATCCGGCCGACTACAACCAGCTGCCGAAGATCCCGATGGGCAACAACGATCGCATCGGCATCGCGCAGGCATCGTCCGGTACGCCGGCGACCATCCGTGTGCTGGTGGTAGCGACCAATGCCGCCGTCGCCGCCTATGGCGGCAACATGCAGTCGCTGGTGCAGCTGGCGGTGGCCGAGTCCAACCAGGGCTACGGCAACAGCAACGTCGGCCTGACGCTGCAACTGGCCGGTTACGAGACCACCAGCTACAGCGAGTCTGGCAACTTCACCACCGACCTGTCGCGTTTCCGTGGCACCAGCGACGGCTACATGGACAGCATCCACACCAGCCGCAACACCACCGCGGCCGATGTCGGCGTGCTGCTGATCAACAACAGTGCCTACTGCGGCCTGGCCTCGGGGATCGGCTCGACCGCGTCGACGGCGTTCGCGGCGGTGTACTGGGATTGCGCGACCGGCTACTACTCATTCGCGCATGAGATCGGCCACCTGCAGAGCGCGCGGCATGACATCGCCACCGACCCGAGCACATCGCCCTACGCCTATGGCCACGGCTACCGCTATGAGCCGTCCAGCGGCACCGGCTGGCGCACGATCATGGCCTACAACTGCACCCGCAGTTGCCCGCGCCTGAACTACTGGTCCAACCCGAACATCAGCTACAACGGCATCCCGATGGGCAATGCCAGTACCGCTGACAACCAGCGCGTGCTGGTCAACACCAAGGCCACCATCGCGGCCTTCCGCTGAGGCCAAGCGCCGACCAAGCGGCGGCCTCTACCCGGGCGCGTTCACCGGCTCGGGTAGATGCCAACCCTGGTTGGCATCCTGCGATCCATCAATCGCGGGCGAGCGTATCCAGCGACCAGCCGTTGGCATCCACACGCAGCACCGAACCCTGTTCGTACCAGTCACCCAGCACGATACGGATGCGGTCGCGGCCGCCGGCCTGCAGCGTATGGATGGCCGGGCGGTGGGTATGGCCATGGATCATGGTGTCCACGCCGTGGCGGACAAAGGTGGCATCGACTTCGGCCGGAGCCACGTCGGTGACGGTTTCGAACTGTGCACGATCGCCCTGCTTCATTTCCGACTGGCGGGCCTGGCTCGCCTCGCGCGCCTTCTGCGCGAAGGCGATGCGTGCGGCCAGCGGCTGCGACAGGAACTGCGCCTGGAACACCGGGTCGCGGGTCTGCGCACGGAACTGCTGGTAGGGGATGTCATCGGTGCACATCAGGTCACCATGCTGCAGCAGCACCGGGCGGCCGTACAGCTCGATCACGCACGGGTCGGGCAGGATGCGCAGGCCGGCACGGCGCGCATAGTCCTCGCCAAGCAGGAAATCGCGGTTGCCGCGGATGAAGTACACGGGCACGCCGCTGTCGGACAGCACCTTCAACGCATCGGCCACCGCATCGGCGGCCGGAGAGGGCGTGTCGTCGCCGATCCAGGCCTCGAACAGGTCGCCGAGAATGTACAGCGCATCGGCGCCGGGCGCCTGCTCGCGCAGGAAGCGCAGGAACAGGTCGGTGATCTCCGGACGGCTGGGGTCCAGGTGCAGGTCGGAAATGAACAACGTGGTCATGCCTGCATTCTAGGCCATCAATGATGATGGTAGCGCCGCGGGAGTCGCGCGGTCGGATCCCTTTCGGATGGGAAAGCCATCTGATCCCTGGGCTACACCGGCAGCGGCAGCCAGGTCAGGCTGGCCGAAGCCAGCAGGACGGCGATGCCCGTGGCGGCGAGCACGTCGGAAGGATAGTGCAGGCCCAGCACCACCCGCGACAGCGCGACACCCAGGGTGAACGGTACCAGCAAGGGTGCCAGCCAGGGGTAGTAGGCCAGTGCGACGATGGTGAACGACACTGCGTGCAGGGTGTGCCCGGAGGGGAAGCTGAATTCGTCCAACGGTGCCACCCAGGCGCGGATGCGAAGATCGGCCGCGTAAGGCCGCGGGCGCCGCGTCCAGCGCTTGAGGCCCTTGTACAGCAGCAATGCGGCCAGGCCGGTGGCGGCCATGTGCACCGAGGCGCGCAGGCCATCGAAGCCATCCAGCACCACCAGCGCAGCCATCAGCACATACCAGAACACGCCATCGCCGAGACGGCTGATGACCGAGAACAGGCGGCGCACGCGGCGGCGCCGGCAGTAATGGTTCGCCCGCCGGCACAAGCGCGCCTCGCGCCCTGCCAGCAGTTCAAGCGGCGTGGTGCGCATGGCCGCTCCTCCGCGACTGCGCAAGCTCGGCCAGCAACGCATCGAACTCGGCCACCACCTGCTGTGGATGCAATCGCTTCATCGCGCGTGCAGCATTGCCGCCCAGTTCGTGGCGTTTCGCGTCATCGGCGGCCAGTTGCACGGCGGCCTCGATGAACTGCTCGTCGCTGTCCACCGCTGCGCCGTTCTCGCCGTTGCGCAGGTACTCACGCGCGGCGCCGTAGTCGAAGGCCACAGTGGCCACACCGCTGGCCATGCTTTCCAGAGTCACGTTGCCGAATGTCTCGCTGCGGCTGGGGAACAGGAACAGATCGCCGCTGGCGAAGTGGCGGGCCAGCGCATCGCCGCGCTGGATGCCACAGAAGATGAAATCGGGATTTTCATGTGCCAGCTTCTCGCGGGCCGGGCCGTCACCCACCCATACAAAGCGTGCCTTGGGCCGGATCTGCTGCAGGCGGCGGAATGCCTTCACCGCCAGGCCGAGGTTCTTCTCGGCAGCAATGCGGCCGACATAGGTCGCCACCAGGCCGTTGCCATCCACGCCCCATTCCTCGCGTAGTGCAGGGTCGCGCCGGCCTGGATCGAACTGCTGGCTGTCCACCGCACGGGCCAGCAGGCGCACGCGTTCGAAGCCCTGTTCGCCGAGGAACTGCTGCAGTTCGCGGGTCGGCACCAGGGTAGCGTCCGCCTGGTTGTGGAAGCGGCGCATCCAGCGCATGGCCGCGGCCTGCAGCCATGCCACGCCATAGTCGGGCAGGTACTCGTCGAAGCGGGTGTGGAAGCCGCTGGCGACCGGAATGCCGAGGCGACGTGCGGTACGCAGTGCCGACCAGCCGAGTGGACCTTCTGTGGCGATGTAGACCGCATCCGGACGCTGATTCTGCCAATGGCGGCCCAGCCGGATCGGGGCTGGCAGGCCGAAGCGCAGGCCGGGGTAGCGGGGCAGGGCAGCGCCGGGAACCAGCAAGGTGCCGGGTGCCGAATCCAGCGCTTCGGTGGACTGGCGGGGGCGGACGAGGTCGATCTCGTGTCCGGCTGCACGCAGACCCTGCTCCAGGCCCTGTACGGTGAGGGCGACGCCGTTGACTTCCGGCGGATAGGTCTCGGTGACGATGGCATAGCGCATGGCGGGCCTCCCGGTTTCCGGCATGCTCGGGCCTGGCGATGTAGCCGACATGACCGCTTTGCGACCGTCAGATGACGGGGGCGCCGGCCACCGCAGGGGCGCTGCGGCCAACAAAAAACCACGGCCCCGAAGGGCCGTGGTCCTGGTGCTTCATGTCACAGCGCGATGGATCAGAAGCGCTGCTGGTACTTCATGTAGACGAAGCGGCCGATGTCGTAGCCACCGTAGTACGAGAAGGCCGAGTTCGGCTTGCTGTACATGATCGGGCCGGTCTTTTCGAACACGTTGTTGGCACCGACCGACACGGTGGCATCCCACGGCAGCGAGTAACGCACCTGCACGTCGTGGAAGGTGACCGCACCACGCTCGTTGTAGTTGCGGGCGCCCTTGTACCACGGTGCATACACACCCGGATCCGAGCATTCGTCCGGGTACAGCGCGATGTTCGAGCAGGTTTCCTTCACGCCCGAGTAGTAACGCGCGGTCCAGCTCGCGCCGAAGTTGCCCCGCTCGTAGCCCAGCACCAGGTTGGAGCGGACGCGGAAGGCGCTGCCGATGCCGTTGGTGACGATCGGAACGATCGAGTTGTCGTTGGAGGTGCGGTAGGTCGCACTGGACACGTAGGTGGTGGCCGAGTTCACGTTGAACTTGCCGAACCGGGTGTCCAGACGGTAGCTCACGTCCAGGTCGTAGCCTTCGGTTTCCATGAAGCCCGCGTTGCGGTTGCCGAACTTCAGGTTGGTTACGATGCCGGTCACCGGGTCACGCTGGAAGCGCGAGCAGCGCGCTTCGATGCCCGACTCGTAGCAGTCCTGCAGGATCTGGGTCGGCGTGTCGGCGATGATCGTGTTGTCGATGCGGATCTTCCACCAGTCCAGCGAGGCGTTGAAGCCCTGGATGAAGCTCGGGCTCCAGACCAGGCCCAGGGTCTTGCTGGTCGAGGTTTCCGGCGTCAGCAGCGGGTTGGACCCGGAGGTGAACGGCACCGGGGTCGCGTCCGTCGACGTGTTCACCGGGGTGCCGCCCTGGCGCAGCTGGCGGAAGGTATTCGCATTGGCGATGTCGCGTGCGCAACGTGCACGGACTTCGGCGCTGGAGGCCGAGGAACCGAAACGGGTGTCGCATGGATCGCTGAACTGCGCGAAGGTCTCCGAACCACCACCGAACAGGTCGCTGATGGTCGGCGCACGGAAGCCTTCGGCCCAGGTGCCACGCACCATCAGCGAGTCGATCGGCTTCCACTTGAAGCCGAACTTGCTGTTGAGCGTGTTGCCGAAGGTGTTGTAGTCCGAGAAGCGGGTTGCGCCATTGAAGGTCAGCTCCTTCGCGCCCGGCAGGTCGGCCAGCACCGGGACGTTCACTTCCAGGTAGGCCTCGTTGACGGTGTAGTCACCGCCGGTCGGGCCTGCGGCCAGGTTGGTGGTAGCGCCGGTCTGGGCCAGGGCATCCGGGGTGTACTTGCCTTCTTCCTTACGGCTTTCCACGCCGAAGGCGAAGCCGAGATCGCCAGCCGGCAGGGTCACGATGCTGCCAGCGATGTTGGCAAAGAAGTTCTTGGAGGTGGTGCGGCCCTTGGTGATCTCTTCCGGGAACAGCCACGCCTGCAGTTCTTCGTTGCCGTACAGGCCATCGGCAGCCGTCGTGCCGTACGGAACCAACGGGTTCCACGGCTTGCACACGTCATAGGAGATCGGTGCAGCTGCGGTACCGCACTGCACCTTGCCGGTGGCGGCGTTGTAGAACGACGGGCCGACGCCGCCGGCGACGCGACCCTTGTGCAGGTTGCCGGTGGCCACCGATTCCAGTTCATTGCGGTTGTACTGGTAGCCCACTTCCCAGTCGAAGTAGCGGCTGCCGATCTCGAACGAACCGTCGAACGACGCCACCGCGCGGTAGGTCTTCAGCTCGCTGGTGGTCACGCGCGGCACTTCCCAGGTGCGGCGGTTCCAGGCCACGGCGGTCGGGTTGGCGTAACCGTGCTGGCGGCCGAACGGGTTGAAGTAGCTGTTGATCGACATCGAGCCGACACCGGCGGTGCTCGACTGCAGCGGATAGCCCGCGATCTGGCGGGTGGACTCACGCTGGTTGTAGCCCAGCTCGGTGCGGAAGTTGACGTTGTCGGTGATCTTGAACCGGCCGTCGAAATAGACCGAGTCGCGCTTGACCGGATACATCACATGCATCTGGTCGTTGGCGTTGCTCACGTCACCGGTGAAAGGCGTGGTATCGGTGAGGTGGTAATTGGCCGGGTTGGTGGGGTCCGCGCCGCGGTTGAGGGAATAGCCGCAACCCGCAGTGGCGGTACAGCCCGGGCCGCGCAGACCTGTGAACTGGCCGTATTGGCTGATCGTGGTCCAGTTGCTGCTGTCGTACGGATGGCGATCGGTCATGCCGTACTTGCTGAAGCCGCGATCGCGCGCCCACACGCCCTTCTCTTCGGCGTGCTCGGCCGACAGGGTCAACGACACGCGCTCATTGCTCCAGCCGGCGACCACGTCGAAGCGGTCGCGTGCACCGTCGCCCTGGCTGTACTGGCCGTGGTAGACGTTGGCAGTCACACCGGTGACATTGGAACGGGTGATGATGTTCACCACACCGGCCATGGCGTCGGAGCCATAGATCGCAGAGGCGCCGTCCTTCAGCACCTCGATGCGTTCCACGGCGGACACCGGCAGCGTGGAGATGTCCTGGTAGCCGGACGTGCTGATGCCCAGGCGCTTGCCGTTGACCAGCACCAGGGTGCGCTGGGTGCCCAGGTTGCGCATGTCGATGTAGGTGCCGCCCGCGTTCTCGCCTGCGGTCAGCGCATTGGCGCGGCTGATGGTCGGGCTGCCCATCGCGGTGACGTTCTGCAGGATGTCGGCAACCGAGCTGAACCCCTGCTTTTCGATGTCGTTGCGGCTGATCGCGAACACCGGCTGTGCGGTTTCCACGTCCACCTGGCGGATGCGCGAGCCGGTGATCTCGATGCGGTCGAGGTTGGTCGGGTTGGCGTTGCTGCCTTCCTGGGCAAACGCGGGCAGCGCCGCCAGCGCTGCAGTGGTAGCCAGGGCGTAGCGGATGGCCTGCCCCAGTGCGGTGGTGCGTGAAGTCATGGCGAGCTCTCTCTCTCAGGTCGTGCACAGGACGCCAAAGGGGGCGTCGAAGGAGCCAGCAGGGTCGATGACCGAGCCGGTGACCCGATAGTAGTCTCGTTAGTTAATGCTCTGTAAAGGGTTCGTATCCATTTATGTCACGCGGCCGCGCCGGCCTTCACAAAACGTGAACAAAAGCAGGTGCTTACGTGATGGCAGCGATTGCCCACAGCACGCCGTTGTGTTGCGGAGCAGCACAAAAAACCGCCAGACTGCGCAAAGTTGGAGTGGGAAATGCGTCACCCCAGTTGTCCTGTGGACAACAGCGGACAGCGTATTCAGGCCACGAACGGACGGAACTGGATGCCCAGCCCGGCGATGCCATCGGTCTCGCCGATCAGGTCCGCGCGCAGCAGCGGGCGGGCATCGATGAAGGCCTGCGGCACGATCAGCGACAGCCGGTTGTCGTCGGCGGTCAATTCCAGTGCCGGCAGCGGATCGTCTTCGTGGGCACGGTTTAGCAGCACCGCCAGCCGCAGCAGGGCCGCCAGCCGGCGTGCGGTCAGCAGCAGTCGCTCGGGCAGGGCGTCGAAGGCGGTCTTGGTCACGCTGCGGCGGTGGCTGCGCACCAGAGCCGCCAGCATCTGCTGCTCCTGGCGCGAGAAGCCGGCGATATCCGAGTGTTCCAGCACATAGCTGCCATGCACGTGGTAGCCGCTGTGCGCGATCATCAGGCCCAGCTCGTGCAGGCGCGCGGCCCAGCCCAGCATGCGCGCATCGTCGGCATCGAGCCTCCAGCGCTCCTGCACCTGTTCCAGCAGGGACAGCGCGGTGTCCTGCACGCGCTCGGCCTGGACGGTATCGATGCCGTAGCGCTGGCTGAGCGCAGCCACCGATTCGTCACGCAGGTCGTTTTCGCCGGCGCGGCCGACGATGTCATACAGGATGCCTTCGCGCATCGCCGCCTTGCTGACCAGCAGCTTCTGCAGGCCCAGCGCCTGGAAGGCCGCTTCCAGCACCAGGATGCCGCCGGCGATGATCGGGCGGCGGTCGCTGGACAGGCCCGGCAGCTGGATGTCGTCGATCTTCTTGGCCTTCAGCAGTTCATCGCGCAGCTGCGGCAGGGCCTCGGCGGTGATGGCGCCCTTGCTCAGCTTCATCGTCGCGCAGATCTCGCTGATCGCCTTGTGCGTGCCCGAAGAGCCCAACGCTTCGTGCCAGCCCAGCGCGCGGTACTTGCTGGCGAAAGGCTGGAACTCGCGGCCAATCTCGGCCAGCGCGTCCTTCCAGCGCTTCTTGCTCAGCTTGCCGCCGGGGAAAAAGCGCCGGGTGCTGGCGATGCAGCCGGCCTGCAGGCTTTCGCGCTCCAGGGTCTGCATGCCCATGCCGATGATGAACTCGGTGGAGCCACCGCCGATGTCGATCACCAGCCGGCGCTGGCCGGGCTTGGGCGGTTGCGCGTGGGCCACGCCCAGGTAGATCAGGCGCGCTTCTTCGCGCCCGCTGACCACTTCGATGGCATGCCCCAGTGCGGTTTCGGCCGGTACCAGGAATGACTGCGGCGAGCGCAGCTGGCGCACGGTGTTGGTGGCCAGCGCGCGCACCCGGTGCGGCGGCACATTGCGGATGCGCTGGCCGAAGCGGGCCAGGCATTCCAGTGCACGTTGGCGTGCAGCGGAAGAGAGACCACCCTTGCCATCCAGGCCATCGGCCATGCGCACCGTCTCGCGCAGGCGGTCGATCACCCGCAGCTGGCCGAGCGTATAGCGCGCGATGACCATGTGGAAACTGTTGGAGCCAAGGTCGATGGCGGCCAGCAGGTCGCCATCCTGCAATGCGGGCGGAGTCGTGGTGGTGTGCGGCATGGACGAATGTTAGCCGAAGGGGCGGTGTGCTCGTCACCGCGCGGCCTTCACATTTTGGAAGAGGGGAGCGCGGCGGGACTGCAAGGGGGGCGGCACCTCCCGCTCCTGGTAGGTGTCGACCCTGGTCGACACACCGGGTCAGAGCCCCTGCATCAACGCCATCTGTGCCGAATGCGGCGCTTCGTCGTGGGCCGGGGCACGCTTGTGGTAGATGCCGTCGGCATCCAGCTCCCAGGCGTTGAGGTTGTCGTCAAGGTAGTTCTGCAGGACTTCGCGGTAGACCCGCTTGGCCAGTTCCGGATCGAGGATCGGGAAGCAGGTCTCGACCCGGCGCAGCAGGTTGCGTTCCAGCCAGTCCGCGCTGGCGCAGTACATTTCCGGTGCGCCGTCGTTGCCGAACCAGTAGACGCGGCTGTGCTCCAGGAAGCGGCCGACGATCGAGCGCACGCGGATGTTGTCCGAGATGCCCGGCACGCCCGGTCGCAGCGTGCAGGCGCCGCGGATGATCAGGTCGATCTGCACGCCGGCCTGCGACGCGGCGTACAGCGCGCGCACCACCTGCGGTTCGTTCAGTGCGTTCATCTTGGCGATGATCCGCGCCGGGCGGCCGGCGGCGGCGATGCGCGTCTCGCGCTCGATGCGGCCGAGGATGCCGGTGTGCAGGGTGAAGGGCGACTGCAGCAGGCGCTTGAGCTTCATCTTCGACGCCAGCCCGGACAGCTGCTGGAACAGCAGGTGCACGTCATTGCCGATGTCCGCATCGGCGGTGATCAGGCTGATGTCGGTATACGCGCGGGCGGTGCCGCTGTGGTAGTTGCCGGTACCCAGGTGCACGTAGCGGCGCAGCTTGCGGCCCTCGCGGCGCACGATCAGCAGCATCTTGGCGTGGGTCTTGTAGCCGACCACGCCGTACACCACCTGCACGCCGGCTTCCTGCAGGCGATCGGCCAGGCCGAGGTTGGCTTCTTCGTCGAAGCGGGCGCGCAGTTCGACCACCACGGTCACGTCCTTGCCGTTACGCGCGGCCTGGATCAGCGCATCGACGATCAGTGAGTCCTTGCCGGTGCGGTACAGGGTCTGCTTGATCGCCAGCACGTTCGGATCGATTGCCGCCTGCCGGATCAGGTCCAGCACTGCGGTGAAGGCGTCGAATGGGTGGTGCAGCAGCAGGTCCTGGCGCGCCACCGTCTCGAAGATGCCGTCACTGTCGCGCAGCGTGCGCGGGGTCATCGGCGGGTATTTCAGGTCCGGTTGCGCGATCAGGTCGTACAGCTGGATGATGCGGTTGAGGTTGACCGGGCCATCGATGCGGTACACCGCGTTCTCGGTCAGGCCGAAATTCTGCAGCAGGGTCCGCACGATCTCGCGCGGCATGTCGTGCGCGATCTCCAGCCGCACCGCTGGCCGGTAGCCGCGGTCGACCAGTTCGTCGCGCAGTGCCAGCGCCAGGTTCTCCACTTCCTCCTCGTCCACCACCAGCTCGGAATTGCGGGTGACGCGGAACTGGTAGGCGCCCTGGACTTCCATGCCCGGGAACAGCTCATCGACGAAGGTCGACAGCACCGACGAGAGGAACACGAAGTTCTGGGGCCCGCCGAGCTTTTCCGGCAGCTGGATGATGCGCGGCAGTGAGCGCGGCGCACGCACGATGGCCAGGTGGCCGGCGCGGCCGAACGCATCGGTGCCCTTGAGCACCACCACGATGTTCAGCGACTTGTTGAGGATCTTCGGGAACGGGTGCACCGGGTCCAGGCCCAGTGGCGACAGCACCGGCATGATCTCGTTGCGGAAGTAGGCGCGCAGCCAGCGCTTCTGGCGGTCGGTCCAGGAGTGGCGGCCGAGCACGCCGATGCCGGCCTCCATCAGCGCCGGCCGCAGCGTCTCGTTCCAGCAGCGGTACTGCTGGTCCACCAGTTCGGCGGCGCGGTCATGGATGGCGCTCAGGATGGCCTGCGGGCTCATCCCGTCCGGTGCGGGTGGCAGGCCGTACTCCTGCGCGTGGCGCACGGCGGCGGCGCGGATCTCGAAGAACTCGTCGAGGTTGGTGCAGGAGATGCACATGAAGCGCAGGCGCTCCAGCAGCGGCACTTGCGGGTCCATCGCCTGGGCCAGCACGCGGAAGTTGAAATCCAGCTGTGACAGTTCGCGATTGATGTACAGCGCCGGGTCACGCAACGGATCGTTGTCCGGGCTCACGGGGAGGGGGAGGGATCCGAGGCTGCTCATGGCGTCATTCTTCGATGGAGGTCAGGGGGGCGGACTCGCGCGGGCGCACGTGGTCGGCATCGAAATGGCAGGAGAACACCGAGCCCTTGCCGACTTCGCTTTCAATTTCCAGCCGTGCGTGGTGCAGGCCGAGGATGTGCTTGACGATGGACAGGCCCAGGCCGGTACCACCGCTTTCGCGCGAGCGGCTGCTGGAGACACGGTAGAAGCGTTCGGTCAGGCGCGGCAGGTGGGTGGCCGGGATGCCGTAGCCGGAGTCACGCACCGCCAGCACCGCACCGTCGCCCTCGCGGCGGAACTCCACCGCGATGCGGCCACCGGCCGGCGTATAGCGCACCGCATTGGTGACCAGGTTGGAGAAGGCGCTGTGCAGCTCCTTGGTCGAGCCCTGAAGGTCAACGCCGGCCAGGTCGTCGATGCTGATCTGGTGGCGGCCCTGGCTGTGCGCTTCGGCTTCGCGGCGCAGGGTGGCCAGCATCGGCTGCATGGCCACGGTCTCGTCCTCGCTGTGTTCCTGCGATTCGAGGCGCGACAGGGTCAGCAGGTCTTCCACCAGCTGGGCCATGCGCTGGCTCTGCTTGCGCATTTCTTCCAGCATCGGTCCGGTTCCCGGGAAATCCTCCGGGTCCATCATGTCCAGGTAGCCGTGGACCACGGTGAGCGGCGTGCGCAGCTCGTGTGAAACGTTGGCGACGAAATCCCGCCGCACCTGCTCCAGGCGCAGCAGCTTGCTGACGTCACGCGCGATCAGCAGCCAGTAGTCCGACGAATAGGGAATCAGGCGCAGGTTCAGGCGGATCGCCGGATCGACCGGCGAGGGTACGTCCAGGATGGGCTCGGCATTGCGGCCACCGGCCAGCCAGTGCGCCAGCGGCATCGGCTGCAGGCGCTCGACCAGGGCCTCGCCAAGGTCGCCGGGATGGTGCAGGCCGAGCAGGGCGGTAGCCGCTTCGTTGAACCACTGCACGCGCTGGCTGTTGCGATCCAGCACGACGACAGCATCGGGCAGCGCGGCGGCGGCGGCGCGGTAGCTGCGCAGCATGTCCAGCAGGCGGCGCTTGCGCACGCGCATTTCCACCTGGTTGCGGTACAGCAGGCGGTCCAGTTCGTTCCAGACGCCGGTGCCTTCTTCGGCGGTGTCCCAGCGCTGGCGAGCGGTCAGCCGGCGCAGAACGCTGCGCAGGCGCCAGTAATGCCAGGCCAGGGTCGCCAGCGCGCCCAGTGCGATGCACAACCACAGATGGCCCGTGAACCACCCCACCAGTCCGGCGAACAGCAGCACCGCGGCAACGGTGGCCAGGGTCTTCAACCAGGCAGAGCGGATGTGGCGGGGCATTGCGATCTCGTCGTTGAGGTGCGGCGGTTCACTGGGGTGAACCGAGGGTTATAGCAGAGTTGCCGGCACCGGCACCTGCAGGTGCGCGGTGCCGGCACGACGAGACTCAGGTGGCGGTGGAGAAGCGGTAGCCGGCGCCGCGCACGGTCTGCACCATGTTCTCGGCGTTGAACGGCTCCAGCGTCTTGCGCAGGCGGCGGATATGCACGTCGATGGTGCGTTCCTCCACGTAAACGCTGCCGCCCCACACATGGTCCAGCAGCTGCGCGCGGGTGTAGACGCGCTCCGGGTGGGTCATGAAGAAATGCAGCAGGCGGTATTCGGTCGGGCCGATCGGCACCGGCTGGTCGTTGGCGAACACGCGATGGGCGGCGCCGTCGATACGGATCGGGCCGACGGCTACGCTGCCGTCCTCGTCATCTTCGCGGGCGCGGCGCATGACCGCGCGGATGCGGGCCAGCAGTTCGCGTGCCGAGAACGGCTTGACCACATAGTCATCGACACCGGCCTCGAGGCCACCGACGCGATCGTTCTCCTCGCCGCGGGCGGTCAGCATGATGATCGGCACTTCGCGGGTCAGCGTTTCCTTGCGCCAGCGACGGGCCAGGTCCAAGCCGCTGGTGCCGGGCAGCATCCAGTCCAGCAGGATCAGGTCGGGAACGCGATCGGCGATCGCGGTCTGGGCCTCCCGGGCATCGCCGGCGTGGACCGGTTCGTAATCGCCCTTGCGAAGGGCGAAGGCGACCATTTCACGGATCGCGGGCTCGTCATCGACGATCAGGATGCGTTTCTGCACGAGGACACCGTAGGGCTCGGTTACTGGAGTGGTGCCAGTAGACTACGGTTTGATGACATGTTTGTGACTACCCGGCCGGAACCGGCCTGGATTGCCATCGGCCGGTCATGCGGTGCTCAGCGACGGTCCAGATCCGGGTCCTGCACGCCCTGCCGGCGCAGTTCCAGCACCGTCGGGGTGATCGATTCGATGCGCGCGTCAACCCGCGCGCGGCCGATGTAATCCAGCGCCGGGTTGCGCTTGAGCGCCTGCAGCTGCATCAGCGCCTGTTCTGGCCGCCCGCTGAGGAAGGCGGCCTCGGCATAGGCCTCGCTGGCGCGCACGCTGTCGCCAGCCAACTCACTGGCGCGGGCGAAACGCTGCTGGAAGACCGGATCGTTACCACTTTGCGACAGCAGGGGGCGCAGCATCGCCTGCGCACGCTGGCCGGCTTCGCGGCTGCCTTGTTCGTTCAGGATCTCGGCATAGGTCAGTGCCACCGGGCGGCTGTTGGGGTGTTCGCGCAACAATTGCTCGAAGCGGCTGTTGGCCTGGGCCGCCTGGCCTGCGCGTGACTCCGCCTCGCCCAGGCCCAGCGCCAGCCACAGGTTGCCGGGGTGGGTCTGCAGCAGGCCGGCCAGGGTCTGCCGGGCCTGGCCGGCACCGGCACGGCCACCGCGCATCACCGCCAGCGCCTGGCCGTAGCGCTGCGCATCGTTGAGGCCGTCCTTCTGCCGCTTGGCCAGGTCGGCGTACTCGCGCTCCAGCTCGGGGGTGGAGTCCGCGCTGAGCACGCGCAGGCGCTCACGCGCCCACTCGAAGTCACCGCTGGCGCCACGGTTGAGCTGGCCGATCGGCAGGCGCAGCACACTGCCGGGCAGCAGCGGGTTGTTGCCGCGCAGCAGCGGCTCGCCCAGGCTGGGATCGGCCGGGTCCACCCGCTCCTTGCGCTCGCCGGTGGGCGTGCTGGTGGTGAGCAGCACCGTATCCTTCTTCATCTGCTGGGCGCGGGACTTGGCCTCGCTGATGCGGGTGATGTTGACCGGGTGGGTGCGCAGGAACTCGGGCACGCTGTAGCCGCCTTCGTTGCCGCGCATGGCTGCCGACATCCGCTCGAAGAAGCCGGCCATGGCATCCACGTCGTAGCCGCTGCGCGACAGGGTGCGGATGCCGAGGCGGTCGGCCTCGGACTCGTTGGAGCGGGTGTAGTTGATCTGCCGCTGCTGCATCAGGCCCATGCCGGAGCTGATCGCCGCCATCGTCGCGTTGCCGGACGACGTGCTGTTGCTGGCCTGGGCGGCCACTACCGCCGCCAGCATGCCCAGCAGGATCGGGATCTGGTCGCGCTGGGCGCGCTCGACACCGCGCAGCACGTGCTGCTGGGTGACGTGGGCGATTTCGTGGGACAGCACCGCAGCGACCTCGTCCTCGCGCTCGGCGGTCAGCACCAGTCCGGCATTGACCCCGATGTAGCCGCCCAGCGTGGCGAACGCGTTGATCTGGCGGTCGTTCATCACGAAGAAGGTGTACGGCTGCCGCGGCTGGTCACTATTGGAGCCGAGCCGGGTACCCATGGTCTGCAGCCAGTCGTTGACCAGCGGATCTTCCAGCAGGTAGCCGTAGTTGCGCAGCTCGCGCAGCATCATCGCGCCGTACTCGGCCTGGCGGGCCGGGGTCAGCAGCTCGCCGGCCGAAGAGCCGATGTCGGGCAGCTTCTCCTGGGCCTGGGCCAGCGGCATGGCCAGGGCCAGGGTGACGGCGGTAGTCAGCAGCAGGGCTCGCAAGCAGAAGGTCCTCGGGCGGGGCGCGCCAAGCGTGGCAGGGCGGGGGGCAACCATTCGTTAATCCACAGTGTTGCGGCCGTGGCGTGGAAATTCCAGCGCACCGGTACCATATGTAGACCGTCGATCCATCGTGGAGTTTCCCGTGACAGCCCAGACCGCCGGCGGCGCCCCCGCCATCACCATCTATTCCACTGCCGTCTGCCCGTACTGCGTGGCCGCCAAGAACTTCCTGAAGAGCAAGGGCCAGCAGTGGACCGAGGTCCGCATCGACCTGGACCCGGCCGAGCGCGAGAAGATGATGGCGCTGACCCGCCGCACCAGCGTGCCGCAGATCTTCGTCGGCGACGTCCATGTCGGCGGCTACGACGACATGATGGCCCTGCACCGTGAAGGCAAGCTCGAGCCGCTGCTGGCCGGGCAGGGCCAGGCATGAGCGCGGCCGACGACGGCAGCAAGGACCGCATCGCCGAGTTCACCGAGTTCCGCAAGCGCATGAACGAGCGCATCCTGGGCGAACCGAACCAGGTGGTGCGCCGCTTCTTCGCGCTGGATACGCAGACCTACCAGGCTGGCGCGCTGGACGTGAAGACCAAGGAGCTGCTGGGCCTGGTGGCCTCGATGGTGCTGCGCTGCGACGACTGCATCAGCTACCACGTGGCCCAGTGCAAGGACGCCGGGGTGACCCGTGAGGAGTTCTTCGAGACCTTCTCGGTCGGCCTGGTGGTGGGCGGCTCCATCGTGATCCCGCACCTGCGCCGCGCGGTCGACTTCCTCGACCAGCTCGAAGGCGGCGCCGCCGCGCCAGCCGCGCACGAGCACTGAGGGTCGTGCCGGCCAGCGGCCGGCATCGCCTGAACCCGACATGGCCGGGGTTGCCGGTCAGCGGCCGGCACTACCGGGCCCTCGAGGGGGCCTGTCCCGCGATCCAACAGCCCAGGAGCCCCTTCTTGTTGAAGGGGCGCGCCGACAGGGCGGGGGTAGAGGGGCGATGCGCGGGCAATTCTGCCTGAGCCGGGGACTGGGACCATGGTCTATTTGGGACCTCGGCCCCGGCTCAGGCATAATTGCCGGTGAAACTTCCTTTGCGCCGGCGTTTCCGGGCACGTCCGGACGGCGTTTTTCCCCCTGTTCGGAACATCGATCAATGACGCAGAAAATTACGGTCATCCGCGGCGACGGCATTGGCCCGGAAATCATGGACGCCACCCTGTTCGTGCTCGACCAGCTCAAGACTGGCCTGGAGTACGAAGACGCCGACGCCGGCCTGGTGGCCCTGGAAAAGCACGGCGACCTGATGCCGGCGGTGACCCTGGAATCGATCGCGCGCAACAAGGTCGCGCTGAAGAGCCCGCTGACCACCCCGGTCGGTGGTGGCTTCACCTCGATCAACGTCAGCCTGCGCCGCCACTTCGACCTGTACGCCAACGTGCGCCCGGCCCACACCTTCCCGAACACCAAGTCGCGTTTCGACAACGTCGACCTGATCACCGTCCGTGAGAACACCGAAGGTGCCTACCTGGCCGAAGGCCAGGAAGTGTCGGCCGACGGCGAGACCGCCTTCTCCGGCACCCGCATCACCCGCAAGGGCTCCGAGCGCATCGTGCGCTACGCCTTCGAGCTGGCCAAGAGCACCGGCCGCAAGAAGGTCACCGCCGTGCACAAGGCCAACATCATCAAATCGACCTCGGGCCTGTTCCTGAATGTCGCCCGTGAAGTGGCCGCGCAGTACCCGGACATCGAATTCCAGGAAATGATCGTCGACAACTGCTGCATGCAGCTGGTGATGCGCCCGGAACAGTTCGATGTGATCGTCACCACGAACCTGTTCGGCGACATCATCTCCGACCTGTGCGCTGGCCTGGTCGGCGGCCTGGGCCTGGCTCCGGGCGCCAATATCGGCAAGGATGCGGCGATCTTCGAAGCCGTGCACGGCACCGCGCCGGACATCGCCGGCCAGGGCAAGGCCAATCCGTGCGCGCTGCTGCTGGCGGCCGCGCAGATGCTGGACCACATCGGCCAGCCGGAAAACGCCGAGCGCCTGCGCAAGGCCATCGTGGCGACCATGGAAGCCAAGGATTCGCTGACCGGCGACCTGGGTGGCACCGGCACCACCATGAGCTTTGCCAAGGCCATTGCCAGCCGCCTGTAAGCGGCCGGCCGACCTCGGTCGGATGCACAGCGGGGCGCCTTCGGGCGCCCCGTTGCGTTTTTCCGCCTCTGTAGAGTCGAGCATGGCTCGACTCCACAGAAGCGGTCTGTGCTGATATCGCACAGATCATGTGCTGTTTCACGGCTGGTTCGTGCGCCATCCGCTCCGCATCCTGTGCCCACTTCCCAACGCACCGGAGCTTGAACATGAACCTCACCGCCTTCGGCCTGGCCAGCTTGCTCGGCATGACCGCCACCATCCCGGTTGCTGCTGCCGAGCCGGCCCATGCCACCATCCGCCATATGGCGGGTGCGCCGGTCGCGACCTCGCTGGATGCGGCGAAGACTGCCGTGCTGGTGATCGACTTCCAGAACGAGTACTTCGATGCCAGGGCCGTACCGGGCTTTGCGGGTGGCCGCATGGTCATTCCCGATGGCGTGGCCGCACTGCGCCAGGCCAGGCGGGTAGTCGAATTCGCCGATGCCCACGGCATCCGCGTGATCCATGTCCAGCACGTGCTGCCGGCCGGCGCACCCCTGTTCGCGCAGGGCAGCGTCAATGCCGCCTTCCATCGCGACCTGCAGCCGCGCCAGGGCGAGACCGTGGTGCAGAAGGACAATGTCAGCGTGTTCGCCGGCGCGTCCGCAGCCGTGCTCGACCCGATGCTGATGAATGCCGGTATCGATACCCTGATCGTCACTGGCCTGCAGACCCATGCCTGTGTGGCCGGTGCCGCGCGCGACGCAGCGGCCGCCCCACGTGGCTACCGGGTGATCGTCTCGTCCGATGCCAGCGCCAGCCGTGACCTGGATCTGGCCGGCGGCCGTCGCATCGATCATCGCGCGCTGCATGAGGCCTCGCTGGCGCAGATCGAAGACGCCTTCGGCGATGTCATGAGCACCGACGCGATCCTGGCGCTGCCGGTACGCAAGGCCGGTGACGGCGCTTGATAAGCTGGCGGGGCCCGCATGCCGTGGGCCCCGCCACGTGGAGCTGCCCGCCGATGGATCACTTCGCCGCCCTGCGTGCGCTGCGCGCCATCGTTGACGCGGGCAGTTTCACTGCGGCCGCCGAGCGCCTGGGGACCACCCACTCGGCGATGTCGCGGCAACTGCGGCAGCTGGAAGAACACCTGCAGGTACGCCTGCTCGATCGCAACAGCCGTCGGCTGTCGTTGACCGAGGCCGGGCGCGATTACTACCGCGAGGCGGCAACGCTGCTGGACCGCCTGCAGGAGGCGGACGATCGTGCCCGCGCCGGGCAGGCGCAACCCAGTGGCAGGGTGCGGATCAGCGTGCCGCAGGTAGTGGCCAGCCAGGAACTGCCGCATTGGCTGCCCTCGTTCCTGCAGCGTTACCCGCAGGTCACGCTGGACCTGTCGGCGGATGATCAGCTGGTCGATGTGGTGGGCGGTGGCTTCGACCTGGCGCTGCGCATTGCAGCTTCATTGCCGGACAGCCAGCTGGTCGCGCGCGAGCTGGCCAGCTGCCCGTGCATCCTGGTCGCCGCACCGGCCTACCTGGCCCGGCATGGCCTGCCGCGGCAGGCTGCGGATCTGGAGCAGCACACGCTGCTGGGTTTCAGTCCCACCCCATCAATGCCGCCCTGGCGGTTGCAGGGGCCGCGCGGCGCCTGCGTGAGCGTTGAAGCCGGGCAGCGCCTGCGTGTGGATGCCACGCCTGCGCTGTACGCCGCCGCGCTGGCCGGAATGGGCATCAGCCTGTTCACCGCGCTGACCGTGCAGGAGGACCTGCGCGCCGGTCGTCTGATCCGCGTGCTGCCGGCCTGGCATGCCGGCCAGCGGCGCTACTTCGCGTTGTACCCGCATGCGCGCGCGCTCGCGCCCAAGGTGCGCGCGCTGGTAGAGCACCTTGCGGCGCACTACGCTGCACAGGCCGGCGTGACTGGCTAGCCGGCCTGTGCAGCAGCCAGGCGTTACAAAGAGAAAAGGGCGCCCCGAAGGCGCCCTTTGTCGTTTATGGCTCTGCCCGGTTCAGCGCTGCTGGATCTTCGACAGCAGGCGCAGGAACTCCACATACAGCCAGACCAGGGTCACCATCAGGCCGAATGCGCCATACCACTCCATGTACTTCGGCGCGCGCTGGGCCACGCCGGTCTCGATGAAATCGAAGTCCAGCACCAGGTTCAGCGCGGCCACGACCACCACGAACAGGCTGAAGGCAATGCCCAGCCAGCTGGAGTCGTGGATCACCGGCACGTTGATGTTGAAGAAGCCCAGCACGAACGAGGCCAGGTAGAGCAGGGCGATGCCGCCGGTGGCGGCGACCACGCCCATCTTGAAGTTCTCGGTGGCCTTGATCAGGCCGCTGCGGTATGCGAACAGCAGGGCGGCCAAGGTGCCGAAGGTCAGCAGCACCGCCTGGAACACGATGCCCGGATACTTCATGTTGAACAGGGCCGACACGGCGCCCAGGAACAGGCCTTCGACCAGCGCGTACATCGGCGCGGTGACCGGTGACCATTCCTTCTTGAAGATGGTGATCAATGCCAGCACCAGGCCGCCAATCGCGCCACCGATGGCGTACAGGCTCGCGCTGCCGGAAATCTGGCCGTACTCGTCGACCGCCTGGCTCCAGGCGAACGCCGCGGTCAGCACGGTCAACAGCAGCAGGATGCCGGTCTTGTTGGCGGTGCCATTGAGGGTCATGACCTGGTCGGGGCTGGTCACTACCGAGCCACTGGCGAGGTCGAGGAAAGTCGACTCGGAAAGAGCCGGGTTGCCGCTGCGCATGCGTGTTCTCCGTGCGGATGAAGGTCGGGACGGCCATCCGGCCGATGGGCGTGAGCATAGCCGATGACTGCTTTCGGCGTTGTGGCAGGCCCGGGATCTGTGCATCCTTCGTTGACAGTTCCCAACGCGCTTGGCGACAATGACCAACTCCCCGGGCCCAACCCGAGGGGATTGCAAGACCGGGGTATAGCGCAGTCTGGTAGCGCGCCTGCTTTGGGAGCAGGATGTCGGGGGTTCGAATCCCTCTACCCCGACCAATCCCACGCCACGTCGGATTGGACACCGTTCCGGTTCGGGCGCCCGTAGCTCAACTGGATAGAGCACCGGCCTTCTAAGCCGGCGGTTACAGGTTCGATTCCTGTCGGGCGCGCCATTGGCGAGCACCGGGATCGCATCGACGGATGTGAAGAAGTGCTTGCAAAAGCGCAAGGACTCCACCAGAATATCGGACTCGCTTCGGCGGACCGCAGCTTCGGTGACAGTCCCCAGGCAATGTTCAAGGTTCCAGCGTCAGTGATATCGGCGATGGAGCGAAAGTTTCAGTGGTGGCTGTAGCTCAGTTGGTTAGAGTACCGGATTGTGATTCCGGTGGTCGGGGGTTCGAATCCCCTCAGCCACCCCACTGATTCAACCGCATCGGCGCAGCCGAAACGGTATTGCAATAAACAGAAGGCACGCTACAATGTGCGTCTGAGTTTCACGGGCCGTTAGCTCAGTTGGTAGAGCAGTTGACTCTTAATCAATAGGTCCAAGGTTCGAATCCTTGACGGCCCACCAAGACAGAAGCCACCTGGTACGCCAGGTGGCTTTTTTCTTATAGGTGTGACTCCCATCGTTCCGATGGATCACGCGTTGCAGAACCCGTTTGGCGTGGATCTGCAGCAGGAGCGGGCCCCGCAGTGCTGGTTTCAACCACGTTGAAAAAAGTGCTTGCACCCACCGAGCGGATCGGGTCATAATTCGCGCCCCGATTTCGGGCTGTTAGCTCAGTTGGTAGAGCAGTTGACTCTTAATCAATAGGTCCAAGGTTCGAATCCTTGACAGCCCACCAGACAAAAGCCACTTGGTCCGCCAAGTGGCTTTTTTCTTGCCTGTTCGCTGAGGGGCATCTGCAGATGCCAGCGGTGCTGGCTGGAGTGGAGCCCCCTTGAGTCAAGGGGGCACGGCGAAGCCGCGGGGATGTGGCGGCTGATGAAGTGGGGCCCGCGCTTTGCCGCGCAAAGCGTGGGGCTGCGGCGCGAATGCGCGGCAGCTTCCCACTTGGTCCGCCAAGTGGCTTTTTTCTTGCCTGTTCGCTGGGGGATTTCATCCACGCCTGGCGTGGATCGACTGAAGCAATGCTGAAATCAGCGGCATACACGTCATCAGTGTTTTCAATGCTGTGCGCTGCATCTCACCGCATCGCATCCTGCATCGCACCCAATGGATCTTCCGCGCCGACGGCGCATGCACGAAGGACGATGTTGATGGCTCATATCAATCGATTGCACCGCACGCTGTGGGTTTCCTTCGCGTTGCTGGCACTGGCGGCCTGCGCGCCCGCCGACGATCCCGCGCAGACCGTCGAACGCGATGCTGGCACTGAAAGTGCTCCTGCGCGCCCGGTCGGTGAGGCCATGCAGATGCAGCCGGCTCAGGCGGCAGAGCGGGAGGCCCTGCCCGATGCGGTGGACGTGCAGCGCAATGCGGATGGTTCGGTGGATGTGCGCAAGGCCACGCCGGAGTCGGCGGCCCTGCGGCGCACCGGCGACGGGGGCGTGGAGATCCGCAAGGTGGATCCTGCAGCCGAGCAGGGTGCCGATACGGCGGCGGCCAAGGCCAGGCCGCAGCAGTGAACCCCGCCACCCCGGATGAGCTTGCGCTCGCCGGGGTGGTTCAACGCGCGGGCTGCGCGCAATTGCCATGTTCAGTTTTGTGCAGGCCTTCCGCTTCCCGCCATCGCCTGCGACAATGAACACCTGCGCCGGCCACGCGAAAGTGGCGGAATTGGTAGACGCCCTGGATTTAGGTTCCAGTGAGGGTGACCTCGTGCGGGTTCGAGTCCCGCCTTTCGCACCATCTGGCCGAGCACAGATTGCCTAAGTGATTGAAAAATAAGCTGGCGACGGTCAGTTGTCCTATTGGATTCCCGCTTTGGCAATTGATCCCTGTCTCGGAACGTCACCTGTTCCGTTCGAGGCGGCTGGGAGGCGGAACTGCTCCAGTGCAGACATGCCTTGGAGCGATTGCTCGGCCAGTACCTTCGCGTAGACCGCTGAGGTGGTCTGGATGTCGCGGTGTCCGAGCCACTCCTGCACGAGCTTGATGTTGCCGGTCGCCAGCAGCAGCCGAGTGGCGCACGTATGGCGGAGCGCATGCGGTACGCACTCCTTCTCGGAAGCGAGATGTGTCCCCTTGATGGCCCATTGCCACAGCCGGTCGGCGCGCGTGCGATTGAGCATCGTGAAGGGGCCGTCCGATGTGGCCGCCAGGGCGTCCTTGCGCCGCTGTAGAACCTCGGCGACACGGGCGGTGCAGGGTAGGGTGCGGGGACGCCCCTTCTTGAGCGTAGCGTGCCGCCAGAAGCGGACGTGGAGCCTTCCGCCCTGATCGACTACTTCGGACCACCGGATGCCGATGGCCTGGCTCATGCGGCAGCCCAGGTCGGCGAGGCACACGAACAGGTCGCGGTAGTCCGCCCCGTCGCGCACCCGTGGGTGCCCTCCGGCAGGGCCGTTCGGGAGCGTGTCCCACTCCAGCAGCCGCGCCAGGATCAATTCCTCGTCCTCAACGTTCAGGACGAACGTGCGTGCGTTGTCCCTCTCGTCGGCCAAGCTGTACTCGGGCAGCTCTCCCAAGAACCGGCCGGCCTTCCTCTCGCGTTTCAGTAGGGCAAGGAGGCACTGCATCTTGCGGTTCACGGTGGCGGGAGCCGCCTTGTCGGCGAGCATGCGCTGCGCCATGTCGTTGACCGCGGCCTGCGTGATGTCGTTGATGGGCGTTTCCTCGCCCAGGTAGCTCTGGACCACCTTGCAGTTGGTACGCACGGTGTCGATGGACCGGAGCTTGCCCCAAAAGTTGCGGTCGTCCAGCGCGTCGTCCATCGCGTCCTTGAGGGTGCGCTGGCGGACCTTGGCCTTCGCCACGGCCATCTGCACCGACCGGGACTTGCCCCGAATCAGCTCCCGCAGCGCGTCCTCTGCAATCTCGGGGTCGTCGCGCAGGGCGTCGAGGACCGCCTGCTCCTTGCGCTCGGCTGCCACGCGGTCGCGGGTGCCGGTGGACAAGCGCACGCGCCGGTATCCCTCCTGCACGTCGAGCATGTAGTAGCGCTTATCGGGCGCACCCGGCTTGGGCGCGGTCCCTTTGAGGCGAAGGGCCATGTGTATCTCCAGAAATGAAAAAGGCCCGCACTAGGCGGGCCTCGGGGCACAACGGGGTGTTGGGGGTTAGGCGGCTGCGACGCGCGCCGTCACCTTGCGGTTGACACGTTCTGCGAGCGAAGCCAGCCAGTGCAGCGCCTTGGTCGTCGGGAAGATCAGGTTGCGCTTGCGGTAGGCGGGATCAGGGCGCTGCTCTAGGAAGTCAGGCCCCGGCTCGCGGTTACGCTTGATAGACGACAGGTCGAGCACATTGCGGCTCACTGCGGAGGGAGAGAGTCCGCCGAGGACGCGCTCAAGGTCCACCTGCTGAATGCCCGGCTCGTCCACAACGGCGAGTAGGGTGAGGATGCGGGTGGCGGTGATGTCCTCGTCGATCTCTTCCCGGAAGGCTGACAGTGCGGTTGTGAGAATGGCCGTCAGTTCTTTCTGCGAGAGATTCATGGTGCGCTCATTTTCCGTAAGGGGATGGTTCCCCCTTGGGAAACCATCAGGGTCTATCTTGGAGCCGCAATGTAAGGATTACAAGGCCCAAGCCAATGTTGATGGCATTCTTGCCAATTTTGTCCATCCAGAAACCACGCTGCCAAGGCGTGGGGGAGGGGTCGATTCCGATCTCATATCCAAAGGCTTTCACGAACAGGTCCAGGTACTTCTGCCCTGCGAAGGGGCCGTCCTGTCCCCTGCTCACGGCGTTGTAATGCGCCGCCACCCCCGGCTGCGCTCCACAAAAAGGTCTTACGTTTCAGTGTTTTAAGAACGGTAGTGCCAGCATCGCCGCCAGGGTCACAATGGCCCCGACCACGGATGCAAAAAACAGTCCTTGCCCTACGCGGACTACCGCGCTGGCTATTGTCCGTCTCACCGTACTCATAGACTGAGAACGCCCCCCTGGTCGTCTGTGGACCGACCAGCCTTTCGTAGACATCCGGACGCCATAATTCATGGCAATGACCGAGGTGTTTATGGGCAACAGCAAGCAGTACACGGATGAGTT
>NZ_JAXBQT020000006.1:0-213697 GCF_047520755.2 Stenotrophomonas sp. FR010 | reverse complement strand
CCACCCGATCCCATCCCGAACTCGGAAGTGAAACGCAGCTGCGCCGATGGTAGTGTGGCTCAAGCCATGCGAGAGTAGGTCATCGCCAGGGTTTACACCCAAAACCCCGCTGCTCGCGCAGCGGGGTTTTTCTTTGGGCGCAGGAATACAGGTAGTGCCAGCCGCTGGCCGGCAACCCGATGGCGTTACATCGCCCGCTAGATCCACGCCCTGCGTGGATGCCCTCTGCGAGGAAGCATGGCGCCAACCAAGGTTGGCCGCTACCAATCGATTGCCGGCCAGCGGCCGGCACTACCGGCAGATCCACACCAGTCGTGGATCTGCCGCCGACGGTATGCAAAAGAAAAGCGGCGCCCCGTGGGGCGCCGCTCTGCTCTCAACAATGCTCAGTCGAGCATGGCCCGACTTTACTTGACCGAAGCCTTGTCCTTCATCATCGCGTCGCGGGCCGCCTTGAACGGGTTGCCTGCATACCAGTTCGGCCAACGATCACCACCGGCCAGCTCCTTGCCGACGCCGTACATCAGCTGCAGGTCTTCGACGGTGCCATCCAGCTTCCAGGTGGCCGCGTCGAACTCGTCCTTCGGGCCATGGTAGCGGTTGGCGCCGTAGTCCGCCGCGGCCTTGCGGCCCGCTTCCACGCCACCCTCGCGCAGGTCCTCGCCGCCATCGGCGTACAGGGCCGGCACACCGGCCTTGGCGAAGTTGAAGTGATCCGAGCGGAAGTAGAAGCCGCTTTGCACCGAGGTCTCACCGTGCAGCGTACGGTCCTGGGCGGCCGCCAACGGCTTGAGGATGTCCTCCAGCTCCGAGCTGCCGAAGCCGGTGACGGTCACGTCCTTGGCACGGCCGGCCACCGACATCGCATCGATGTTGATCACGCCGGCGATCTTGTCCAGCGGGAAGGTCGGGTGGGCGACGTAGTACTTCGAACCCAGCAGGCCGGATTCTTCCAGGGTCACGGCTAGGAACACCACCGAACGCTCCGGCTTCGGGTCCTGGTGGGCCATGGCTTCGGCCACTTCGAGAATACCGGCGACGCCGGTCGCATTATCGACGGCGCCGTTGTAGATGTTGTCGCCGGTCTCGCCCTCATGCTTGCCCAGGTGATCCCAGTGCGCCATGTACAGCACCGCCTCGTCGGCACGCTTGCTGCCCGGCAGCACGCCGACCACGTTGCGCGACTGCTTCTGTGCGATCTGGCTCTTCAGGTCGACCGCAGCGGTGGCCTTCAGCGGCACCGGCTTGAAACCGCGCTTGCTGGCGTCCTTGTAGGCCTGCGCCAGGTCCAGGCCGGCACCGGCGAACAGTGCCTTGGCCGCGTCGGCGCTCAGCCAGCCCTGCACCGGGATACGCGCTTCCGGATCATCCTTGGCCGGCAGGTCGTACTGCGGGCCCGCCCAGGAATTCTTCACCACGTCCCAGCCGTAGGAGGCGCCGGCGGTATCGTGCACGATCAGCGCGGCGGCGGCGCCCTTGCGGGCGGCTTCCTCGAACTTGTAGGTCCAGCGGCCGTAGTAGGTCATGCGCTTGCCGTCGAACAGCTTCTCGTCCTCGACGTGGAAGCCCGGGTCGTTGACGAACATGACGACCGTCTTGCCCTTCCAGTCCTGGCCGGCGTAATCGTTCCACTTCTGCTCCGGCGCATCGACGCCATAGCCGACGAACACCAGGTCGCTGGCATCGACCTTTACCTCGGCCTGGCCGGTGCGGGTACCCACCACCATGTCGGTGCCGAACTTCAGCTCGGTGGTCTTGCCGCCCTGGGTGATCTTCAGCACGGTCGATTCGTCGGCCGTGGTCTCGGTCATCGGCACATCCTGGAACCAGCTGTCGCCGTTGCCGGGCTGCAGGCCGATGCGCTGCATCTGGTCGCGGATGTAGTTGACCGTCAGCTCTTCGCCCTTGCTGCCCGGCGCGCGGCCTTCGAACTCATCCGAGGCCAGCGTCTTGACCATCTCGGCGAAGTCGCCGGCATTGATCTCCGGGGAGAACGAATGGGCGGCCGGCTTCGCCGCAGGGGTGTCGGTGGCCGGCGCGGCGGCGGGCGTGTTTTCGCCTTTGCAGGCACTGAGCGCGGCCGCGGCGGCCAGGCACAGGAGGAGTTTGCGGGGCATCGTCGATTCCTGGAGAACAAAGGGCGGCCGCACCTGATGCGCGACCGGTAACAGTGAGTATTACCGAACCGGCAGGTCCGGCGGGTTCAGTCCGCCGGGGCGGTATCGGTGTCGAACGGGATTGGCTCGGCGCCGGTCACCGGGCCGATGCGAGCGGAGCGATGCACGTACAGCACCACTTCGCGTTCGAACTGCAGGGGGCCGGTGACCACCGCATTCGGGCCGATGATCACGCGCGGCTTGCGGCTGGCGGTCAGCGAGACACTGAAGTTCGGCTTGCGCACATGCACACCGCCGTTGACCTGCGAACCGATACCGACGGTGATGTCACCATTGACGGTCTCCACGTCCTTGCCGACGCGGCTCTCGACCAGGCCGATGCCGCCGTTGACGGTCTCGACGCCGCCTTCGATCTGGCTGCCGCGATCGGTGAAGATGCTGCCGTTGACGGTGCTGACGCCGCCACTGGCGATCACTTCACGACCCAGGCGCACACCACCGTTTACCGTTTCGATCTTGCCGGTGCGCGCGCGGTCGGCGACCTTCACCCCGCCGTTGACGGTGTCGATGCTGCCGGTCTCGACGCCCTCGCCGACGCGGATGCCGCCGTTGACGGTGTCCAGCTTGCCGTAGCGTTGACCGGGTTCGGCGCTGATGCTGCCGTTGACCTTGCTGATGTTCTCCTGCGCACAGACCGGCCCGGTGGCCAGCAGTACGCCCAACAGCAGCGGAATGGAAAGAGTTTTCATGGCGACCTCGATGGATGTGCGGCTGGCAGGCCGCGTGCGGAGATGTCACCATTCCCCGGTAGCCCCCGCAACTGCCTGAAGTCACTGGAAAGCCCTTGCGCGACAACGCCTTCCCATCACGCCGACATCACATCGCCGCTGCCCGCGGCGGTCGCTGCCTGCTGCTGGGGCTGGCGTTGGCGCTGGCCCTGCCGCTGCCCAGCGGTGCGCAGACCACCCGCGAGACCGAGCGCAAGCTGCAGAAACTGCGTACCGAACTGAAGGGCGTGGCGCAGGAGCGACGGCAGATCGAGGGCCAGCGCGGGCAGGCGTCGCGGCAGCTGCGCGAGGCCGACGAGAAGGTAGCCCGCACCGGTCGTGCACTTGCGCAGACGGAAGCCGCGCTGCGCGAGCAGGGCCGCGCCCTCGCCGAAGCCGAGCAGCGCCGCAGCACGCTGCAGGGCAACCTGGCCCAGCAGCACCGCGAACTGGCCGGGCTGTTGCGCGCGGCGTATCAGTTGGGCAACCACGCACCGCTGAAGCTGCTGCTGTCGCAGGACACGGTGGCCGATGCCAACCGCGCCCTGGCCTACCATCGCTACCTGCAGCGCGAGCGTGCGCAGCGGATCACCACGCTGACCGCCGACCTGAAGGAACTGGAAGCGCTGCAGGCGCAGATCGCCGAGCGCAAGCAGAAGCTGCAGGGGATGCAGCAGGACCAGAAACAGCAGGCAGCCGCCCTGGAAGCGGACCGCCGCGATCGCGCAAAGACCGTTGCCTCGCTGGAAGAGCGCTTCAAGGACCAGCGCGAGAAGGAACAGGCATTGGGCCAGGACGCCAAGGCACTGGAAACGCTGCTGGCCAACCTGCGTGCCGCTGCCGCGCGGGCCGAAGCCGAGCGGCGCGCCGCTGCACGCCGGGCCGCTGCCGAGAAAGCCGCTGCCGAGCGCGCCGCACGCCAGGCCGCCGCGCAGGGCCGTCCACCGCCGCCCACCAAGGTTCCACCTGCGGTGGCGTCGGCACCGGCGCCGAAGGTCGGCGGCCTGGGGTGGCCGTTGTCCGGCAACCTGCTGGCCCGCTATGGCGGCAAGCTGCCCGATGGGCGCACCAGCAGCGGTGTGCTGATCGGCGCGCCAGCCGGCAGCACGGTCACGGCCGTGGCCGATGGCACCGTGGTGTTCTCCGACTGGATGACCGGCTACGGCATGATCCTGATCGTCGACCACGGCAACGGCTACATGAGCCTTTACGCGCATAACGACACCCTGCTGAAGGATGCTGGCGCGCGGGTCAGCCGCGGCGATGCCGTGGCCAAGGTCGGCAATTCCGGCGGCCAGGGCGTCACCGCGCTGTACTTCGAGCTGCGCCGTGGCGGGCAGCCGGTCAACCCGGACAGCTGGCTGCAGCGGCGCTGAATCCTGGCCCGCCGGATGCGGTCCGGATTCAACGGGAATTTAGCTGTGCTTCGCGCATAATCGGTGCATGTGCCTTGGGCACCATGCCACCGTCGACAGGAGTGATCCATGCGCGCAGCCCGTACCGCCACCCTCTTGCTGGCCCTGTTGCCAGCGCTGTCCTGGGCGCAGCAGACCGCGCCCGCCCCAAGCCAGGAAACCAGCGGGCAGGCAGCGAACAGCGAGGAGGCGGTGACCTCGAAGGTGCCGCTGGAGGAAATCCGCCGTTTCGTGGCCGTGTACAACGCGGTGCGCGCCGCCTATGTCGACCCGGTCGATGACAAGAAGCTGATGCAGTCAGCCGTGCGTGGCCTGCTGCTCGACCTTGATCCGCACAGCACCTACTTCAACAAGGAAGACGCGCAGGCCTTCGACGAGCAGGCCAACGGTGCCTACGAGGGCATCGGCGTGGAGCTGCAGCAGCAGCCGGACAACGCCAGCATGAAGGTGATCGCGCCGATCGACGACACGCCGGCAGCCAAGGCCGGCATCCTTGCCGGCGATTTGATCATCGCCATCGACGGCAAGCCGATCAGCGCGATCGATGCGAGTGAACCGCTGCGCGGCCCGGCCGGCAGCAAGGTGGTGCTGACCATCGTGCGTGACGGCAAGCCGAAGCCGTTCGATGTCAGCCTGACCCGCCAGACCATCCGCGTGACCAGCGTGCGCAGCCGCCTGCTCGAGCCGGGCTATGGCTATATCCGCCTGAGCACCTTCCAGGCCGATACTGGCTCGGACTTCCAGAAGCACGTGCAGCAACTGCAGAAGCAGTCCGGTGGCCAGCTCAAGGGCCTGGTGCTGGATCTGCGCAGCAACCCGGGCGGCCTGCTGACGGCCGCCGTGCAGGTCGCCGACGATCTGCTCGACAAGGGCAACATCGTCAGCACCCGTGGCGGCATCAGCATCAGCGATGCCCGGTTCGACGCGACCCCGGGCGACCTGCTGAAGGGCGCACCGGTGGTGGTACTGGCCGATGCCGGTTCGGCCAGCGCCTCGGAAGTGCTGGCTGGCGCGCTGCGCGACAACAAGCGCGCACGCGTGGTGGGCAGCCGCACCTTCGGCAAGGGCTCGGTGCAGACCGTGCTGCCGCTGGACAACGGCGATTCGGTGAAGCTGACCACCGCGCGCTACTACACGCCCAGCGGCAAGTCGATCCAGGCCACCGGCATCGTGCCGGATGTTGAGTTGAAGCCCGCCGCCACTCCGGCGGAGGATGCCCTGCCGGCCAGCCTGAGCGATTACAGCGAAGCGACACTGCCGGGCCATCTGCGCGGCGATGACGAAGGCACCGAGGGCTACCACGCCGGTGCGGTGCTGCCGGGCGACGGCCCGATCAACGACGCGCTGGCCGAGCTGAAGAACCCCGGTTCGGTGGCCGCACGGTTGAAGGCCGAGGCCGCGAAGGCCGCTGCGGTGAAGCCCGAAGCCAAGCCGGAGGCGAAGGTCGAACCGAAGGCAGACAGCACGCCGGAAGCCAAGCCCGCTCCTGTGCCGGCCAAGCCTTGATTCCTGGTCTACGAACGAGCGGGTGAGCGTGGAGCCGGCCAGCGGCCGGCTCTACCTGGATCAGAAGCCGTGCCGCTTGCGCAGGCGGCGCGCGATCGCGGCGCGTACATAGACCCCGTACACGACGCCGAACACAAAGCCGCCGATGTGCGCCCACCAGGCCACCATGCCGAAGCTTGGGCCGATGTGGGCGAACACCACTTGCAGCGCCGCCCAGACGCCGATCAGCAGGTACGCCGGGGCGCGCACGAACTCCAGGAACAGGCCGAGCGGGATCACCACGCCCAGCCGCGCGCCCGGGAACAGGGCCAGATACGCACCGATCAGGGCCGACACCGCGCCGCTGGCGCCGATGATGATCTGGTCCGGGCTGCCCATGGTGTAGATCGCGACCAGGTTCGACACTGCGCCGCCGACCAGGAACAGCAGCAGCAGCCGCCACGGCCCCAGCACCCGCTCGGCGGGCAGGCCGAAGATCAGCAGGAACACCAGGTTGCCCAGCAGGTGCGACCAGTCCGCGTGCAGGAACAGGGCGGTGAACAGGCGCAGCACGCTGCCGTCCTGCAGCGTCGCCCACCAGTCCAGCGGGTGGGTCAGGCCGGTGGACAGGGCGCCCCAGTCCAGCCAGAGGCTGCCGCGGGCATCGTCCGGACGCGAGATCGACCACAGGAACGCCAGCCACAATGACGCGAACAGCACGGGCGTGGCCCAGCGCAGGGCCGCCTTCTTGCGGGACGGGAGCGAGACGAACATGCCAATAGCCTAGCGTGCGGCCACTTTCAGTGGGGACGGTCCTGTTCAGCTTTTGAGACGAAAAAACCGCCTGCGCTGTTATTGTTTCATTAACAGCTCTGGGTAATACTCGCATACGGCGTCGTATGTCGGGAGGGGAATCCGGCGCGCTCCGATGGGTCCCAGGACCCGGCGGGCGCAGGCGCACTCAGAGCACCATCACCGCTTACCGGAGAGAGAGAACTACGATGCAAACCGCTTCCACCATTGCCCGACTGACCCTGCTGGCCGTCGGCGTTGCCGGTGCGCTGGCCGCCGCCGATGCCAATGCTGCCGCCTTCCAGCTGAAGGAAAACAGCGCCAAGGGCCTGGGCCGCGCGTTCGCCGGCTCCACCTCGACCGAAGGTGACGCCTCGGTCATCGCCACCAACCCGGCCTCCATGCGCCTGCTCGACGGCACCCTGGTCCAGGGCGACGTCAGCGCCATCAGCTTCGGCGCCAAGTTCCGCGGCCAGGGCCAGTACGGCAACGGCGCGCCGATTTCCGGTGGCAACGGCGGCGACGCCGGCATGATCGCCCCGGTTCCGGCCGCGTACTTCCACGTGCCGTTCGGCGAGAACGACAACATGCACTTCGGTGCTTCGCTGACCGTGCCGTTCGGTTTCAAGACCGAATACGACCGCGACTGGGTCGGCCGCTACAACGGCGTCAAGACCGAGCTGCAGGCCATCGACCTGGGCGTGGCGTTCTCCTATGACGTCAACCCGTACCTGTCGTTCGGTGCTTCGGTGTTCGCCGAGCGCCTGAACGTCGACCTGACCAGCGCTGTCGATACCGGCACCGCGATCAACGCCACGGCCCAGCGCACCGCTGCGGCGCGTGTGCTGGCTGCAGGCGGCACCGCAGCCCAGGCTGCGGCGGCGTCGCAGGCCGCTGCACGCCAGGCCGCCCAGCTCGGCTTCTCGCCGGGCACCGCCGATGGCTACCTGCGCATCAAGGGCGACGAAGTGTCGGTCGGCTACACCCTGGGCATGACGGTCACCCCGGTGGAAGGCACCAACATCGCCTTCAGCTACCGCTCGAAGGTCGAGCACAAGATCACCGACGGCAAGGCCGACTTCACCATCCCGCAGAACGCTGCCGCCTTCCTGGCCACTGCCGCCCCGGGTACCTTCATCGACAGCAACGGCCGCGCCACCATCACCCTGCCGGCCAGCGCCACCATGGGCTTCACCCACCGCGTGAACGACCAGTGGCAGATCATGGCCGAGGTCACGCGCACGGCGTGGAGCAAGTTCGACCAGGTCACCGTCGACTATGACTCCAACCAGCCGGACAGCGTGCTGCCGTTCCACTACCGCGACACCACCTTCGCGTCGATCGGTACCGATTTCCGCGTGAACGACAAGCTGACCCTGCGTGGCGGCCTGGCGTACGACCAGACCCCGACCACCGACGCCCACCGTGACGTGCGCGTGCCGGACACCACCCGCAAGTGGCTGTCGCTGGGCCTGACCTACGCCGCTTCGGACAAGATGGAATACAGCGTGGGTTA
This sequence comes from Stenotrophomonas sp. FR010, assembly GCF_047520755.2. Taxonomy (NCBI): domain Bacteria; kingdom Pseudomonadati; phylum Pseudomonadota; class Gammaproteobacteria; order Lysobacterales; family Lysobacteraceae; genus Stenotrophomonas; species Stenotrophomonas sp. FR010. The sequence continues at coordinate 205,605 of NZ_JAXBQT020000006.1, read as the reverse complement.
CACCCACCTGTTCACCAAGGATCCGAACATCACCTCGACCTCGGCCACTGCCAACACCGTGACCGGCAAGTACAAGGTGAGCGGCGACGTGCTGGCGGCGTCGATGCAGTACAAGTTCTGATTCGGGCGATTGCCTGAAGCAGTACGAGGAGAGCCCCGCGCAAGCGGGGCTTTCTTTTTGCGGAGGGTATCCACGCATGGCATGGATCTGCTGGTCCGACGACGCAGGGCGTGGATCTACGCGACAATGGTGCGATGAACCTGTCCGACCCGAACTTCCAGCTGGAGCTGGCCGCCAACATCGCCGTCGCCGGCTCGATCCTGCTGGCTGGTCGCAACAACGTGCACACCTGGTGGCTGGGCATCGTCGGCTGCGCATTGTTTGCGGCCGTGTTCGAGCGCTCGCACCTGTATGCGGACATGGTGCTGCAGTTCTTCTTCATCGCCATCAGCGTGCTGGGCTGGTGGCAGTGGCTGCGCGGCGACCATGGCGCGCCGCTGCCGATCACTGCGCTGCGGCCGCGTGCGTGGGCCTGGCTGGCGCCGCTGGCGATGGTGGCCACGTTCGGCTACGGCTGGATGCTGACCCGACTGACCAACGCCTATGCGCCTTACATCGATTCGGCGGTGCTGGTGCTGAGCGTGATCGCGCAGATCCTGATGATGCGGCGCAAGCTGGAATCGTGGTGGGTGTGGCTGCTGGTGAACACCGTGGCAGTGCCGCTGTACTACAGCCGTGGCCTGCATCTGACCTCGATCCTCTACATCGGTTTCTGGATAAACGCGCTGGTCGCCCTGCGCCATTGGCGCCATCTGATGCGGACCGAGGCCAAGGCAGCCGATGCCGCCGCCTGAGCGCGTCGCGCGGGGGTTGGTGGTGGGCAAGTTCTGCCCGCTGCACCTCGGCCACGAACGCCTGATCGACTTCGCCGCCACGCGCTGCCGGCAGTTGCTGGTGATCGGCTGGTCGCAGCCGGGTTTTGCCGGTTACAGCGCTGCTCGCCGCGAACGCTGGTTGCGTGCGCGCTTCCCCCGGGCAACGGTGGCGGTGCTGGATGATGCGCGGTTGGCAGCGCTGTGTGCCGAACATGGCGTGCCGCCACGCGTGTTGCCGCACGACAGCGACAGCGAGCACGTGCAGCGCGAGTTCACCGCCTGGCTGTGCCAGCACCTGTTCGGTGGCCCGGTGCAGGCGGTATTCACCGGCGAGGACTACGGTGACGGCTTCGCGCAGGCGCTGGCCACGCACTTCGGTGCGCCGGTACGCCATGAGCGGCTCGAACGCGCATTGGACGCCGGGCAGGCGTGCGGCACCCAGCTCCGCGCCGATCCGCACGCGCACCGCCATGGTCTCGCACCGGAGGTGTACGCCGGATACGTGCAGCGCGTGGCCTTCATTGGTGGCGAGTCCAGTGGCAAGACCACGCTGGCGCGGGTGATGGCCGAGCGCCTGCAGACCGCCTGGGTGCCGGAGTATGGCCGCACGCTCTGGGAGCATCAGGGGGGCGACCTGATGCCGGACGATCTGCTTCGCATCGCAATGACCCAGCCGCAGCATGAAGACAAGGCTGCGCGGCGGGCGCATCGCTGGCTGTTCTGCGATACCACGCCACTGGTGACGCTGGGCTACAGCGGCTGGATGTCTGGTACGGCGCCGGAGGCACTGCGGCAGGCTGCATTGCGGCCGTATGACCTGCTGTTCCTGTGTGCGCCGGATATCCCTTTCGATCAGGACGGCACTCGGGTGGGCGAAGCCTTCCGGGCGCAGCAGCATGCGTGGTACCTGGAGCAGCTGCAGGCAGAGGGTGTCGAGTATGTGCTGCTGGAAGGCGACCTGGAGACGCGCATCGCGCGCGTGCAGGGCGAGCTGGTGAAGCGTGCGGACAACCGGTTCAGTGTCGCCCAGCCTCTGTAGCGCCGAGCCCACGCTCGGCTGCGCCGGAAAAGCCGAGCATGGGCTCGGCTCTATAGGAAGCAAAGCACAAAAAACCCCGCATTCGCGGGGTTTTTTGTTTACTGCATCAAGCAGGCGATCAGTCGCCCAGGGTCAGCAGCGAGGCGTTGCCGCCGGCGGCGGTGGTGTTCACCGTCACCGTCTTTTCGGTGGCAAAGCGCAGCAGGTAGTGCGGGCCGCCGGCCTTCGGGCCGGTGCCGGACAGGCCCTGGCCGCCGAACGGCTGCACGCCGACCACCGCGCCGATCTGGTTGCGGTTGACGTACACGTTGCCGACATGGACGCCGTTGCTGATGCGGTCAACGGTCTCGTCGATGCGCGAATGCACGCCCAGGGTCAGGCCGTAGCCGGTGGCGTTGATCTGGTCGATCACCGCGTCGAGCTGGTCGCCCTTCCAGCGGATTACGTGCAGGACCGGACCGAAGACTTCCTTCTGCAGCTGGCCCAGGTCCTTCAGTTCATACGCGCGCGGTGCGAAGAAGGTGCCATTGGCGGCTTCGGCGGACAGCTCGGCGGCGGCGATCAGGCGCGCTTCGCGGTCCATGCGCTCGGCGTGGTCCTGGAGGATCTTCAGCGCGTCGGCATCGATCACCGGGCCGACGTCGGTAGACAGCAGGCCCGGGTTGCCAACCTTCAGCTCCTTCATCGCGCCGGCCAGCATGGTCATCACCTTGTCGGCGATGTCGTCCTGCACGAACAGCACGCGCGCGGCCGAGCAGCGCTGGCCAGCGGAGGTGAAGGCCGAACCGATCGCGTCCTTGACCAGCTGTTCCGGCAGCGCCGAGGAGTCGGCGATGAAGGCGTTCTGGCCGCCGGTCTCGGCGATCAGCACGCCGATGGCGGCGTCACGCGCGGCCATCGCGCGGTTGATCGCACGGGCGGTCTCGGTGGAGCCGGTGAAGGCCACGCCGGCCACGCGCGGGTCGGCGGTCAGCGCCGCACCCACGGTGGCGCCGTCGCCCGGCAGGAACTGCACCACCTCGGCCGGCACGCCGGCATCGTGCAGCAGCTTCACCGCGTAGTAGCCGATCAGGTTGGTCTGCTCGGCCGGCTTGGCGATGACGCTGTTGCCGGCGGCCAGGGCAGCGGCGACCTGGCCCAGGAAGATCGCCAGCGGGAAGTTCCACGGGCTGATGCAGACGAACACGCCGCGGCCATGCAGCTGCAGTTCGTTGGACTCGCCGGTCGGGCTGGGCAGCTTCTCGGCGTGGCTGAACTGCTCGCGTGCCTGCTTGGCGTAATAGCGCAGGAAATCCACGGCTTCCCGCACTTCGGCGATGCTGTCGGGCAGGCTCTTGCCGGCTTCCTTCACGCACAGCGCCATGAACTCCGGCATGCGCGCCTCCAGCTGGTCGGCGGCGTGCTCGAGGATGGCGGCGCGGCTGGCGGCCGGGGTGCGGTTCCAGGCCGGCTGCGCAGCCACGGCGTTGGCCAGGGCCTTCTGCACGGTGGCGGCATCGGCGGCCAGCCACTGGCCGACCACCTCGCGGGTGTCGGCCGGGTTGGTCACCGGCAGCGCGGCGCCGGCCGGGTTGGCACCCGGTACCAGCGGCGAGGCCTGCCACGGCTTCACGGCGGCGTTGAGCTGCTCGGCCAGGGCGCGCAGTTCGTTGTCGTTGGCGAGGTTGGCGCCCATGGAGTTCTTCCTGTCGTGGTTCTGGCTGCGCAGCAGGTCAACCGGCAGCGGGATCTTGGGATGCGGAATCGATTCGAACGAGGCGACCATCTCGACCGGATCGCGGATCAGGTCGGCGATCGGCACGCGCTCGTCGGTGATGCGGTTGACGAAGCTGGAGTTGGCGCCGTTTTCCAGGAGGCGGCGCACCAGGTACGGCAGCAGGTCTTCGTGCGAACCGACCGGGGCGTACACGCGGCAGGGCAGGTTCAAGCGGTCGGCCGGCACCACTTCGGCGTACAGGTCGTCGCCCATGCCGTGCAGCTTCTGGTGCTCGTACACGCCGCCGTTGGCGATGTTGCGCACGGCCGCGATCGTGTGCGCGTTGTGCGTGGCGAACATCGGGTAGATCGCGTCCGCATGGGTGAACAGCCGCTTGGCGCAGGCCAGGTAGGACACGTCGGTGTTCTGCTTGCGGGTGAACACCGGGTAGCCCGGGTAGCCTTCGATCTGCGCACGCTTGATCTCGGCATCCCAGTAGGCGCCCTTGACCAGGCGCACCTGGAGGCGGCGACCGGCACGGCGTGCCATGTCGGCCAGGTGGTCGATTGTGTACGGCGTGCGCTTCTGGTAGGCCTGTACGACCACACCGAAGCCATCCCAGCCAGCCAGAGAGGCGTCGGAGAACACCTGCTCGATGATGTCCAGCGACAGTTCCAGGCGGTCGGACTCTTCGGCGTCGACGGTGCAGCCGATGCCGTAGCTCTTGGCCAGCTGTGCCAGTTCCAGCACGCCCGGCACCAAGTCCTTCAGCACGCGCTCACGCTTGGCGTGCTCGTAGCGGGGGTACAGCGCCGACAGCTTGATCGAGATGCCCGGAGCGTTGTTGACGTCGCCGTCCGGGCGGCCGCCGCGGGCCTTGTGATCACCGCCGATGGCGTGGATCGCGCGACGGTAATCTTCCAGGTAGCGCAGTGCATCCTTCATGGTCAGCGCGCCTTCGCCGAGCATGTCGAACGAGTAGCGGTAGCTGGCGTTGTCGCCCTTGTGCGAGCGCGACAGCGCTTCGCTGATGGTGCGGCCCATCACGAACTGGTGGCCCATGATCTTCATCGCCTGGCGTACGGCCAGGCGCACCACCGGCTCACCGACGCGGCCGACCAGGCGCTTGAATGCGCTGGGCGCATCGGCGCGCGTGGCGTCGTTCATCTGCACCAGCTTGCCGGTCAGCATCAGGCCCCAGGTGGAGGCATTGACCAGCACCGAGTCGCTGCCACCCAAGTGCTTTTCCCAGTCGGCATCGGCCAGCTTGTCGCGGATCAGCTTGTCGGCAGTGTCCTGGTCCGGAATGCGCAGCAGGGCCTCTGCCACGCACATCAGCAGCACGCCTTCTTCGCTGCCCAGGTCGTACTGGCGCATGAAGGCTTCGATCGCGCCCTGGTCCTTGGCACGCACGCGCACGCGGCCGACCAGGTCGGCGGCCAGCGCCTGCACCCTGGCCTGTTCCTCGGCGGGCAGGCGCGCCTGCGCCAGCAGCTCGCGGACGTGGCTCGCCTCGTCCTTCAACCAGGCATCGGTGATGGCCTGGCGGAACGGGTTGGGGGGCGCCGGCAGTTCCGGCGACAGCAGCGCGCCCGGACGCGGGGCGTCGTGGGCGGCAGGGGAGGAGGTAGGTGCGTTCATGCCGGTCCGGCCAGTGGAAAACTTGGCGATTTTAATCATTTTTGCGGCCTTCGGAAGTGCCACGCAGACACCTTCATGAGGGGCTGATAGCCACTAACGGTGGTGGATTCGGCGTGTTCAGCAAACCCGGCGAGATTTGTGCTGAATTCGTCATCCGTGCCGCCGACCGCATGCTGTGTTGCAGCATCGGAAAAAGTGTGAATGCACCCTTGCTACCGGCGAGAGGGCGGGGCTACCATCGAGACGTTTCCCGCGGCAGGAACGCGGTTGCGACATGATCGAGGTGCTTCCAGCTCCGGATGGGTCAGGTACGCAGCTGCGGCTGCGTCCCCCACGGGCGCTCGATGCCCGGCAGTTCGTCCTGTTGTTCACCGTGTTGTCGGGTGCGATGTGGCTGGTGTCCGCCCTCGGGTGGTGGGCCGGCAATGCATTCGCCCCCCTGTTCGCGCTGCTGTACAGCCTGGTGCTGGCAGCGGCGCTGCGTGCCTTGTGGCGCAGCGGTGAACGGCAGGAGGAGATCCGGGTAGTGCCGGCGTACGTGGAGGTCATCCCCGTACCCGGTGGATCGCCGGTGTTCCGGGCCCACCCGCACTGGGTGCGCCTGCTCACCGACGATGAGAGGGTCCGGCTGGCATCCAGCGGCCGGCAGGTGGAGGTGGGGAGTTTCCTCGCGCCGGCCGAACGCCAGACGCTCGCAGAGACACTTGAAAGCTTGCTCGCCGCCAGCGATGGCGGCAACCGACGACGCTAAGGGTCTAGGCAATGAAGCAAAGCAGCAGGTGGGGCACGAAGTGCGTGAACGCGGTTGCCGCGATGCTGGCGACCGGGGGACTGATTCCGGCGTTGGCCTGGGCCCAGGCGGCCGATCCCAAGCCGTGGCAGCTGAACATGGGCAAGGGGGTGACCCAGACCTCGCGCCTGGCTTGGGAATCGAACAACCTGTCATTGATCATCTGCACGGTGATCGGCGTCATCGTATTCGGCGCGATGGCCTACGCCATCTTCAAGTTCCGCAAATCCAAGGGCGCAGTCGCCGCCACCTTCAGCCACAACACCAAGGCCGAGATCATCTGGACGGTGATCCCGGTGATCATCCTGATCGTGATGGCGTGGCCGGCCACGGCCAACCTGATCAAGATGTACGACACCCGCGATGCCGAGATGACGGTCAAGGTCACCGGCTACCAGTGGATGTGGAAGTACGAATACCTCGGCGAGAACGTCACCTTCACCAGCCGCCTGGACCGCGAGTCCGACCGCGTGCGGCAAAGTGGCATCGTGCCGACCCGTGAAAGCCATCCGCACTACCTGCTGGACGTCGACAACCGGCTGGTGTTGCCGGTCGATACCAAGGTGCGTTTCGTCATCACCTCCGACGACGTGATCCACGCCTGGTGGGTACCGGCGCTGGGCTGGAAGCAGGACGCCATCCCCGGCTTCATCAACGAAGCCTGGACCAGCATCGAGCAGCCCGGGGTGTACCGCGGGCAGTGCGCCGAGCTGTGTGGCAAGGACCACGGCTTCATGCCGATCGTGGTCGAGGCGGTGTCCAAGGAGGACTTCAAGCAGTGGCTGGCGCAGCGCAAGCCTGCACCGCCGGCCGAGCCCGCCCCCCCTGCGGCACCTGCAGAACCGGCTGCCCCTGCGGGCGAAGCACCGGCGGCACCTGCTGCAGCCGAAGCCGGCAACGCACCTGCGGTTGCGGCCAGCGGCGCGTGATGTAAAGCCCGCGGCCGCTCGCGGCCGTGGTGACAACCGATTCTGAGAGGTGTTTTGCAATGGCGCACTCGGCAGTTGGGCACGACGATCACCATCACCACCAGAGTTTCTTCGAGCGTTGGTTCTTCTCGACCAACCACAAGGACATCGGCACGCTGTACCTGGGTTTCAGCTTCATCATGTTCATCATCGGCGCGGCGATGAGCGTGGTAATCCGCGCCGAGCTGGCGCAGCCGGGCCTGCAGTTCGTCAAGCCCGAGTTCTTCAACCAGATGACCACCGTGCATGCGCTGGTGATGATCTTCGGCGGCGTGATGCCGGCGTTTGTCGGGCTTGCCAACTGGATGATCCCGCTGCAGATCGGTGCGCCGGACATGGCGCTGCCGCGCATGAACAACTGGTCGTTCTGGCTGCTGCCGGTGGCCTTCAGCCTGCTGCTGCTGACGCTGTTCCTGCCCGGTGGTGCACCGGCCGGTGGCTGGACGCTGTATCCGCCGCTGTCGCTGCAGGGCGGCTACAACGTGGCCTTCAGCGTGTTCGCCATCCATGTGGCCGGCATCAGTTCGATCATGGGTGCGATCAACATCATCGCCACCGTGCTCAACATGCGCGCGCCGGGCATCGACCTGCTGAAGATGCCGATCTTCTGCTGGGCGTGGCTGATCACCGCCTTCCTGCTGATCGCGGTGATGCCGGTGCTGGCCGGTGCGGTGACCATGCTGCTGACCGACAAGTTCTTCGGCACCAGCTTCTTCAATGCCGCCGGTGGCGGTGACCCGGTGATGTACCAGCACATCTTCTGGTTCTTCGGCCATCCCGAGGTCTACATCATGATCCTGCCCGCCTTCGGCGTGGTCAGCGAGATCATCCCGACCTTCAGCCGCAAGCCGCTGTTCGGCTACCAGGCGATGGTGTACGCCACCGCCGCGATCGCGTTCCTGTCGTTCATCGTCTGGGCCCACCACATGTTCACCGTGGGCATGCCGCTGGGCGGCGAGATCTACTTCATGTTCGCCACCATGCTGATCTCGATCCCGACCGGGGTGAAGGTGTTCAACTGGGTCAGCACCATGTGGCGGGGCTCTCTGACGTTCGAGGCGCCGATGCTGTGGTCGGTGGCCTTCGTCATCCTGTTCACCATCGGTGGCTTCTCCGGCCTGATGCTGGCGATCGTGGCGGCCGACTTCCAGTACCACGACACCTACTTCGTGGTTGCGCATTTCCACTACGTGCTGGTGACCGGCGCGGTGTTCGCGCTGATCGCGGCGGTGTATTACTGGTGGCCGAAGTGGACCGGGCGCATGTACAGCGAGAAGTGGGCCAAGGTGCACTTCTGGTGGTCGATCGTGTTCGTCAACCTGCTGTTCTTCCCGCAGCACTTCCTCGGCCTGGCCGGCATGCCGCGTCGCATTCCGGACTACAGCGTAGCGTTTGCCGACTGGAACCTGATCAGCTCGATCGGTGCGTTCGGCATGTTCGTCACGCCGTTCATGATGGCCGCGATCCTGCTGTCCTCGCTGCGCAACGGCGAGAAGGCCGAAGCACGCAGCTGGGAAGGTGCACGCGGGCTGGAGTGGACGCTGCCATCGCCGGCACCGGCGCACACCTTCACCACGCCGCCGACCATCCGTCCGGGGGATCTGGCGCATGACGACATCACGCATTGAGGTGGGGCATGCATAACGAGAGCCCACTGCAGACCTGTAGAGCCGAGCCATGCTCGGCTGACGAAAAGCAGCCGAGCATGGCTCGGCTCTACAACTACGAAGAGCAGCCGACCAGCGGTCGGCCCTACCAGGGCGGAAGCATCGAACAGCAGCGCCAGCGTGCCCGGCGCACGGCGATGTGGGTCGGCGCCATCGCGGTGCTGGTCTACGTCGGCTTCATCCTCAGCGGGGTGATCGGCCGATGAGCGAGGCACCGGCCAGCACGCGGTCACCCAGTGCCGGGCTGCCGCGCCTGATCGGCGTGGCAGTGGCGGTGTTCCTGCTGACCTTCTCGCTGGTGCCGCTGTACCGCATTGCCTGCGAGAAGGTATTCGGCGTGCGCCTGGAACGCGGCCCGGGTGGTGAAGCCAGTACGGGTGCCGCAGCTGGCAAGCGCACCGTGCGGGTGGAGTTCGATGGCGGCGTCAATTCGCGCCTGCCGTGGTCGTTCCATCCCGAGCAGCTGACCATGGATGTGGTGCCCGGCGAACTCAACGAGGCGCTTTACTTCGCCCGCAACGACAGCCAGCAGGCAGTCGTTGGCAGCGCGGTGCCTTCGGTGGCGCCGGCACGCGCGTCGGGCTTCTTCAGCAAGACCGAGTGCTTCTGTTTCACCGCGCAGACGCTGCAGGCCGGCGAGAAGCGCGACATGCCGGTGCGCTTCATCGTCGATCCGGACCTGCCGCCGGAAATCAAGACGATCACCTTGTCCTACACCTTCTACCGCAACGACGCGTTGTCCGATCGGCTGGCCCCGGCCGCCACCTCGGACGGCGCGCACGCCGCACCCTGACCCGGATACCGACATGGCCCAGACACCGACCGACGCCAACGTGTACTTCGTCCCGGCCCAGAGCAAATGGCCCTTCGTGGGCTCCATCGCGATGATGGTGACCATGGTGGGCGTGGCCAGCTGGCTCAACGATGCCAGCTGGGGGCGCTGGACGTTCTACATCGGCATCGCGATGCTGGTGTTGACCCTGTTCTGGTGGTTCAGCGACGTGGTGCGCGAATCGCAGGCCGGCAGCTACAACCACCAGGTCGATGGCTCGTTCCGGATGGGGATGATCTGGTTCATCTTCTCCGAGGTGATGTTCTTCGGCGCCTTCTTCGGCGCGCTGTTCTACACCCGCAACCTGGGCCTGTCGTGGCTCAGTGGCGAAGGCCGCGGGGTGATGACCAACGAGCTGCTCTGGCAGGGCTACTCCGCCGGATGGCCGACCAATGGCCCGGCGGCGATCGGTGGTGCCTTCCAGACCATCCCGGCGTGGGGCCTGCCGCTGATCAATACGCTGATCCTGCTCACCTCAGGCGTGACCCTGACCATCGCCCATCACGCGTTGAAGGCCGGCAACCGCCGCCAGCTGCTGATCTGGCTGGGCCTGACCGTGGTGCTCGGCCTCGGTTTCCTGACCCTGCAGGCGGAAGAGTACATCCACGCCTACAAGGAACTGAACCTGACGCTGGGCTCGGGCATCTACGGTTCAACCTTTTTCATGCTGACCGGCTTCCACGGCGCGCACGTGCTGCTGGGCACGATCATGCTGATCGTGATGTGGCTGCGTTCGGCCAAGGGACACTTCACCCGCGACAACCATTTCGGTTTCGAAGCCGCCGCGTGGTACTGGCACTTCGTCGACGTGGTGTGGCTGATGCTGTTCCTGTTCGTCTACGTGCTTTGACCGCGCACGCATCGGTGGCCTCAGCCGCCGACGCCGTGCGGCTTGATCCAGCCCATGTAGATGCTCACGATCACCAGCAGGATCAACGCGACCGACACCGCGATGCGGCGTGTCAGTGCGTTGACCGTGCGCTTGGTCTGGCCGCGGTCGACCAGCAGGTAATACAGGCCGGCGCCCAGATTCCAGACGATGACGATCAGAAACGCGATTACCAGCAGGGTCTTCAGCGAATCACTCATGCGCGGCTCGAGGGCAGGGTGGATGTGCCTATCTGACCGCGTTTGCGCGGACTTGTCATGATGCGCCAGCACACGCGCGTGCTCGGATGGCTGCTGGCCGTGCTGGCCATGGCCGGTTTCACCGCATTGGGGCTGTGGCAGCTGCAGCGCATGCATGCCAAACAGGCAATGTTGGATGCACAGGGTCCAGCCGTGGCTCAGACGCTGTCGCTGGCCCAGGCGCTGGCAGCGCCCGGTGCGTTGCACGGCGTGGCCGACCACGGTCGCTTCCTTCCCGGCGTGGTGCTGCTGGACAACCAGATCCGGCATGGCCGCGCCGGCGTGAAGATCTATCGCCCGTTCCGCAGTGACGAGGGCAGCGTGCTGCTGGTCGATCTGGGCTGGCGCGCGCTGCCGCCGGATCGCACGCTTCCTGAGGTGCCGTCGCCGCCTTCGCCGGTGGCCGTGCGCGGGTTGCTGGCGCCACCGCCTTCGGCGGGGCTGGTACTGGGTCCGCCGTTCTCCGCCACCGGTGAGGCGGGGCGCTGGCTGGCCAGCCGCTTGCCGGCCGAGGGCCTCGCCGCAGCGCTGGGCCTGCCAACACTGCCCGAGCGGGTCCTGCGACTGGACCCGGCGCTGCCCTTCGGCGACGAGCGTGACATGGACCTGCTGCCAAATACGCTGCCACCGCAGCGACACCTGGGCTACGCCGTGCAGTGGTTCGGCCTGGCCCTGACCGTGCTGGTGGTGGCGCTGGTGCTGGAGCGGCGCAGGAGACGGCCCATCGCCCGGTAGTGCCGGCCGCTGACCGGCAATTCCCGGATTCCCGGATGCCGGCCAGCGGCCGGCACTACCGGCATCGTTTACCCAACCATGAGAAAATGCCCCACATGAACACTGCTACGTCCCCGCAGGCGCGCGGCTCCGGCCGCCGGACCCTGGTGCTGCTGTTTGCCGTGTTCTTCGGGGCGATGGCGCTGGCCGCGGTATTGCGCTTCTCCGGCTGGCAGCCCACCGGCCACCGCAATGCGGGACAGCTGCTGAAGCCGCCGGTCGATCTGCGCCAGCAGACGCCGACCCTGGCCAGTGGCCAGCCCTATCCTTGGAACCCCGAGGCCCGCACCTGGCGCCTGCTGGTGGCACCGGCCGGTGCCTGCGACGAGCAGTGCGTCACTTTGTCGCAGGGACTGGGCAAGGTGTGGCAGCTGTTCGGCCATAACGCCGATAATGTCGAGATCCTGTGGCTGGGTACGCCACCGGCGTCGATCGCCTCGCTGCCCGCGCTGCGGCCGCTGGCTCCGTCGCCAGCCCTGCGCGCGGCGTTGCCGGGCGTCGATGATCCGGCGGGACTGCCGGTCTACGTGATCGATCCGAACGGCTTCGTGATCATGCGCCATGCCCCGGGTTCCGACCTGGGTGGCCTGCGCAAGGACATGGCCACGTTGCTGAAACTGAAGTGAGTCCCGTTTGATGAGCCTTTCCGCGCGTCCGGCGCTGCACCGCAATTTCCACCGCCTGGCGTGGTTCGCCATGATCATGACCGCGAGCACGATCATGTTCGGCGCGTTCGTACGCCTGTCCGATGCCGGCCTGAGCTGTCCGGACTGGCCGACCTGCTATGGCCAGGCCACCTGGCCGCAGCACGTGGAAGAGACCATCGGCCACCCGGCGGCGGAGATCCGCCCGCTGGAGACCCACAAGGCCTGGCGTGAGCAGGTGCACCGCTTCCTGGCCGGCGCGCTGGGCATCGAGATCCTGACCCTGGCCCTGCTGGCCACGCGCAAGCGCCGCTTTGGAACCACGGCAGTGGTGACCGCCTGCGTGCTGGTGGCCGCTGGCATACCGCTGTACATGATGGGCTGGCATGGCACCGCCAGCGCATTGGCTCTGGTCGGCGAGGCGATCCTGCTGATCGCCGCGCTGCGCTGGAGCAACATCGACCTGGCACGCGCTGCACTGCTGACCCTGGCGGTGGTGATCTTCCAGGCCCTGCTGGGCATGTGGACGGTGACCCTGCTGCTCAAGCCCATCGTGGTGATGGGGCACCTGCTGGGCGGCATGCTGATGTTCGCGCTGCTGGCTTGGATGGCGTGGCGTGCCACGCACATGCCGATCACCCTGGCCGAGGCGCCGAAGCTGAAGTGGCTGCTGCGCATCGGCCTGGCCGTGCTGGTCACCCAGATCGCCCTGGGCGGCTGGGTCAGCGCCAACTACGCGGCGCTGGCCTGCGGCGGTGGCAGCGCCTCGCTGGACAACTTCCCGCGCTGCGCCAACCAGTGGTGGCCGCAGCACAACTTCGTCGAAGGCTTCACCCTGTGGCGTGGCATCGGCGTGGACTACGAAGGCGGCGTGCTGGATGGCGCCTCGCGTATCGCCATCCAGATGGCGCACCGCTTGTTCGCGGCGGTGGTGGCCATCTACCTGCTGTGGCTGGGCGTGCGCCTGTTCCGGTTGCCGAGCATGCGCGGCTGGGCCAGCGCGCTGATCGCGCTGCTGGTGCTGCAGGTCACCCTCGGCATCCTCAATGTGAAGCTGGCGCTGCCACTGGAAGTGGCCGTGGCCCACAACGGCGTGGCCGTTGCCCTGTTGTTCGTGCTGGTCAGCCTGCTGGCCCGCCTGCGCGCCCCGGACTGATTCCATGTTTTCCAACTACCGCCAGTACTGGGACCTGACCAAGCCCAAGGTCGTCGCCCTCATTGTCTTCACTGCCCTGGTCGGCATGGTCCTGGCTGTCCCGGGCGTGCCCAGCTGGGAGCAGGTGCGCGCCGGCCTGCTCGGCTTCCTCGGCATCTGGCTGGCCGCTTCGGCGGCCGCTGCGATCAACCAGTTGCTGGATGCGCACATCGATGCGCAGATGGCACGCACGTCGTGGCGCCCGCTGGTGGTCGGCAAGGTCAAGCCATGGCAGGTGCTGGTGTTCGCCGGCGTGCTGATCGTGCTGTCGATGACCATCCTGGTGCTGTGGGTGAACCTGATCACTGCGGTGCTGACCTTCGCCTCGCTGATCGGCTACGCGGTGATCTACACCGTGTACCTGAAGCGTGCGACCTCGCAGAACATCGTCATCGGTGGCCTGGCCGGCGCGATGCCGCCGATGCTGGGCTGGGCTGCGGTGACCGGCATGCAGGGCTCGTCGGACTGGGCATACTCGTCGCTGCTGGTGCTGATCATCTTCATCTGGACGCCACCGCATTTCTGGGCGCTGGCGATCTTCCGCCGCGAGGACTATGCCAAGGCGGAGATCCCGATGCTGCCGGTGACCCACGGCGTGGCGCACACCCGCAAGCAGATCATGGTGTATTCGGTGGTGCTGGCGCTGGTCTGCCTGTTGCCCTACCTGGTGGGCATGAGTGGTGCGTTCTACCTGGGCGGCGCGATCGTGCTCAATGCCGTGTTCCTCTGGTACGCCTGGCGCATGCTCGACCCACCGGATGAGCTGTTCTCGATGAAGATGTTCTATTACTCCATCGTGTACCTGATGGCGCTGTTCGCCTTCCTGCTGGTCGACCACTGGATCCTGCCCTGGTTGTGAAGCACCACCTGTAGAGCCGAGCCCATGCTCGGCTGAGGGGGGATTGGAAGAGCAGCCGAGCGTGGGCTCGGCTCTGCACTTGATCTCTTCCAGCGGCGTCGCCATTGCTGTTCCTGACCTCAAGGAAAGGAGCGAGCAGGGATGCATACGATCTTCCGTTGGACCACCGCGCTGATTCTGGCGCTGGGCATGGCCGTGATCGCGCATGCCGACGACACCGCCGCGCAGATCCACCAGCACGCCGGTGATCACCGCCTGCTGGAGCTGGGCGAATTCCATGGAACCCGCGAGACGCCGCTGCTGGTGCGGCAGCTGGTGGATGACTACAGCCGCACCGGGCCGGTCCTGCTGGCGCTGGAACTGCCACGCGGGGAAACCTCCACGCTGCGCGATTACCTGGCTTCCGATGGCGGGGAGAAGGCACGCCAGCATCTGCGCGGGCGTGCGTTCTGGACCGTGCGCGATGACCAGCATGATGGCCGTCGCAGCCGCGACATGCTGGCAATGATCGAAAGCCTACGCGTGCTGAAGTCGCAGGGACGTGTGATCGACGTCGTTGGCTATGACGTCAACGCCAGCAAAGGCGGCAACCAGGTACGCGATGACCTCATGGCAGCCGAGTTGCGGCGGCTCTATCGAGGCCTACCGGCCAATGCGCGCATGCTGGTGCTGACTGGTAACGTGCACGCGATGCTGCAAAGGCCGCAAGGTGTGCCGCCAGAAATGCAGATGCATCCGATGGCGTCGCAGCTGCGGGACCTGGATATCTACAGCGTACGGTTGGGCGCGCAACGTGGTCAGACGTGGGGATGCGCGGGCGGTTGCATGGCGCGGCCACTTCGAGAGCAGGTTGCCACGGGGCCGCGGGTCGCTGCCGGTGCGGAACGGCCGTACGACCTATGGGTATGGATGCCGGAACTGAGCGTCGGGACGCTGGTGGATCCGTAGCGTCAGGCAAACCATCCACGCATGGCGTGGATCTACTCCGGATCACAGGTGTCAGCCGAGCGTGGGCTCGGCTCTACAACAGATCCACGCCATGCGTGGATGTCCTCCCGTCGGGTCAGGGCGCGCGCTTCGCGTACCGCTGCGCGATCACGCCGCAGACGATCAGCTGGATCTGGTGGTAGATCATCACCGGCAGCACGATGGCGCCGAGGCTGCCGCCGGCGAACAGCACCTTGGCAATCGGCACGCCGGTGGCCAGGCTCTTCTTCGAGCCGCAGAACACGATGGCGATCTCGTCCTCGCGGTTAAAGCGCAGGCGGCGGGCGATGAAGGTGATCAGCGGCATGGCGATGCCCAGCAGCACGGCGGCCACCACTGCTACGGCCAGCAACGAGAGCAGCGGCGTCTTGCTCCACAGTCCTTCGGTCACCGCCTCGCCGAACGCCGAATACACCACCAGCAGGATCGTGCCCTGGTCGGTGTAACGCAGCAGCGCGCGCTGCTTTTCCACCCAGCCGGCAATCCACGGCCGCAGCAGGTGGCCGGCCACGAACGGCACCAGCAGCTGCAGCATGATGCCGCCGATCGCATGCAGCGGGTCGTGCACGCCGCCGGAGGTGCCCGCCAGCGCGGTCAGCAGCAGCGGGGTCAGGAATACGCCGAGAATGCTCGACAACGAGGCACTGCACACCGCTGCGGGCACGTTGCCATGCGCCATCGAGGTGAACGCGATGGACGACTGCACGGTGGAGGGAAGGGTGCACAGGAACAGCACGCCCAGGTACAGCTCCGGGGTCAGCAGCCAGCCCGATAGCGGCTTGAACATCAGCCCCAGCAGCGGGAACAGGAGGAAGGTGCAGGCCAGGATGGTCAGGTGCAGCCGCCAGTGCAGCATGCCGCCAATGATCGACTCACGTGGCAGGCGCGCGCCATGCAGGAAGAACAGTGCAGCGATGGCGACGGTGGTGACATCGTCCAGGACGATGGCGGCGGCGCCCTTCATCGGCAGCAGGGAGGCCAGGCCGACGGTGCACAGCAGGGCGAGGGTGAAGTTGTCCGGTCGCAGGCGCGACCACCAGCGGGTCATGGTGGGCAGAGTCCTTGGTGCGGAGGGTTCAGGGCGAGGTGACCGGCGTGGCCAGGCGTTGGCGGGTGGCGGCTTCCAGCGAGGTCAGGCCAGCACGCGGGCCCAGCTGAAGGGCCTGTTCGGGGCTGGCATGTTCGTAGCGTGCGTTGACCAGGCCGAGCACGGCGCCAGCGCGGTTGCCGGACGCACAGTGCAGCAGCACAGGCCCCTGGCTCTGCCGCAGGGCCTGGTGCACGGCGCGCACATTGGCCGCATCGAGGCCCTCGGCACCGGCCACCGGAATGCGCACGTAGCGCAGGCCCAATGATTCGGCAACGCGCGTTTCATCGAACCCCCGGTCCTCGCCGGGCTGGCGCAGGTCGATCACGGTGCGCACGCCCTGCGCGGCAAGTTCGCCCAGTTGTGCGGCGGAGGGCTGGCCGCCGGCATACAGGCCCGGCCGGACTTCCCTGAGCGGGCCATCTGCGGCCAGGGCCGCCAGTGGCAGGCAGAGCGACAACAACAGCAGGCAGGTCAGGCGCAGCAGCATGGTCCTCTCCGTGAAAACGTTCTGCCGCTACAGGCGCAGCCCGGCGCGGGCCTTCAGCAGCTCGCGCAGTTCGTATTTGTCAGTATCATCCAGGCCCTGCTGGCGCTGCTTTGCCAACAACTCCTCCAGACGTTGCACCAGCAGCTGTTTCTCCAGCTGTGCCACCGCGTCGTGCAGTTCCTGGGTCCAGCTGGCCTCGGTGCCAGGCAGCGTCTGTGCCGCCAGAGTGTGCAGCGACGCCTGTTCCTCGCGGCCGTCGAAGTGTTCCAGCAGGGCGCCGGTGCTGATGTCCGGGCGCTGTTCGACCAGCCCCAGCAGTTCCAGCAGCAGCTCCACGCCCGGCAGTCGCAGGCCCTGGAAGTGATGCTTTCCGCCCAGGGTCAGCGCCAGCGACGGCTGCTGCAGCAGCACGGCGATCGCGCCGCGCACCAGGCTGCGCTTGGCCACCGGCTGGATCGTCCGCTGTGGCTGGCGTTGCGGCATCGGCGCGCGCGTGGCCTGGGCAGTGCCGCCCAGGCCGGTCAGCTGCGCCAGCTGCTGCTTCATCAGGTCGCCGAAGGCACCGTCGGGAATCTGCGCCAGCATCGGCTTTGCGCGTTCGGCCAGGCGTGCCTTGCCGTCCAGCGTGCCCAGGTTGATCTCGCGGGTCAGTTCATCGAAGAAAAACTGCGACAGCGGCGTGGCCTGCTTCAGGCGCTCGTTGAAGGCCTCGGCGCCTTCCTTGCGCACGATGCTGTCCGGGTCCTCGCCATCGGGCAGGAACAGGAAGAACGCCTGGCGGCCGTCCTTCATGCGCGGCAGCACCGACTCCAGGGCCTTCCAGCCGGCGCGGCGGCCGGCGGCATCGCCGTCGAAGCAGAAGAACACGTCCGGCGCGTTGCGGAACAGCAGCTCGGCATGGTCCGGCGTGGTCGCCGTGCCCAGCGTCGCCACCGCCTGGGTGACCCCGAACTGGAACAGCGAGACCACGTCCATGTAGCCTTCGACCACGATCAACCGCTCGATCTTCTGGTTGGCCTGGCGCACCTGCCACAGGCCGTACAGTTCGCGGCCCTTGTGGAACAGCGCGGTTTCGGGCGAGTTGAGGTACTTGGGGCCGTCGTCCTTCTCGAACACGCGCCCACCGAAGGCGATCACCCGGCCACGACGGTCGAAGATCGGGAACATCACCCGGTCGCGGAACTTGTCGTAGACGTGGCCGCGATCGTTCTTGGAGAACAGGCCGGCGCGGTCGAGCAGCTTCATGCGGCGCTCGTCCTTGCCCAGCGCATCGCGCAGGCCGCTGTAGCCATCCGGTGCGTAGCCGATCTGGAAGCGCGCGCGGTTCGCTTCGTCCACGCCACGGCTTTCCAGATACGCGCGTGCCTTCTCGCTGCCATCCAGATTCTTCTGGAAGAACCTGGTGGCGGCGTCCAGCGCCGAGTACAGCTCGCGGCTGTCGTCCTGCTGCTGGGGGCTGCGCGGGTTTTCGTTGCGCGGCACGTCCATGCCGGCACGCTTGGCCAGTTCATCCACCGCGTCGAGGAACTCGAGGCGGTCGTAGTTCATCAGGAAGCTGATCGCGGTGCCGTGCGCGCCGCAGCCGAAGCAGTGATAGAACTGTTTGGTGGGCGAGACCGTGAACGAGGCCGAGCGCTCGTCATGGAACGGGCAGCGTGCGGCGTATTCCTTGCCCTGGCGCTTCAACGGCACGCGGCTGCCCACCACCTCGACGATGTCGGTGCGGGCCAGCAGGTCGTCGATGAAAGCGTCGGGGATACGGGCCATGGGCAACAGGGCAGGGCGCGGTACAGGACCACGCGACGGAACCGGGGGCGGTTGCCCTAGTTTACCCCCTGTCGGGCACCTGGCTGGCGGTGGCCGGATCGATGCCGGCGGCGGCCAGGTGATGGCGCGCGCGCAGGCGCTCATCGATCACCGCGGTCATCAGCGCGCCAACGAAGAAGACCACGGTCGCGTAATAGATCCAGACCAGTGAGATCACCAGCGCGCCCATCGAGCCGTAGGCACTGCCGGGGGCCACGGTGGCGATGTAGACGCCGATGCCGTAGCGGCCCAGTGCGAACAGTGCCGAGGTGATGACGCCGCCGATGAAGGCCTGGCGCCACGCCACGCGGCGGTCGGGCAGGTAGTGGTACATGAAGGCGAACCCCACCGCGTACAGCAGCAGGCTGGTGACGTACCCTAGCGCGGGGAGGATCGAGGGCAGTTGCGCGAAGGCCACCTGCAGTACCGTGGTGGCAGTCATCGACAGGATCAGCAGGAAGCCCAGGGCCAGCACCACGCCGAACGAGAACACACGCTTGCGCAGCCAGGCCTTGATGCCCTCCAGGCGCTCGCCACTGGTGCGGAAGATCAGGTTGAGCGCGTTCTGCAGCTGCGCGAACACGGCGGTGGCGCCGACGAACAGCAGCAGCGTGCTCCACAGCCCCGCCAACGAGCCGACGTCGGGCTGGTTGTCGGCGTTCTTCAGGACGGTTTCGGCCACCGTAGCCGCGCTGCTGCCAGCCACCGAGCTGATCTGGTCGATCAGCGCCTGCTGTGCCGGCGGGTACAGCGACGCGGTCAACCACAGCAGCAGCACCAGCAGCGGGGCCATCGACAGCAGGGCGTAGAAGGAAACGGAGGCGGCCTGGGTCAGCACGTCGACGTCGATGAAGCGCTTGGCCACCGCCATCGGAAAGCTGTCCTGCAGGCGCTTGAGGTACTTGTGCAGGGACACGGGAACGTTGGGCTCGGGTTCAACCATGGGTGTGGTTGTAGCAGGCGACCGACGAAGGTGCGGTGAAGCGGGTGCATCAATGGGGTCAGAGCCCTTTCGCGTTGCGAAAGGGATCCGACTCCGTGTACCGGATTACGCCAGCTGCTGCTTGACCAGCTTGGACACCAGGCCCATGTCGGCCTGGCCAGCGAGCTTGGGCTTCAGTGCGCCCATCAGCTTGCCCATGTCGGCCGGGCCGGAGGCGCCGGTCTCGGCGATGGCGGCCTGGATGGCGGCCACGATCTCGGCTTCGCCCATCTTGGCCGGCAGATAGGCTTCGATGACCACGATCTCGGCGCGCTCGATCTCGGCCAGGTCTTCGCGGTTGGCCGCTTCGTACTGGCTGACCGAGTCCTTGCGCTGCTTGACCATCTTGTCGAGCACGGCGATCACGGCGGTGTCATCCAGCTCGATGCGCTCGTCCACTTCGCGCTGCTTGATGGCGGCATTGATCAGGCGGATCACGCCCAGCTTGTGCTTCTCGCCCGCCTTCATGGCGGCCTTCATGTCTTCGGTGAGCTGCTGCTTCATGCTCATGAGGAACCTCGTGGTGGTAGGTGGGGCGGGGCGGATGCCCGAACCCGGAAACGCAAAAAGCCGGCGACGCTCGCGCGTGCCGGCTTCGGCTCCATCGCGACGGGCAGGCCCGCCGCAATGAAGATGCGTCCGATCAGTACAGGCGCTGACGCTTGGTGACGTCGCGCGACGAGCGGCGCAGCTGACGCTTCACAGCAGCGGCGGCCTTGCGCTTGCGCTCCTGGGTCGGCTTTTCGTAGAACTCGCGCTTGCGGGTTTCGGCCAGCACGCCGGCCTTTTCGCAAGTGCGCTTGAAGCGGCGAAGAGCAAACTCGAAGGGCTCGTTCTCGCGGACTTTGACGCTGGGCATGGAATCTCCGGGACACAGTAGAACCGGGTCACGCCCGGCGAGCCGCACATTATAGCGGCGAATCGACAAACTGCAAGCGGCCAACCCTGAATACGGGCCGGCGGTTCGAAAGCAGTGAGATCTGCACGTCCCCCGAGGGAGCGGCAGGGGCGTCATAATAGCAGGCATGCGAGTCCTTGGCATCGAATCTTCCTGTGATGAGACCGGCGTGGCGGTGTATGACACCGACCTGGCCGGCAGCGCGGCCCTGCGCGCCCATGCGGTCTACAGCCAGATCGCCCTGCACGCCGAATACGGTGGCGTGGTGCCCGAACTGGCCAGCCGCGACCACGTCCGCAAGCTGCTGCCACTGGTACGCCAGACCCTGGCCGACGCCGGCCTGGGCGTGGGCGATATCGATGGTGTGGCCTACACCGCCGGGCCTGGTCTGGTCGGCGCGTTGCTGGTCGGCGCCGGCGTGGCCCGATCGCTGGCCTGGGCGCTGGAGGTACCGGCCGTCGGCGTACACCATATGGAAGGCCACCTGCTGGCTCCGCTGATGGAAGACGACCCGCCGGAAGCGCCGTTCGTGGCGCTGCTGGTGTCCGGTGGCCATACCCAGCTGGTGGCGGTGGACGCGATCGGCCAGTACCGCCTGCTGGGCGAAACCCTGGACGATGCGGCTGGCGAGGCCTTCGACAAGACCGCCAAGCTGATGGGCCTGCCGTACCCGGGCGGCCCGCAGCTGGCCAGGCTGGCCGAGCAGGGCACGCCGGGCGCGTACCGCTTCGCGCGGCCGATGACCGACCGCCCGGGGCTGGATTTCAGCTTCTCCGGCCTGAAGACCCAGGTCCTGATTGCCTGGCGCGACAGCGACCAGAGCGAGCAGACCCGCGCCAACATTGCCCGGGGCTTTGAGGACGCGGTGGTCGAGACCCTTTCAATCAAGTGCGAGCGCGCGCTGGAAGCGGCCGGGACCAACGTGATCGTGGTTGCCGGCGGTGTAGGTGCCAACAAGCGCCTGCGCGCCCGCCTGCAGCAGATGGCCGAGCGCCTCGGCGGCCGCGCCTGCTTCCCGCGGCCTGCACTGTGCACCGACAACGGCGCGATGATCGCCTTCGCTGGCGCACTGCGGCTGCAGGCTGGCCAGCACAGCCCGCCGAAGGTGGATGTGACCCCGCGCTGGGACATGGCGACCCTGCCGGCGGTCTGAGCCGGTAGCGCCGGGCCACGCCCGGCGGACGCTTTACGGACGCCCGGCCAACGGCGACGCCGCCCATACCGTCGTCGCCCGCTCATGGCGCTGCAGCCACCCGAGGGTGTGCGGGCAGCGCGCATGGATCAGCCGCCCGATCGCGGCCAGATCGGCGCCGATGTCGCGCTCGAGGATGGGCTCGTGATGGGCGATGCGGTTGCGCAGGTGGCGGATGCGGCCAATATCCGCGTGGATGGCTTTCCGGATGACACTGGGGTGGGCGCAAGGCGCATGGCGCAGGACTCCGCTGAGTGCCGGTATCCACAGCGTGGAATCGAAGCGACATGTGAATAGCTGCTGCCAGAACACCATAGGCAGGTTGGCGACGATTTCAGGTGTATCGCTTACGCGACTGGCAAGTTGTTCCAGTGCCGTGCGTGGAGAAGTACTGGACGAAGTTGGCAGCCTGCGTCTAAAGGCATCATTCCAGGGCCAACGTGGACCGTGCTGCCGAACAAGAACCATTGCCGCGGCGTTGCGGGTGACCACCTCGCACAGATGGACCGGCATCATCAGTGCACCGCACAGCCGCATATTCCAGAGGTAGAGGGATTCGGCTGTGACGTCGGGGCCGCAGGTCGATGCGATTCTCTCGTAAGTGGACAGACGCTCCGCTGACAACGCGCGCCGCAGTGCATCGTATGAAGCCATCGTGATGTGCGGTGGTGAAGAATGGATCGATGTTGGCCAGTCAGGCGGGCAACAACCATAAGGGAACGTCGTTGTCCGTGCGGCCGATTCTCTGTGTTTCGCCTCGGACGAATACCTGAGCTTGCCTGTCGGAATTGGCCTTGACCGACGATCTGATCCTTGCCTACTCTGCGTGCCTGCGCCACCGGGACTCGCGGCTGTTCAACAGCCCCCCCCGGGGACAAACGGTAGTACCAAAGGGCCCTGCTAGCGGGGCCCTTTGTTTTTTCTGGGCCGCCCCGTGCCGGCCACCCGTCGCCCGTTCCGGGCAGGGTCACCGCCGTGCCGTTACCATGGCCGCCTGTATTGGCGCTGGTAACCGCAATGGACAAGGTTTTCATCGAGGGGCTGACGATCGACGCCCTGATCGGTATCTACGATTGGGAGCGACGGATCCGCCAGGACCTGGTGTTCGACCTGGAAATGGGCTTCGACAACCGTCGCCCTGCGGCCACCGACGACATCGCCCACACCCTGAACTACAAGGCGGTGAGCAAGCGCCTGGAGCAGTTCGTGCGCGAGTCGGAGTTCGGCCTGGTCGAGACGCTGGCCGAGCGCTGCGCGCAGATCGTGCTGGACGAATTCGACGTGAAGTGGCTGCGCCTGAAGCTGAGCAAGCCGGGCGCGGTGCGCGGCGCGCGCGCGGTGGGCGT
Organism: Stenotrophomonas sp. FR010; assembly: GCF_047520755.2. Classification (NCBI taxonomy): domain Bacteria; kingdom Pseudomonadati; phylum Pseudomonadota; class Gammaproteobacteria; order Lysobacterales; family Lysobacteraceae; genus Stenotrophomonas; species Stenotrophomonas sp. FR010. The sequence continues at coordinate 182,708 of NZ_JAXBQT020000006.1, read as the reverse complement.
GATCATCGAACGCTCGCGGGACTGATCCGGTAAATCCGGCCGCCGGCCGGCAACCCCAACAACAACGAAACAGACAGGAGACAACTGATGGTGGATGCGGTGGTGGCGGTACAGTGGCTGGAACGGCTGCAGAACACACTGGAACCCTATCCCGGCGCCTACCTGGCGTTGATGATCTCGGCGCTGCTGATCGCCGCCGGCCTGGCCAATTGGGTGACCAAGCGCATCCTGCTGCGTGGCCTGCGGCGCCTGTTGCAGCGCCTGCCAGGTGCCGAGTCCGGCCGCGGCAGCCACTTGATGCGGGTGATTTCGCGCCTGTCCAACGTGGTGCCCAGCCAGGTGATCGCTTCGGGCATCACCCTCATCCCCGACCTGCCGCCCAGCCTGGTCAACGTCATCATCAAGCTGTGCATCGTGTGGGCCGTACTGACGGTGTCGATGGCGTTCTCGCATGCGCTGGACGCGGCCAACAGCCTGTACGAGCGCAAGCCCGATGCGCGCAACAAGCCGATCAAGGGCTACCTGCAGGTGGTCAAGATCGTGGTGTTCGTGGCCGCCGGCCTGTCCATCGTCGCCACCCTGCTTGGGGTGAAGCTGGGCCCGCTGGTGACCGGCCTTGGCGCCGCCACCGCGGTGCTGATGCTGATCTTCCAGGACACCATCCTGTCACTGGTGGCCAGCGTGCAGATCAGTGGCGATGGCCGCGTGCGCATCGGCGACTGGATCGAGATGCCCAGCCAGAACGCCGACGGTGACGTCATCGACATCGCCCTGCACACCATCACCGTGCAGAACTTCGACAAGACCATCACCACCATCCCGACCAAGAAGCTGGTGACCGAGTCGTTCAAGAACTGGCGCGGCATGCAGGAGGCCGGTGGCCGCCGGATCAAGCGCGCGCTGTACCTGGACCAGCACAGCGTCGGCTTCCTGGACGAGGGCGACCTGGCCTTCCTCGGCGAATTCGCGCTGCTGCGCGACTACCTGCGTGAGAAGGAACAGGAGCTGGGGCAGTGGAACGGGCGCCTGCGCGAGCAGGGCGTGGCTGAGGTCAACAGCCGCCGCGTGACCAACCTGGGCACCTTCCGCGCCTACGTGGAGCGCTACCTGCGCAGCCACCCGGGCATCCATACCGACATGACCCTGCTGGTGCGGCAGCTGCAGCCCACCACCGAAGGCCTGCCGCTGGAGCTGTACTGCTTCACCCGCAGCACCGCCTGGAGCGAGTACGAGGCCGTGCAGTCGGACATCTTCGACCACCTGCTGGCGATTCTGCCGGCGTTCGGCTTGCGGGTGTTCCAGGCCTCCAGCGATGCCATGTTGATGGCCGGGCAGCGCCAGATGGCCGGCTCGGAGTAAGCTGCGGTGCTCCCGGTGGGACCATACGGGCCCCGCTGTTGGCTGAAACTGAACGAAGAAACCTCTCGCCAAATGGCTCGGGATCGCTAGAATGCCGGGCTTGTAAACGTTTTCATCAAGGACTGCCGGTGGCCTCCGATCGCATCGAATCCCTCATTGCCCAGATGACCGTCGAGGAAAAGGTCGGCCAGCTGGGTGTCTTCGCGGACATGGTCCGCCCGTTCGCCCCGGACGTGAACCCGGAAGCCAACGTGCGCAATGCCGACCAGGTGCTGCAGCAGGTGCGCGAGGGCAAGGTCGGCTCGCTGTTCAATGGCGTGGGCGCCGAGTTGGGCCGCCGCATCCAGCAGGTCGCCACCGAGGAGAGCCGCCTGGGCATCCCGGTGATCCTGGCCGCCGACGTCATCCACGGCATGCGTACCGTGTTCCCGATTCCGTTGGGCGAGGCCGCCAGCTTCGAGCCGGACCTGGCCGAGCGCACCGCGCGCGCCACCGCCATCGAAGCCACCGCTGCCGGCCTGCACTGGACCTATGCCCCGGCCGTGGACATCGCCCGCGACCAGCGCTGGGGCCGGGGTGCCGAAGGTGCCGGTGAGGACGTGGTGCTGGGTTGTGCGTTCGCCGCCGCCCGCGTGCGTGGCTTCCAGGGCAGCGACCTGCGCGCCGCCGATTCGCTGCTGGCCACGCCGAAGCACTTCGCCGCCTACGGCGCGGTGATGGCCGGCATGGAATACAACATGGTGGACATCTCGCCGCAGACTCTGCGCGATGTGCACCTGCCGCCGTTCAAGGCCGCCTTCGAGGCCGGCGCGATCACCGTGATGTCCTCGTTCAATGACATCAACGGCGTGCCGGCCAGTGCCAACGCTGAACTGCTGACCGACATCCTGCGCGGCGAATGGAAGTTCCCGGGCGTGGTGATCTCCGACTACACCGCCGACATGGAGCTGGTCGCCCACGGCTATGCAGCCGACGACCGCGATGCCACCGCCAAGGCGTTCACCGCCGGCCTGGACCTGAGCATGCAGAGCGGCTTCTACGCCGAGCACCTGCCGGGCCTGGTCGAGAGCGGCGAAGTGCCGATGGCGGTGCTGGATGAAGGCGTGCGCCGCATCCTGTGGCTGAAGGAAACCATCGGCCTGTTCGACGACCCGTACCGTTCGCTGGACCCGGCGCGCGAAGCGGATACCTCGCATATCGCTGCGCATGATGAACTGTCGCGCGATGCCGCGCGCCGTTCGATCGTGCTGCTGAACAACCGCGACAACGTGCTGCCGCTGCAGAAGACCGGGCAGAAGATCGCGCTGATCGGCCCGTTCGTGCAGGACCGCGAGAACATCGAAGGCTGCTGGACGCTGTTCGGCGACAAGCAGCGTTACGTCGACCTGGAAACCGGCGTGCGTGCCGCCATCGGCGACGAAGCGCTGCTGGAAATCGTGCCGGGCTGCGAACTGGAAGCGGCCATTCCGGGCGGTACCGAAGCGGCGGTGGCTGCCGCGCTGCGCGCCGATGTGGTGGTGCTGGCGCTGGGCGAACCGCAGCGTTACAGCGGTGAAGCACAGTCGCGCGTGGAGATCACCCTGCCGCCGGCACAGCAGGCACTGGCCGAGGCCGTGGCGATGACCGGCAAGCCGCTGGTGGTGCTGCTGCGCAATGGCCGCGCGCTGGCGCTGCAGGGCGCGGTGCGCAATGCGCAGGCCGTGGCGGTGACCTGGTACCTGGGTACGCAGACCGGCCATGCCGTGGCCGATGTGCTGTTCGGTGACTACAGCCCGTCCGGCCGCCTGCCGGTCAGCTTCCCGCAGGTGTCCGGCCAGCAGCCGTACTTCTACAACCACCCGCGCACCGGCCGTCCGGAGCTGCCCACCATGTCGGAGTTCAAGGCCCGCTGGCGCGAGATTCCGAACGAGCCGCTGTACCCGTTCGGCCACGGCATCGGCTACACCACCTTCGCCTACGGCGTGCCGCAGCTGAGTGCTGTGCAGCTTGGCTGGGACGACACCCTGACCATCACCACCACGCTGACCAACAGCGGTGATGTGGCCGGGGAGGAAGTGGTGCAGTTGTACATCCACGACCGCGTGGCCAGCCGCGTGCGTCCGGTGCGTGAGCTGAAGGACTTCCGCAAGGTGGCGCTGCAGCCGGGCGAGTCGGCCGACGTGGTGTTCACCCTGACCCGCGAGCAGTTGGCGTTCACCGGCCGCGATGGCGTGCTGCGTGCCGAACCGGGCCAGTTCGACCTGTGGGTCTGCGCCTCGTCGGCCGCCGGCGAAGCCGTGCAGTTCGAACTGCTGAAGGCCTGATCAGAAAAAGGGGACGGAGGGGATTAAGTCGTTTGTGCCACTAACGACTTAATCCCCTCCGTCCCCTTTTTGTTGCCGTCACTGCGGCGGCGCTACCATCGGGCTTCCTGTTTCGATGGAGTGCGCGTATGCGCCGGATGGCCTACCTGATTCCCGCTCTGCTGCTGGCGGCCTGTTCGCAGCCTGAGCCGCCGGCGCAGCCTGCGGCGGATGCGCCGCCGCCGATGGAAGCGAACGCGGCAGCGACGCCTGCCGCTGAACCGGCGGCGCCGGCCGCCGAACCTGCCGCCGCCGCACCGGCGGCACCGGCCGCGGAGGCGCCAGCCGAGGACGCGCGTGCGCGCATCGAATCGCTGCTCGGCGATGCCGCGCAGTTCGAGAAGGTCTTCAACGCGTTCAAGACCGCCGTGGTCGGCGGTGATCGTGCTGCGGTGGTCGAGCAAGTGCGCTTCCCGTTGAACATCAGCGGTGGAAAGAAGATCTCCGGCCCCGGTGAGTTCCAGCGCAACTACGAGAAGATCATCACCCCGGCGGTGGTCAAGGCGGTGTCCGGGCAGGACTTCGGCAAGGTGTTCGTCAACCAGCAGGGCGTGATGATTGGCGATGGACAGGTGTGGTTGAACGGAAAGTGCCTGGACAAGGCCTGCACGCAGACCGAGGTGAAGGTCATCACCATCCAGTGAACGCAGACGGCCCCGCACGCGGGGCCGTTGCGGAGAAACGTGCCGGCCAGCGGCCGGCGGCACCTCATGCCTTCGGCGTGAGCTTCAGCAGGCGCGCCTTGCTGCCGTCTTCCAGCAGCCACAGGGCGCCATCCGGGCCCTGTTCCACTTCGCGGATGCGCTCGCCCATGTTGAAGCGTTCGGCTTCGCGCGCGCTGTCGCCATCAAAGGCCACGCGCACCAGCGAGGTCGACGACAGGCCGCCGATGAAGCCGCTGCCCTTCCACTGCGGGAACAGGCTGCCGCTGTAGATCATGAAGCCGGCCGGCGAGATCACCGGCGTCCAGGTCACCTTCGGGGCGGCGAATTCCGGGCGGGTGTCGTGGTCGGGAATCGGACGGCCGTCGTAGTGGTCACCGTTGGAAACGATCGGGTAGCCGTAGTTGGCGCCACGCACGATCAGGTTCAACTCGTCGCCACCGGCGGGCCCCATCTCATGCGCCCACAGCTTGCCGTTGGCGTCGAAGGCCATGCCCAGGATGTTGCGATGGCCCAGCGACCACACCTGTGCGGCAACCCCGCCCTGTGAGGCGAACGGGTTGTCGGCGGGCAGGCTGCCATCGTCGTTGAGGCGGATGATCTTGCCGAGGTTGCCGCCCATGTCCTGGGCCGGATCGAACTTCTGGCGCTCGCTGGAACTGATCCACAGCTTGCCGTCCGGGCCGAACGCGAGGCGATGCCCGTAGTGGCCCTCGCCGCTGACCTTGGGGCTCTGCCGCCAGATCACTTTCAGGTTCTTCAGCTGGCCACCCCCGTTCGTATCCAGCGCCAGCGTGGCCCGGGCCACGGCCGCACCGCGGGTATCCAGCGTGCCTTCCTCGGCATAGCTGAGGTAAACGACGTGATTCCGGGCAAAGTCGGGGTGCAGGATGATGTCGCCGAAGCCACCCTGGCCACCGTAGGCGACCTTCGGAACGCCGGTGATCTCATGCTTCTGGCCGCTGGCCAGATCCAGGTGCTGCAGCTTGCCGCGCTTCTCGGTGACCAGCAGGCTGCCGTCCGGCAGGAAGGTCATCGCCCAAGGCTGGTCAAAACGGCTGACTTCGGTGGCGGTGAACGGACGCTGGTCGGCGGCGGAGGAGACTGCGGGCGCTGCGGTCTGGGCGCCGTTGGCGCCAGGATCGGCGGCGTTGCAGGCGGAGGTGGCGAGGATCGGCACGAGGCCGAGGGCGAGCAGCAGGGGCGTACGGGTCATGGGTATCTCCAGAGCGGGGATGCGGATGGCCGGGCTGTCCCTTGTATACCACTGGTAGCGTGAGCGTCGTGGCCCGAAGGTCCTGCGCCCCCTGTGCGAGCGCGGCGGGATCGTCTAGGGTGGGCACGCCCGGGCAAAGCGTGCCCGTCTGCCTGCCAAGGACCTGCAATGAACACTGCCATGCCCCACAAGCCGTCCACCGCCTTCATCGCCGCCTCATGGGTGGCCCTGCTGCTGGGTGCGGCCGCCTACCTGATCGGCCTGTTCAACGCCACGATGGCGCTCAACGAGAAGGGCTACTACCTGACCCTGCTGCTGTTCGGCCTGTTCGCGGCGGTGTCGCTGCAGAAGAGCGTGCGCGACCGCGTCGAAGGCATTCCGGTGAGTGGCCTGTACTACGCGCTGTGCTGGTTCGCGTTGCTGTCGGCGCTGATGCTGCTGCTGATTGGCCTGTGGAATGCCACGCTGGCACCGAGCGAGAAGGGCTTCTACGGCATGGCATATGCGCTGTCGCTGTTCGGTGCAGTGGCTGTGCAGAAGAACACCCGCGACCTGATCGCCGCCGGTGGTGGCGAGCGCAAGCTCAGCGCGATCGTGCCGCCGCTGCCGGAACAGGAATGATCGAGCCGGTGTAGAGCCGAGCCATGCTCGGCTCAGTCGAGCATGGCTCGACGTTACAGACGTGGTGCGGGAGCCGAGCGTAGGCTCGGCTCTACAGCAGCCTGGCGCTATCGCTTCAAGCGCGGATCTGCCAGCTGCGCTTCGTCCCAGCCGCGGCGCACGGCGTTACGTGCCTGCGCCCATTCCAGCCGGCTGCGGCCACGCTCGCTGGCCCAGCGCGACTCCAGTTCAGCTTCGACCTGTTCGTAGGCGCGGATCATGTCCTGCGCACGCGCGGCATGGCCGATGCGGTAGGCCGGTTCATAGTCCTCGAAGAACAGCTGGTCGTCGTCGTACGGTTCGGCGGTGTAGCGTTCGCGCCAGTAGTTGCTGACCGCATCGCGCGGCGTGCTGTCGTCCGGTACGCGGCCGGGGATCTGGTACTCGGTCATGGAAGGCTCCGTTGTGGACGAAGCCTGATCCTGCCTGTGTGGCGGTTAACGGCCCGGTCCGGCAGCGTGATCGCCAGATCAATCCGCCGGGCATGGCCCGGCGCTACCGGTCATCCGGCGTCGGCGTCCTTGCGCGGCAGCTTGTAGATCACCGCGCCGATGGCAAACGCCACCAGTGCCGCGGCGATGTTCTGCCAGCTGGCACTGGCGAACAGGGCCAGGCACAGCAGCAGCGCGAGCACCGGAATCAGCGGGCCACCCGGCAGTTTCAGTGCGCCCGGCCGGTCCGCATAGCGCTTGGCCAGCACCAGTACCGCAGCGGCCGTTCCGATGTAGGCGAACAGGCGCGTGGTCATCGACAGCAGGGCCAGCTGCACGAACGAACCGGACAGGGCCAGTCCGAGCGCGATCAGGCCTTGGCACAGGATCGACGCGGCCGGCGTATGGAAGCGCGGATGCACCTGCGCCAGGATCTTCGGCCCGTAGCCATCGCGGGCCAGTGCGAACAGGAAACGCGGGCCCATCATCATCGTGTTGCTGTTGGTACCCAGGATGGAGATGGTCGCGCCGATGGTGAGGATCAGTGCCAGGGCCTCGCCGCCAAAACCGGCTGCGGCGTCGGCCAGCGGCGTGGCCGAGCTGGCCAGGCCGGCCAGCGTACCCTGCGCCACCACCTGCACCGCGCCATAGATGACGGTGACGGTGATGATCATGGTGATCAGCGCGAACGGAATATCGCGGCGTGGATTGCGGTACTCGCCGGCGGCGGCCGGGATGTTCTCGAAGCCGGCGTAGGCGTACAGCAGCAGCAAGGCGGCCTCGCCCATCCGTTGCAGGTCATGCGGGTCCGGGCGCTGGCCGGAGAAGGCCAGCTGCGGGTCGATATAGAACGCACCGATGGCCACGAACAGCAGCAGCGGCAACATCTTGCCGATCACCAGCACCACGCCGGTGCGCGCGGCCGAGCGCACGCCGATGATGTTGACGCCGGTGAGGAAGCCCAGCGACACCACGATCACCGCGATGCGCCCCATGCCGGCACCGGCCCACGGCCAGAAACGCGCGACCGCATCGGCCAGCGCGTTGCTGAGTGCGGCCGCCGAGCTGATGCGGGTCAGCCAGATCATCCAGCCGATCTCGAACCCGGCGAAGCGCCCGAACGCCTCGCGTGCATACAGGTAGCTGCCACCGGGCTCGTCGAAATAGCTGGCGGCCTGCGCGTAGCACAGCACCAGCAGCGCCACGACGATACCGGCGGCGACCACGCCCCACAGGCTGAAGGGGCCGAGCAGGGCGACGGTGGCGGCCGGCAGCAGGTAGATGCCGCTGCCGATCACATCGTTGATCGACAGGCCGACGATCTGCCAGCGGCTGACCGCGCGCTGCAGCTGCGGTTCGTCCTGCGCGCTCAACGGGCGTCTCCGCGCAGTGCGGGCAGTTGCCACTGGGCCTGCAGGCGCGTGTACTCGGCGCGCGGCAGCAGCACGAAGCGCGGCGCATCCTGCGGCCGCAACCAGTCCAGCAGGGCCTGCATGCGGGCCTGCGGCATGGCGGTGCAGCCGGCCGTGGCCTCACCGGGTTGGCGCCACAGATGGGCGAAGATGCAGCTGCCCTTGCCGGGCTGGTTGTCCGGGTTGTGGGCGATGACGAAGCCTTCCTGGTAACGCACGTCGCCCTTGTTGTGCAGATCCAGCCGCATCGGCTCGGTGGAGCCCTTGACCGCTGCGCTGCCGACTTTCTTCTCATCGACGATGCGGTTGTAGAACGGCGAACCGGGCACGTCCATGCAGTAGCTGCTGTCCAGCATCGGCTGGTAAGGCATTGCGGTGCCGGGGCGGGTGACGGCATAGCCGAACGCACTGCCGAGCGCGAATACGCCGGCCGGGCTGCGACCGTCTCCTTCCTGCTTCTGCGGGCCATCGGCCTGTGCCGGATGCAGGCCCAGGCCCCAGGCGCTGCCGGTACGGCCGAGCGCCACAGGGAACGCCTGTCCATGTGCGTGCCAGCCCTTGCCATCGCGCACATAGGCCTGCAGCTGCCCCTGGGTGCTGTCCCAGCCTTCGCTGGTGACCACGATCAGCTGGCGCGCGCCATCCAGCGGCGCCGCGTGAACGGACACCGTCGCAGCAAGCAGCAGCGCAGCGGTAGCGAGGCGAACCAGCGATTTCATCAACAGGTGCTCCGGTCAGGAATCCAGCAAGTGGTCGATCCGCTCCAGGTTCACCGCCAGCTGCTGCTGGCGGTCCGGATTGGTGTGGCAGAGCAGCACGAACAGGAAATCGAGCAGGGCGTGCATGGCGCTACGGTACAGCAGCTGCGCGACCTGCGGCGTGCGGTCGTGCGCGCAGACCGCCAGTGCCGCATCAGCATGCGCGCGCAGCGGGTTGGCAGTGTGGCGGGTAATGGAAATCACCTTGCCACCCATGTCCTGGAACTGCCGCGACAGCTGCGAAAGCTGCGGCAGGTTGCCGAATTCGGAGAACACCAGCAGCGCATCGCCGGGGCGTGCGGCCGACAGGTTGGCCAGCATCAGGATCGGGTCGGTGTGCGGCACCACCAGCAGCCCGAGCAGCGACAGCCGCATGGCGAACTCGCGGGCATACAGGCCATCGTCACCCAGGCCATGGACGAACAGCTTCGGTGCGCCGTCGAGCAGCTGCACGATGCGCTCGATCTCCTCGCGCGGATTGGCCTGGCGTGTCTCCTCCTCGGCCTGCGCCTTGCTGCGGCGCAGGGCCTCGCCCAGGCGCAGGTAGTCATCGCCGCTGTCGGGTTCGCTGGGCAGCTGTTGTGGATCGGCACCGGCGCGGGCCACGTCCTGGCCGATCGAGTACTTCAGGTCCGGGTAGCCCTTGAAGCCGAGCTTCTGGCTGAACTTCACCACGCTGGATTGGCTGATGCCCAGCGCACTGGCCAGCTGCTGCGACGAGTAGTCGCGCAGCAGGTGGGCGTTGTCGAGGATGAAGTCGGCGATGCGGCGCTCGATGGCCGACATCTGCCCGCGCTCGGAACGGATCTTCAGCAGGGGCGGCATGCGGGGTGTCCGAGGGGTGTGCGTTGGAGCATAGGGGAACGCGTTGCGGTTGGCCGCGAAGAGCCGGTCATGGGGTGGGTCAGGCGAGTGGGGATTGCGGGGGACGCCGCAAGTACGTCCGTGTAGGCTTGGCCGCGCTTGCGTGTTTGCGCTGTCCTGCGCAAACGGCAAGACCGGGGCTGGGCGTCCTGCCCAACCCGCCCGAGGCATGCCTCGGGCCCATGCGGCGGACACCCCCGCAATCCCCACCCGCCTGACCCCGGACAGATCGCGCGCGTGCCAGCCGCGAAGAGAATACGAGGTAGAGCAGAAGCAGGAGCATCCACGCATGGCGTGGATCTACCCGGAGCTGCCGTTGAGTCCGCCTTCAAGCGAGCCGAGCACCGCAGGTGCGGCGAGGGCGAAGAGGCGCGGGTGTCTGAGCGTAGCGAGTTCCCGCGCCGTCCCTCGACGGGCCGAGGAGCGCAGGGAACCGGTGCGTAGCACCGGCTCGCGGCCGGCGGAGCGTTTCTTTTGGTTACTTTTCTTTTCGCGAACAGAAAAGTAACGCGCGACCCAACGTCAGTGGCACGCAACGTCAGCCGCAAGGCAGAAATCAACCCAGCATCTCCAGCCCACGCACTTCAGTAATACCCAGCCCCGGCACGTCGCTGATGCTGATCTCCGATTCGTTGAAATGCACACCACCGCTGACCGGGTCGAACTGGCCCAGCGAGGGGCCGTCCAGATCAACCTTGGTGATCACATCGCTCTTGGCCACGGCCAGGTGCACGGCCGCAGCCACGCTGATGCTCGATTCGATCATGCAGCCGATCATGCACGGCACGCCGTAGATGCCGGCGATGTCGGCGATGCGGATCGCATTGGACAGGCCGCCGGTCTTCATCAGCTTGATGTTGATGATATCGGCCGCGCGCTGCTGGATCAGGTCCATCACCTGGCTGGGGCTGAACACGCTTTCGTCGGCCATCACCGGCGTGTTGACGCGGTCGGTGACGTACTTCAGGCCACTGATGTCCGCGGCCTTCACCGGCTGCTCCAGCAGCTCCAGTACCACGCCGGCTTCCTCCAGCGTGCGCATCGCATGCACCGCCTGCTTGGCAGTCCAGCCCTGGTTGGCATCCAGGCGCAGCAGGGCACGGCCTTCCACGGCGGCGTGGATGGCCTTGACCCGTTCGATGTCCAGTCCGATGTCCTTGCCGACCTTGATCTTCAGCGACTCGAAGCCGCGCTCGATCGCCGACAGCGAATCGGCCACCATCTTGTCGATGTAGTCCACGCTGATGGTGATGTCAGTGGTGATCACCGGGTCGCCGCCACCGAGCATCTGGTACAGCGGGGCACCGTGCAGCTGCGCCCACAGGTCGTACAGCGCGATCTCCACCGCGGCCTTGGCGCTGGTGTTGCGCTCCATCGCGGTCTGCACCAGCGTGCACAGGTGGTTGAGGTTGACCACGTCCTGGCCGATCAGGCGCGGTGCGATGAAGTGGCGGATCGCTTCGATGATCGAGCCGTGCGTATCACCGGTGATCACCGCTGTAGCCGGTGCCTCGCCGTAACCGGTGTGACCGGTGTCGGTGCGGACCAGCACCACCACGTCTTCCACGGTCTCCACCGTGCGCAGCGCGGTCTTGAACGGTGTCTTCAACGGCACGCGCAGCATGCCCAGTTCGATGGCGGTGATCTTCATTCAGGAGTCTTGGCCCGCAGGCGCTGGATGTTGGTGATGCGGTCGATGTAGCGGACGGTGTCGCTGGCCATCATCGGCTCCAGCGGCGTGACCGAAACACCATTGAGATGGGCCTGCACACGTCTGCCGTCGGCACCGAACCAGCTGCCGCCCGCCGTATCGTGGATCACCCAGGTGCGGCCGTCGACGTGGCCGATGGCCATCATCACATGACCGGGAATGTAGACCAGGTCGCCCACCTGCAGGCGGGTGACGGCACGGTCGCGCACCGCCTTGCCGTCCTTGCCGGTGAACGGCAGGCGATCCAGCGCCGGACTGACCGCCTGCGCGCTGGTATTGCGTGGCAGCAGCACGCCGAAGCTGCGGTAGATCTCGGAGACGAAACCGCTGCAGTCGCGGGTGTCGTAGTCGTGACCCCAGCCGTAGCGCTCGCCCAGGAACTTGAAGGCCTGCTGCAGCAGCAGGCGCGGGGTCAGCGGCAGGTAATCGGCGGCGGTGTCCTGCGAGCGCGGCAGCAGCGCCGGCACCAGCTTCAATCGACCATCGGCTTCGCGTACCGGCAACTGCACCACCCACGAAGCGTGGGCCTGCTGGCCGTTCACCGGTTCGGCGGCGGGCCAGTCGGCCAGCACCGGCAGGCGCACGCCCATGTCCAGCTGCAGGCGCGAGACGCGCGGCTCCTCCGGGGTATAGGCGGTCTGCGCGGTGGCACCGGTGACGATCCGGTACGGTCCCCTCGCGCCGTAGCCGAGCACCGTGGCCTTGTCGCCGCGGGCAATGGCGTCGGCTTCGATCCACGCGCTGTAGCGCTCGCTGTGCACGAACAGCCAGCGGCCGTCGGCACTGCGATGGACCACGGCGACCTTGTCACCGGGGAATAGTGCCGATTCCTGGAAGCGGTCGATGTCGGTGTCACCGACGCTGCTGAAGACGCGCTCGCGGGTGGGGAAGGTGCGCAGCGCGGCACGCTTCACCACCAGCCCATACTGCGCTGCCACCTGTGTGGGAATCGCATCGAGGCCGAGGTTGGCTTCGATCGCGCTGCGCAGCGCGGGTGGGATCGACTGGCCCTTGTCGTTGTAGAGAGCGCGGGTGGGCCAGCTCGACAGCGCGGTGATGCTGGCACGCACCGCCGCCGCATCAAGCTGGGCGGGCAGTGCGGCGATGTCCTGGATGTGGCTGTCCTGCGCCCGCATGCGCGCGTTCTGTGCTTCGATCTGCGCGCGATCCAGAATCGGCGCATCGGCGTTGTCCAGGCGCGCGGCCCAGTACTGCGGGGTCAGATAGGCCTCGTACAGGCCGATCACATAGGGCAGCGGCGCACCCGGGTCGGGCGGTGGGGCTGCCTGTGCAAAGGCCGGAGCGGCCAGCAGGCACAGGGCCAGGGTCAAGCGGCGCGGCCAATGCCGGTGCCGTTCGCGGAAAGCCAGGCTCATGCGGTGCACACCCTCCTCGAATGCCTGTTGGAATATTTATTCCTTTTGGCTACGAAAGCAAGAATAAATTATTGACCGACATCCCGGCCCGTGTTACACAGCCGTTACCACCCGCGCTGGGGAAGTGTCGCTGTGGATCCTGCCGTTCGCAAACCACGTCTGCCTGCTGCTGCCGGCCTGTGTGCCGCGCTGCTGCTGTGGGTGTCGGCCACGCAGGCGGCAGACGGGCGCAGCAGCCAGCAGCGCGCGCGAGGAGTGCAGGTGATCGACCTGATCGACAGCGGCCGTTTCCGCGACGCCGACGCGCTGCTGGCCACTGCACCCGCCGCCACTGACGAAGCGTTCCAGCGCGAGCGCATGCGCCGCATCCGCCTGGATTTCGCCCTCGACGAAAGCGCCGCCAAGGACGCCGTACGGCGCGGCATTCCCGATCTGACCGACGAGGAATTTGCGCGCTGGGACCAACTCGGCCTGATCGAGCATCTCGATATCGATGGCGAGCGTTGGTACTTCAAGCGCGCACCCTCGAACCTGTTCCTGCTCAGCGACGAAGCACGCGCGCGTCGCCGCGCGGATGCACCGATGCCGCCTCCGGGCCCCAACGAAGTGCTCAATGCCCACCACGCAGGCGTGGTTGCTGCGGCCGAACAGAGTGGCCAGGCGTCGGTTCTGCCGCAGCGCTATGAATTCACCCAGTCGCTGACGGTGAAGGCCGATGCGGTGCCGGCCGGCGAGACCGTGCGTGCCTGGATTCCGTACCCGCGCGAGATCCCCGGCCAGCAGGAGCAGGTGCAGTGGCTGGGCAGCACCCCGGGCAAGGCGCGCGTGGCTCCGGCCCATACCCAGCAACGCACCGCCTACCTCGAAGCCAAAGCGGTTGCCGGGCAGCCGACCCGTTTCGAGATCCGTTACGCGGTCACGATCTTCGCCCGGCATACCGCGATCGATCCGGCCAAGGTGCAGGCGACACCGAACGATCCCGCATTGAAGCCCTACCTGGCCGAACAGCTGCCGCATGTGCGTTTCACCCCGGCATTGAAGCTGTTCTCCGACCAGGTGCTGCAGGGCGAGACGCGCCCGTATGAAGTGTTGCGCAAGCTGTTTGCCGCGGTCGACCGCATTCCATGGGCCGGTGCGCGCGAATATTCCACGCTCAGCAACATCAGCGACTACGCACTGCGTGCCGGCCATGCCGACTGCGGGCAGCAGACACTGTTGCTGATCGCGCTGCTGCGCCTGAACGGCATTCCCGCGCGCTGGCAGTCGGGCATGGTGTTCTCCGGCGACGGCAGCGGCTACAACAACCTGCATGACTGGGGGCAGGTCTACCTGGCGCCGTATGGCTGGCTGCCGATGGACGTGACCACCGGCGCACTGGCCAGTGATGTGCCGGCCCTCCGTGACTTCTACCTGGGTGGCCTCGACGGCTACCGCATCGCCTTCAACGACGATTTCGGCCAGCCCTTCGTGCCGGCCAAGCAGCACTTCCGCTCGGAAACGGTCGACTCGCAGCGCGGCGAGGCCGAGTGGGCAGGCGGCAACCTGTACTTCGACCAATGGAGCTACGACTTCCAGTGGCGGGTACTGCCAGCCAGGCAACGCTAGCGCGACACATCGCATTCCACACCATTCAATTCTTGCAGGAGAGAGCAGGGGATGAAGGCTTACAGCATCAAGCGGGCGGCATTGTGCGTCGCCCTTGGGGCGTGTCTGGGCGTAGTGCTGCCCGGCATCGCGATGGCACAGAACGTGAGCGGCGCAGTTGCCGGCCGTGCAACCGCGGGTGACCAGGTGACCGTGGTCAGCAACAGTACGGGTCTGACCCGTACCGTCACCGTCGGCGCCGACGGCAGCTACCGCCTCGGCCAGCTGCCGGTAGGTGACTACCAGCTGCAGCTCAGCCGCGATGGCCAGAAGCTGGGCGATCAGATTGCTGTCAGTGTGGCAGTAGGTGGTACCACCACGGTCAACCTGGCCAGTGGCGGCGGCGTCACCAATCTCGATGCCCTGCAGGTGGTCGGCACCCGAGTGGTCAACCGCGTGGACGTCTACTCCACCGAGACATCCTTCAACATCAACCGCCAGGAGATCTCGCGGCTGCCGGTGGCGCAGGACCTGTCTGCGGTCGCGCTGATGGCGCCGGGCGTGGTCGGCGGCAACTCGACATTCGGCGGCCTGTCATTCGCTGGTTCATCGGTGGCCGAGAATGCGGTCTTCATCAATGGCCTGAATGTCACCGACATGTATACCCGTCGCGGCTTCAGCACCGCGCCGTTCGCCTTCTTCAAGGAGTTCCAGGTCAAGACCGGTGGCTACTCGGTCGAGTTCGGCCGCTCCACCGGTGGCGTGATCAATGCGGTGACCCGTTCGGGCAGCAACGAATTCGAGGGCGGTGTTGAAGTCACCGCCGAGCCCAGTGCGTGGCGCGCCAGTGGCGGCGATCATTTCCACCGCGACGGCACCCCGCATTCCTACGGCAGCCGCGACAACAACTCCTTCCTGAAGACCAACGTGTGGGGCTCCGGCCCGATCGTCAAGGACAAGCTGTTCCTGTTCGCGATGTACGAAGACCGCAGCGACAAGGGACACAACACCTCGTCCGATGGCAGTACCTGGTTCAAGAACGATTCCGGCAACGGCTTCTGGGGCACCAAGCTGGACTGGAACATCAACGACAACCACAGCCTGGCGCTGCTGGCGTTCTCGGATGAGGGCGATGTCACCAATGCGTCGTACGGTTACAACTGGAACGCCGACCAGCTCGGCGCCTGGGGCGGCGATTCGGTCACCGAGACCGGCGGCCGCAACTGGTCGGCCACCTACACCGGCCACTTCGGACAGAACTTCACCGCGCGCGCCATGGTCGGCCAGAACAACCAGCGTGCCTTCACCAATTCATCGCTGGATCAGGCCTGCAGCCCCGTGTTCACCGACAGTACCTACGGCCCGCGCCTGAGCAAGCTGCAGGGCCTGCGCGCAGGCTGCCACCCCACGGGCACGGCAGTGGCCGAGCGTGACGATACCCGTGACGTGGCGCGACTGGACTTCGAATGGCAGCTGGGTGACCACCTGCTGCGCTTCGGTGTCGACCGTGAGCTGATGACCACAAAGCAGTCCACCCGCTACCCCGGCCCGACCGAACTGAGCTACACCGCCTACGTGGCGCGCCCCGGCGATGAAGTCTGGGACGGTGCCAATGCCTACGTACCGGCTGGCGTTACCGAAATGCTCCGTGCGCGCAACCGCAAGTCGGGCGGCACGTTCGAGACCGAAGCCAATGCGCTGTACGTGGAAGACATCTGGAACATCACCCCGAACCTGATGCTGAACCTGGGCGTGCGCTGGGACCGTTTCGAGAACCGTACCGCCGCCGGCAAGGCGTTCATCAAGATGGATGACCTGATCGCACCTCGCGTCGGCTTCTCGTGGGACATGCGCGGTGATGGCAGCACCAAGCTGTTCGGCAACGCCGGCCGCTACTACCTGCCTGTCACCAACAACATCAACGTGAATTTCGCAGGTGGCCTGACCGACGAGTACAGCTACTACGTGCTCAATGGCTGGGAGCGGAAAACCTCGCCGACCGGCTCACCGTACATGGCACCGGTCGTCGGCCAGCAGATCGGGCCGACCGACACCCGCATGAACACCGGCGGTGCCGACCTGCGCCAGAGTGTGGATCGCGACCTCAAGGCGGTCTACCAGGACGAGTACATCCTGGGCTTCCAGAACATGATCAACCAGGCATGGTCGTGGGGCGTCAACGCCACCTATCGACGCATGACCCGTGCGCTGGACGACATCCGCATCAATTACACCCCATGCGGCCCGACCCCCAGCACGCTGTGGCCGATCGCCAACCCGGGCGAGAGCCTGACGATCTGGGGCGACAAGAGCATCGGCTGCGCCAACGAAGGCTGGATCACCATTGACACCGCCAACAGCGGCTATCGGAAGGGCGGCAGCGGCGAGGTGATCGGTTACTCCAAGCCCAAGCGCACCTACAAGGCACTGGAGTTCCAGATCGACCGTGCCTGGGACGAGAAGTGGATGTTCAACGCGTCCTACCTGTGGTCGAAGAGCGAGGGCAATTTCGAAGGCCCTGTGAATTCCGATACCAACTACGGCGACACGGGCATGGTTCAGTTCTGGGACCATCCGGCCACCAACGAGCGCTATGGCGTGCTGTTCAACGACTTCCGCCACCAGTTCAAGCTGCGTGCCGCTTACGCGCTGAACGAGGAATGGTCGTTCGGAACCACACTGCAGGTGCAGTCCGGTGGCCCGATCACTGCCTACGGCGTGATGTGGCCGAACGATTCCATCGCCGGTGGCAGTACCTCCAGCGAAGGTAGCGGCGGTGGCACCGGCTGGCTGTGCGTGGCCAACTGTTCCGGCCCGTACAACCAGCGGCAGTTCGAGTACAGCCCACGCGGTGCGTTCGGTCGCCTGCCGTGGACCTGGACCATGGGCGCCAATGTGACCTGGCGTTTGCCGGTGGAGGGCATCGACCTCAGTGCACGGCTGTCGGTGTACAACCTGTTCAACAACCAGAAGACCATCAACGTGCACCAGCGCTATGAAGCGCAGCCCGGCCAGTACCGCGAGGCGACGTTCGCCACCGGGACGCGCTGGCAGGCCCCGCGCTACACCCAGCTGGTGGTGACCTGGAACTTCTGAGGCCACGATCCGCGCCGTCCACCGTGACGGCGCGGGCAATGGAGGGGCTGCGCGCATGTACCACCTGCTGATCGTCGCGGCGGCACTGGCCGCACCGTCCGCTTCGGCGACCGACATCGCCTCCCTCGAGGCCGACGTCGCCGCCGTGGTCCAGCACGAGCACCTGCCCGGGCTGGCCATCGCGGTGGTCGACAACGGGCAGGTGGTCTATCGCCACGCCGAGGGCGCGCGCGGCGACGGCGGCCGCATCGACCAGGACACGCTGTTCAAGATCGCCTCCAACAGCAAGGCGATGACCGCCGCGCTGCTGGCGCGGCTGGTGCAGCAGGGCAAGCTGCGCTGGGAGGATCCGGTGCGGCGGCATCTACCGGGCTTCCGCATGCACGATGCGTGGGTGGGCGAGCAGATGCAGGTGCGCGACCTGCTGATCCACAACAGCGGCCTGGGCCTGGGCGCCGGTGACCTGATGCTGTGGCCGGAGCCGAACGCGTTCACCCGTGCCGACATCATCGCGGGGCTGGCGCACCTGAAGCCGGTCAGCAGTTTCCGCAGCCGCTATGCGTACGACAACCTGATGTACGTGGTGGCCGGCGAACTGGCCGCTGCGGCGGGTGGCAAGCCGTATGACCAGCTGATGCGCGAGCAGGTGTTCGAGCCGCTGGGCATGACCCGCTGCCAGGTGGGGGCGTGGTCGGTGAAGCGGGTGGGCAACGTGGCGCAGCCACACGCTTGGCATGGCGACCACAATGCGGTGGTGAACGCCGATGGTGCGATCAGCCCGGATCTACCGTCGATGGCCGCCGGCGGCATCCGCTGTTCGCTGCGCGACATGACGCGCTGGATGCAGGTGCTGCTCGATCCTGCCCTGGCACCTGGCTGGTTGGATGCTGAGCAGCGCCGTACGCTGTGGACCCTGCACATGCCGATGCCGCTGGGTGAACGCCAGCGGCGTTGGGACAACGCGCATTTCTACGGTTATGGGTATGGCTGGCGGGTGTCGGACATGGACGGGCAGTGGAAGGTGGCGCACACCGGTACCCTGTCGGGCATGTACTCGTCGCTGGCGCTGCTGCCTGACCGCAAGGTGGGCGTGGTGATGCTGATCAACGGTGAAGGCGAGGATGCGCGCACCGCATTGATGCAGGCCGCGCTGAAGCGCTTCACCGCCCCCGATGAGGCGCGTCCGGCACTGGCGTACCTGGCCGAACTGAAGGCAGACCAGGCTACGCGCGCGGCAGGCGGCCATCAGCGGCCGGCGACGTCGGAGGCACGGCCGGCATCGGACGCCGATCTGCCGCGCTGGCACGGCCGCTACACCGATCCGTGGCTGGGGCCGGCCTCGCTGTGCCCGGGCAAGGACGGCCTGCGCTTCAGCGTGGACAAGTCGCCCCGGCTGCAGGGGGCTGTGCTGCAGCTGCAGGGGCGCTGGCTGCTGCGCTGGGATACGCTGGGCGAAGACGCGCAGGCGTGGCTGCAGCCGGGTGAGGGCCTGGCACCGACACTGGACCTGCGCGCCATCGATCCGGACATCGACTTCAGCTATGACTTCCAGGACCTGCATTTCACTCGTACTGGCGATTGCCCTGGCAGAGACCACCAGCGCCGCTGAGCCACCGCGCGTTTCACCGGCCACCGACGCGGCCAGCGCCGGGCTGGTGGAGATCCGTACGTTGTCGCCGCGCATCGACCTGGACATCCGCTATGCGGGTGCCAACAACTTCACCGGCGCGCGCGTGCCCGGCTACGAGGCGCCTTCGTGCTACCTGCTGGCGCCGGTGGCGAAGGCGCTGGCCCAGGTGGAGCAGGACCTGCGCGCCGATGGCTTCGGCCTGCGCCTCTACGACTGCTACCGGCCGGTGCGTTCGGTGCAGGCCTTCATGGCCTGGGTGAACGATCCGCGCGAGCTCTCGCGCAAGGCACAGCAGTATCCGGGCCTGGACAAGCCGCGCCTGCTGGCCGACGGCTACATCGCCGAGCGCTCCGGCCACAGCCGCGGTGCCACGGTGGATCTGGGCCTGCTGGATTGCCGCAGCGGTGCATGCACGCCGTTGGACATGGGCACTGACTTCGACTTCTTCGGGCCGCGTGCGCATACGCAGACGAGCGGGCTGAGTGAGACGCAGCAGACGAACCGGCGGCAACTGGTGCAGGCAATGGCACGGCGTGGTTTCGTGAACTATCCGCAGGAGTGGTGGCACTACACGTTCCAGCCGGAACCGGATTCCGGTACCGCGTACGACGTTCCGGTACGGTAGGGGTAACGGCAGGGCACCGCCCAGCCTCTGACAGTTTCCCGCGCGGTCCGTTGTAGGGCCGAGCCCATGCTCGGCTGCTCTTTGTTCAATCGTCGAATTATTCGATCTCGATGGAGACTCATCCACGCATGGCGTGGATCTACTGTGGCTGCCGATTGGGTCCGAAGCAGATCCCTTACACTGGCCGCCTCTTCATCCCTGCCCACCCGATGAACCTTCCCCTGCACTTCGGCCTGCTCGGCACCCTGGAAGCGGGCGCCATTGCCCTGCTGGTCGGCCTGCTCGTGTACCTCCTGTGGTCGCAGCTGTGCCGCCTGCTGCGGTGGTCGATGGGGCACGCGATCGGCTGGTCCTGCGTCATCGCCGTGATCATCGCCGCCGGCATCGATGCGTGGAAGCTGTTCTACATGGGCATCGTGCGGCTGGAATCGCCGCTGTACGCGCGCATCTTCCTGGCCACCATCCACGATCCGAACGAACTTGGCAGCCGTGTGGTGCTGGAAATCGCCGGTGCGCTCGCCGGTGTTGCTCTTGCATGGGTGTTGTTCAGTTCGCGGTCATCGGAAAAAACCGTCGACTGACGCAGGTTTTTCGTTGCCTGCCGGTTAAATGCAGAGGCGCTGAATGCGCATCTTATGAGCCACTCACTTCACCCTAACCACCCCGCTAAAGCATGCGTGGAGGCCAGTGGTTAATCGCGCGTGTGGGCGCCGCTCGCGACGCAAAATCGATTCAGAAACGCGGTGGCAGGGTAGGTGCCGTGCGGAATCAACACGCCGCGCAACACCACCCAATCGGTAGGAGACACCCCTGATGACTATTCGCAACCGCAAGCCCCTGATCGCCCTGATCGTCGCCGCCGGCAGCGTGCTGGCCATCCCGGCGATGGCCCAGTCGGCCAAGCAGCAGGCCGCGCAGGCGCAGAACGAAGCCGCTCAGGCCCAGCAGGCGGCTGCACAGGCCGGCCAGGCCGCCGACCAGGCGACCAATGCGGCCGCAGCGGCATCGGCGCAGGCCAATGGCGGTGGCCAGACCTGGGCCAGCATCGATACCGATGGCAACGGCACCATCAGCAAGACCGAGGCGCAGGTGAACGCCGGCCTGGCCCAGGTGTTCGACCAGGCTGATACCAACAAGGACGGCGAACTGAGCGCCGATGAGTACAAGGCCTACGTGGCCGCCCAGCAGGCTGGTGCGGGTGGCGCAGCGCAGGGTGCGCAGGGCAGGTAAGTCCTGCATCGGGGCGTATGGGAACCCGGGCGGCTTCGGCCGCCCGGGTTTTTTTCGTCACCATGGCCCCTGTATCCTTGGGCGATGAACACCCCCACGCCTGCGCCGTCGCGCGCCATCGGCCTGGTCGGTTTTGACGGTGACGATACGCTGTGGAAGAGCGAGGACTACTACCGCAAGGCCGAGCAGGATTACCTTGACCTGCTGTCGCGCTATGTCGACGTGCATGACACCCAGACCGCCCGCCACCTGCTGGAAGTGCAGCAGCGCCACCTGGGCACCTTCGGCTACGGCGTCAAGAGCATGACCCTGTCGATGATCGAAGCGGCCATCGACATCACCGGCCAGCGCATCGACGCGAAGGACATCCAGCGCATTCTGGAGATCGGCCACGACACCCTGCGCCACCCGGTCGAGCTGATCGACGGCGTGCGTGAAGCGGTGGCGGCCATCGCCGAGCACTACCCGGTGGTGCTGATCACCAAGGGCGACCTGTTCCACCAGGAAGCCAAGATCAAGGTCGCCAACCTGGCCGAGCTGTTCCCGCGCATCGAGATCGTCTCGGAGAAGGATCCGGAAACCTACGCCCGCGTGCTGGCCGAATTCGACCTGCCGATGCAGCGCTTCGTGATGGTCGGCAACTCGCTGCGCTCGGACATCGAGCCGGTGGTGACGCTGGGTGGCTGGGGCGTGCATACCCCGTACGCAGTGACCTGGGCCCACGAGACCCAGCATGGCGTGGCCGACGACGAACCGCGCATGGTCACTGCCGATACCGCCCACGACTGGCCGGCCGCACTGGCGGCGATCGAGGCCAAGGCCGCTGCGGCCTGACAGGGCCGGTCGGCTGCGGCAGAATCGGGGCATGAACCACCGACTGCGCGCGCTGATGTTGTTCCTGCTGCTGGCGCCGGCCACCGTGCTGGCCCAGCAGACCGCCGAGCGTTCGGCCACCTATGAAGTGGACACCGGCGACAGCTGGGTCGACGCCCAGCTGCAGGACATCAACCACTACGCCGAACGCTACCCCGACGCCTTCCTCGACGAAGTGTCGCGCTATGCCGACGTGCCGCGCGGCTACATCAGCGCGCTGTTCACCACCCACGGCTGGCAGGCAGGAGACATTTATTTCGCCTGCTTCTGGGCCAAGGCCAGTGGCCAGACCTGCCGCGACAGCGTGCGTGCCTTCAGCCAGGACCCGGAGGGCGGCTGGGAGGCGGTGGTCAAGCGCATGCCCACCAAGCCGGACAATCTGCACTACCGGGCTGTGCGCCATGCCATCGTGGCCAGCTACCAGCACTGGGACCGGCCGATCACCCTGGATGCCACGCTGAAGCGCCAGCTCAAGCGGTAGTGCCGGCCGCTGGCCGGCAATAGCATCCTTTCCAGGCATCCGGGGTTGCCGGCCAGCGGCCGGCACTACCCGGTCATGTTGCTCTGCGTATCGCCGCCGCCGGGCGCTCCGGCGACAATACGGGTCCGAGCTGTTCCCCGTTCCCGTAATCGAGTGACTGATGAGCGCCTCTTTCGTTTCGCCTGATGTGATCCGCCGCCTGTTCGCGCAGGCCATGTCCCGCATGTACCGCACCGAAGTGCCGCTGTACGGCACGCTGGTGGAACTGGTGGAGCGGATCAACGCGCAGGTGCTTGCCCAGGACCCGGCGCTGGCCGCGCAGCTGCAGCGCAACGACGAGCGTGCGCGCCTGGATGAAGAGCGTCATGGCGCGATCCGCGTCGGTACCGTGCAGGAACTAGCGACACTGCGCCGCCTGTTCGCGGTGATGGGCATGTACCCGGTCGGCTACTACGACCTGTCGGTGGCCGGCGTGCCGGTGCACTCCACCGCGTTCCGCCCGCTGACCGGCGCGGCGCTGGCGCAGAATCCGTTCCGCGTGTTCACCTCGCTGCTGCGCCTGGAGCTGATCGAAGACGAAGCCCTGCGTGCCGAGTCGGCGAAGATCCTCGCACGCCGCCGCATCTTCACCGACGGCGCGCTGGCGCTGATCGACCAGGCCGAGCGCGACGGTGGCCTGTCGCAGGCCGATGCCGAGCGCTTCGTCGATGAAGCACTGGAAACCTTCCGTTGGCACGGCGATGCCACGGTCGATCTGCCGACCTACCACGCACTGCACAACGCGCACCGGCTGGTGGCCGACGTGGTCAGCTTCCGTGGCCCACACATCAACCACCTGACCCCGCGTACGCTGGACATCGACGCTGCACAGGCGGCAATGATCGAGCACGGCATGGCAGCCAAGGCGGTGATTGAAGGCCCGCCGCGTCGTGCCTGCCCGATCCTGCTGCGCCAGACCAGCTTCAAGGCGCTGGAAGAGGCCGTGCACTTCCCGGATGCCGAAGGGGGTGATGCCGGCACCCATACCGCGCGCTTCGGCGAGATCGAACAACGCGGCCTGGCGCTGACCCCGAAGGGCCGCGCGCTGTATGACCAGCTGTTGTCGCAGGCCCGCGACGCCGGTGGCGAAGGCAGCACCGGCGGCGACTACGGCCAGCGCCTGCAGGCGGTGTTCGCCAGCTTCCCGGATGACCATGACACCCTGCGCCAGGAAGGCCTGGGGTATTACCGCTACCAGCTGACCGACGCTGGCCGCGCCGCGCCGGAGCGCGTGGCCGATTTGCCCGCTGAAGTGCTGGTGGCCGCCGGCCTGGCCACGGCCGACCCGATCGTCTACGAGGATTTCCTGCCGGTCAGTGCCGCAGGCATCTTCCAGTCGAACCTGGGCGGCGAAGAACAGCGCGCCTATGCCGCGCATGCCAACCGTGAGGCCTTCGAGCAGGCCTTGGGCGTGGCGGTGAACGACGAGTTCGAGATCTACGAGCGGCTGCAGGCCGAGTCGCTGGCGGCGCTGCGCGGGTAAACCGCTTGCCGTGGAGCCGAGCGTGGGCTCGGCTCTACAGGGATTCTGCGGAGCGGCCCCTTTGTAGAGCCGGCCGCTGGCCGGCTGTTGGGGAAGCCGGCCAGCGGCCGGCTCTACCGCGGGCCTCAGCCCTTCATCGTTCCGGTATCCAGCCAGCGCTGGTGCCACGACAACGCTTCCGGCAGCAGGTGCGGGGTGTGCTTGCCGTAGCTCTCACGGCTGGCACGGTCGAAGTAATCCTGCAGCTGCGGGCGGAAGTCCGGGTGCGCGCAGTTGTCGATCAGCACCTGCGCGCGCTTGCGCGGGGTCAGGCCGCGCAGATCGGCCAGGCCCTGTTCGGTGACGATCACCGACACATCGTGCTCGGTGTGGTCGACATGGCTGGCCATCGGCACGATCGCCGAGATGGTGCCGTTCTTGGCGGTGGACGGGCTCAGGAACGCCGACAGGAAACCGTTGCGGGCAAAGTCACCGGAACCGCCGATGCCGTTCATGATCCGCGTGCCCATCACGTGCGTCGAATTGACGTTGCCGTAGATGTCCACCTCGATCATGCCGTTCATGCCGATGCAGCCCAGGCGGCGCACCAGTTCCGGGTGGTTGGAGATTTCCTGCGTGCGCATGATGATGCGCTCGCGGTAGAAATCGATGTTCTCCTTGAACGTCTCATTCGCCTGCGGGCTCAGCGCGAAGCCGGTGCACGAGGCGTAGCTCAGCACGCCGTCGCGCAGCAGGTCGAGCATGCCGTCCTGGATCACTTCGGTGAACGCGGCCAGGTCGCGGAAACCGCTCTTGGCCAGGCCAGCCAGCACGGCGTTGGGGATGTTGCCCACGCCCGACTGCAACGGCAGCAGGTTCGGCGGCAGGCGGCCCTTCTTCACCTCGTGCTTGAGGAACTCGATCAGGTGCGAGGCGATCTGTTCGCTGGTCGCATCGATCGGGCTGAACGGGCTGTTGCGGTCCGGCCCGTTGGTACGCACCACGGCCACGATCTTGTCCGGGTCGCAGCGCAGCGCGGTATCGCCGATGCGGTCGTTGGCGTTCACCAGCGGAATCGGCTTGCGGTGCGGCGGCAGCGCGGTGCCGTAGTAGATGTCATGCATGCCGTCGACGCCGGCCGGCTGCCATTCGTTGACCTCGACGATCACCTTCCTGGCCAGGTCCAGCCAGGTCTTGTTGTTGCCGACCGAGGTGGACGGCACCAGCGAACCATCTTCGCGGATGGCCGAGACTTCGATGACGGCGGTATCGATCTCGCCATAGAAGCCGAACCACACGTGCTGGGCGACGTGGCTGAGGTGGATGTCGATGTAATCCAGCTTGCCCTCGTTGATGCGGTTGCGCGCATCCGGGTCGCTCTGGAACGGCATGCGCATGGCGATGCCATCGGCCTTGGCCAGCGCGCCATCGAGTTCCGGCGCGGTCGAGGCGCCGGTCATCAGCTTGATCTGGAAGGGATTGCCCTGGGCATGCACCGCTTCGATGCGGCGGGCCAGTTCGACGGGAACGGCCTTGGGATACCCGGAGCCGGTAAAGCCGCTCATGGCCACGGTTTCACCGGGCTGGATCAGCGCGGCTGCGGCCTCGGCGGAGACCACGCGGTCACGGAGACGCGCGTTGGCGATGCGATCAACAGACATGACGACAGTGTTTCTGGGGGGAATCCCGATTATCGGCCATCCTCATCCGTACGGGGGGTTCTACCTTCGTGGAATGGCTTTTCCCCCAGTGGCTCACCCATACCCACCGGTTCTGTTTTGCAGTGCAGCGTGCAAAGTGCTTTCGCAGCCCGCACGATGGCCCTGCATCCCGACGTGGGGGAGGGAGCAGAGCCCGCTGGCAGTTCGCTGCAAGCGGGCTTTTTTATTGCCTGTGGCCCAGTGTGAATACGCGGCCTCCATTATCGGTAGTGCCGGCCGCTGGCCGGCAACTGCAGCAACCTTCGGCAGAATCATGGGATCTGCCGGCCAGCGGCCGGCACTACCGGGTCCGTCGCGTCCCGACCGGGTCGATACAATCCGCCCATGACCCTCGCCCCCGCTGACCTGCCCGCCCCGCTGCAGCCCCTTGTCGACCGCGCCCTGGCGCGCCTGGCCCAGGTCCTGCCCGAGCCCGTTCCTGCCGAACTGCTGCCGCTGCTGACCCGACTGGCGGTGGCCAGCGACTTCGCGCTGGACACCCTGGTGCGGCAACCGGCGCTGCTGGCGCAGCTGGCTACCCCCGGCTGCCCGCCGATCCCGCCACCGGTGCTCGATCCGCTGCAGCCCAGCGACTGGCCGGCGCAGATCCGGCGCTGGCGTACTGCCATGTCGACGCGGCTGATCTGGCGCGACCTGACCGGTCTGGACGACGTGGCACAGACCCTGGCTGGCGCCACCACCCTGGCCGAGAACTGCCTGCGGCTGGCGCTGGACGCGCTGCAGCAGGAATTCGCCCAGCGGCACGGTGTGGTCCGCGATGGCGAAGGCGCCGCGCAGCAGCTGGTGGTGTTCGGCCTCGGCAAGCTCGGCGGCGGCGAGCTCAACTTCAGTTCCGATATCGACCTGGTCTACGCCTATCCGCACGGCGGCGAATCCGACGGCCCGCGCGCGCTGGCCGCTGAAGAGTATTTCGCCCGCCTCGGCCAGCGCCTGGCCAAGCTGCTGGACGAAACCACCGTCGATGGCTTCAGCCACCGCGTCGACCTGCGCCTGCGCCCGTTCGGCAGCGCCGGCCGCGTCGCGCTGTCGTTCGCGGCGATGGACCAGTACTTCCAGCGGGAAGGCCGCGACTGGGAGCGCTATGCGTGGCTGAAGGCGCGCGCTGTCGCCGGTGATATCGAGGCCGGTGAAGCGTGGCTGCAGACCCTGCGCCCGTTCGTGTACCGCCGCTACCTGGATTTCACTGCGCTCGATGGCCTGCGCGAGATGAAGGCGGCGATCACCGCCGAAGTCGCGCGCCGCGAGCTGCACGAAGACATCAAGCGCGGCGCCGGTGGCATCCGCGAGATCGAGTTCTTGTGCCAGGCGCTGCAGCTGATCCGCGGTGGCCGCGAGCCTGCGCTGCGCGAGCGCCGCCTGCTGGTGGCGCTGGACGCGCTGGTGGCTGCGGGGCAGATCGCGCCCGAGGACGGCAGTGCGCTGCGCGAGGCCTACCTGTTCCTGCGCCGCCTGGAGAACCGCCTGCAGATGCTGCGCGATGCGCAGACCCACGTGCTGCCCAGCGATGCACTGGACCGCGAGCGCATCGCCGTCGGCCTCGGCTACCCGGACTGGGACGTGCTGCGCGCGGCGCTGGCCGAACAGCAGCAGCGGGTCAGTACCGAATTCGCCGCGCTGCTGGCACCGCGCAAGGGCCAGGCCGCGCCCGACGCGCTGGCCAACTACTGGCGTAGCCTGCCCGAGGGCAGCAACGCACCGCTGCTGGCTGAAGCCGGTTTCCTCGATGCCAACGGCGCGGACCAGTCATTGCGTGATTTCGCGCAGGGCACCGGCGTGAAGTCATTGTCCGATGCCGCGCGTGCGCGGCTGGATCGCGTACTGCCCGCGTTGCTGCATGCGGCCACGCGTTCGCCGCAACCCGACGCCGCGCTCAAGCGTGTGCTCGGCCTGTTGCAGGCCGTGCTGCGCCGGACCAGCTATCTCGCGCTGCTGGACGAACAACCGAGCGCGTTGGCGCGTCTGGTCGATGTGCTGGCGCGCAGCGCGCTGCTGGCCGAGCGGCTGGCCGCGTACCCGCTGCTGCTGGACGAACTGCTGGACGTGCGCGTGTCCGGGCCGATGCCCGATGCGGCCGGTATGCTGGCCGAGTGCCAGCAGGTGCTGGCGGTGGAAGATCCCGAATCCGCACTGCGCTGGCTCAATGAGACGCGGCTGGCGCTCAGCTTCCGCATGGCGATGGCCACGCTGGATGGCCGCCAGGGTGCGGTGGACAGCACGCGGCAACTGGCCGAGCTGGCGCAGGCGGTGGTCACCACCGTGCTGGCGATGGCCGAGGCGGACATGCGCGCCGCGCACGGCGGGATTCCCGGTGGACGTTTCGCGATCATCGGCTACGGCAGCCTCGGCGGGCTTGAGCTGGGCTTCGGTTCCGACCTGGACCTGGTGTTCCTGCACGACAACCCGGCTGGCGTGGAGGCCAGCGATGGCGCACGTCCGCTGGAACCGGGGCGCTGGTATGCACGACTGGCACAGAAGGTGATGGCGCTGCTTGGTGCGGTCACCGCCGCCGGGCGCCTGTACGACATCGACGTGCGCCTGCGCCCGGACGGTGGCAAGGGTTCACTGGTGTCTTCGTTGGCCAGCTACACCGAATACCAGCGCGAACGCGCGTGGACCTGGGAACACCAGGCCCTGGTGCGCGCACGCGGTGTGGCCGGTGATGCCAGTCTGCTGGCCGATTTCGAACAGGTGCG
This sequence comes from Stenotrophomonas sp. FR010, assembly GCF_047520755.2. Taxonomy (NCBI): domain Bacteria; kingdom Pseudomonadati; phylum Pseudomonadota; class Gammaproteobacteria; order Lysobacterales; family Lysobacteraceae; genus Stenotrophomonas; species Stenotrophomonas sp. FR010. Next base: position 154,483 of record NZ_JAXBQT020000006.1, on the reverse strand, counting down.
TGCACAGACACTGGGTCGTGAGCGCGATCCGGCCACGCTGTATGCCGATGTGCTGAAGATGCGCGGCCGCATGCGCACTGAACTGGACCGCAGCGATGCCGCGCGGCTGGACCTGAAACAAGGCGCCGGTGGCGTGGTGGACCTGGAGTTCCTGCTGCAGACCGGCGTGCTGGCGCGTAGTGCGCAGCATCCCGCGCTGCTGCAGCCACGCGACACGCCGTCGCTGATCGATGCGTTGGCGGTTGCCGGTTTCCTTCCGGAAGACACTGCGCAAGCACTGCATGGCGCGCATGCCACGCTGCTCGACGTGGGCCTGGCCTGCACGCTGGACCGTCGCCCGCGACTGGCACCGACCACGCCCGCGATTGAAGACGCGTGTGCGGCGATTACGGCGGCGTGCAGAGCGGCGGAGCTGCCGTTCGGGTGAGTGGGCACCCATTAGAGCAATTGCCCGGGGATGATCCGCTGTTGGTAGGTGCCGACCGTTGGTCGGCACAATCTGTCAGCGGTGATGAACTCTGATGGAGCGTGCCGACCAACGGTCGGCACCTACCGTGCTCATGTGCCATCCAAGGTTGGCACCTACCAGAGCATGTGCGTTCAGCTGGCGGCGCGCAGCGGCGCCATCTTCCACAGCAGCGCGCGGAACGGGGCCAGCAGGCAGACGCCGATCGCCAGCTTCACTGCCAGGTCGCCGGCGGCCCAGCTCACCCACGGCAGGGTGGAACCGGCAAATGCGATCGACCAGAAAATGGTGGTATCCACCGTCGCGCTGCAGGTCGTGGCCACCATCGGTGCGCGCCACCAGCTGCCGCGGCGCAGGCGGTCGAACACGGTGATGTCCAGCAACTGCGCCACGATGAAGGCCGAGCACGAGGCAACGGCGATGCGCGGCGTGGCCACCCAGATCGACAACAGCACCGCCACCGCGAAGCCGATCCACGCCACGCGGCGCGCCGGGCCCGGGCCGAAGCGGCGGTTGATCAGGTTGCTGACCAGGAACGCGACCGGATAGCTGAAGGCGCCCCAGGTCAGCCAGTCATTGATCGGGTACTGCACCAGCACGTTGGACAGCAGCACCACCGCGCCCATCGCCAATACCGCCAGCACCAGGGCGCGGGCGGTCAGCGGGGCAAACACAGGGGCAGGACGCACGGACATGGCGAGCCAGGGGGACAAAGGGGATCGCTCATTATCCGCCCGGCCCGCGGCAAAGCCAAAACCGCTTGTTCAGCTTTACAACGCTTCGCTCATCACATCGCCCGCGGCGTAGGCGGTGGGGACGTAAGCCAGCGCTTGGCCCTGTGCGCTCTTCACGGTCCAGCCGGCACCGGCCTCGGTGGGGTCGAAATGTACCCGCTGGCCGACCACGAAGGCCGCCGTCTGGTCTTCATGCACGCGCGCCGGCCAGCGCAGGGTGGCGGTCTGATCGGCCTTGTCGGGCACCTGCAGCTGCACCTGGCGCTCGCCGGCCGCCGTGGTCTCCACCTTCTTCACTTCCATCGGCGGCAGTGGCACCGCCTTGGTGCGGGCAACCCTGGCATTGCGTTCGCTGGCCTTGAACGGCGCCTTGGACAGTTCGGACAGGCCCGCCGACGCAGCGAGCGGCACCGAGACCACGATCAGCGAGGTGATCAGCACGCTGGCCTCGCTGCTGTTCAACTGCGGCGCGGCGCCGGCATGGACGGTGGGCACCAGCAGCGCGGAGAGCAGCAATGCAGAAGCGGGAACGCGCAGGCAACGGAACATGGAGACATCCTGGTCAGCGTGAAGACGGCGGCTCAGCGCCGGGTATCGAAGATATCGCGCGGGCCGGTGGCCTCGGGCAGGTATTCCAGCGGGCGGCCCTGGTTGTCCTTCAGCTGCCAGCCCTGGTCGGCGCCGGTTGGCTCGAAGTTCACGGTCTGGCCCACGGTGAACTGCACGGCCGGGTCGCCGACGCCGCGCGGATACTGCATCGATGCGGTGTTCTGCGGATCGTTGGCATCACGCAGCAGCACTTCGCGGCGGCCATCGACGGTGGTGGCGATTGCGCTCACCTCCATCTGCGGCAGCTTGATCTGCTGCGGGCGGGCCAGCGGCTGGCCGGCATCGGCCGCATCCTGGGCTTCCTTCGCTGCTGCGGCGCGGGCCGAGGCCACCATCTGCGTGGACATTTCCAGGCTCGGTCCCTGCGGGCCCGGGTCATGGATGATCACGATGCGGCGTTCGGCGTGGGCGGCCGTCGACCACGCCAGGCCGGTGACGATCACCATCGACAACACAGAGGTAAGCAGCGGACGCATGTCGTTCTCCTTGCGGGATTCAGGGCGTGGCGGCGGTGGCACCGGCCACCGGCACATGGGGGATCACCAGTTCCTGCTGCAGCTGGCTGCGCTGGTGCAGGAAGTCGAACACCGATTCCACCGTCACCACCGAATAGTTGCCGGAGATGCGTTCGCCGGCTGGATGGTCGGTGGTGGTGGCGTTGGCTACGAACAGGCGCGCACCCACGCGCTTGCCGAGGCCGATATGCAGCACGCTGGGCTGGTACTTCTGCTGGCGCAGCCACTGCTGTGCCTGTTCGCGCTTGACGATGGCCGGCGCGCCTTCGGTCTGCGCCATCGCCGCCGCCAGCACTTCCAGCACCCACTGGTTGGAGTTCTGGTGGTCGGTGGCGAACGGGTAGGCGACCACGTTGTACCTTGTTTCGTGCAGCGCCTTGGGCTGGATCGAGGGCGGCACCAGCATCGCGCGCAGCGCCGCACGCAAGGGGGCCGACGGCACGCCGATGCGCAGGTCGGTATGGCCGCCGCTCTCGCCGACGAAGTTGCCGAGGCCCTCGTGGTACAGCTGCGAGCTGTCGGTCTTGCAGCGGTTGAGCAGGTGCATCGCGCGCCAGCGGCCGTCGTCCTCGCGCAGCAGGAAGGCCAGGTGGCTGTGGCGCAGGCCGTAGCGGCGCAGGTCCTGGCCACCGCGCGCGGCCACCACCACGTCCACATCGGGCAGCGCGTCCAGGCGTTCGGCGGTGGTCCAGGCCACGTCCAGCATCGCCGCCTGCGACGCCACGCTCGGGTAGCGCTCGCGGCAGGCGGTGCTGTCGGCCCAGGCCGGTGCGGTCGCCAGCAGGCTGGCGATCAGCAGCGCGGCGCGGCGCAGGCGGGAAAAACGATCCATGTCGGTACCTTCAACGGCGGGCAGGCCCGCGCGCCGATCATACGCTGCTCAGCGCAGCGGGCGATCCACGCCCTTGCGCCGCGTAGTCGGGTAGTGCCGGCCGCTGGCCGGCATCGGCAGGGTGTTCGGTAATGCGTGCAGCATTGCCGGCCAGCGGCCGGCACTACCCCAGGGCCAGGCGCTGCTTTACTTCCGCCGCCACGCGCGCGGTTTCGCGCAATGGCTCGATGCGGTCGTACTGCCAGTCCAACCAGTGCGGCTGCAAGCGCCCGCGTTCGCGCAGCTGCTGCTGGAACCGGGCCAGCCGGCCCTGCGCGGTATCGGCCAGCGCCACCATCACCGGCATGCGCGTGGCGCAGGCTTCAGAGAGCAGGTTCACCGAATCGGGCGAGACCACCACGCGGTTGGCCCAGCCGAGCAGGCCACCATAGGGATTGGTACCGTCGCCACCATCGCCCCAGATCACGTGCGGCAGGTCGGCGAACTTCGCGCGCAGGATCTCGGCCAGGGCTGGCGGCGTGCGTCGCGAGGTGGTGGCCAGCAGGCTGCCGCCTTCGCTGCGGATCTGCTCGGCCAGCGCCTGGAACACACCGACCATCGCCGTCTCGTCCCACGGCGCCAGCGGTGTCGGCCCGCCCACCAGCAGTGCGGTGCGCGGACCGGGCAGGGTGCTGAAGCCAGCAAACGCGGCGCGGCCCCAGGCCAGCCAGTCGTCGTCCACCGGGTTGAGGCTGCCGAGCAGGGTCAGCACATTGCTGCCGCGCAGGGCGTCGTGTTCGGGCACCACCACCACGTCCCAATGGCGGGCGCCGATGCGTGGGTCGAGGATCTGCACCACCTGGCTGCCGCGTGCACGCAGCACGCGCAGGGCACCGGCCGCCTGGCGACCACAGCCGATCGCCAGTGCCGGCGCCTCGGCCGCCAGCGTCGCCAAGGCCTCGCCGTAGCCATTCACATCGCCGGGCAGGCGCCGCGGCGACAGCCAGCGCCAGGGGGCGCGCGGTTGCAGGAGCAGCGGTCGGTGGGTGCCCTGGCGCAGTGCCGAGGCCAGCGCGACCGCTTGGCGGACATTGCCCGCACGGCCGTCAGTGACCGTCCATGGCGCGCTCGATCGTTTCACCATTGGCATTAATTCGTTTCAGCCCTGCTGGGTGTTGCAACAGTCGCGACACTCTACACTGCGGCTCGTCGTTTCGCCCCGCGCCGCCCGCGGGCACTGACTTCCTTTCGCCGCCCTGGAGATCCACCGATGTCCCACGCGCTCGACGCCGCTGCCCTTGACCAGCTGTTCCGTACGGCCCGCACCCAGAACGCCTTCCTCGACAAGCCGGTCCCCGAGAGCCTGCTGAAGGAACTGTACGACCTGGTGAAGTGGGGCCCCACCGCGGCCAACACCACGCCGGCGCGCTTCGTCTTCGTCACCTCGAAGGAGGCCAAGGACAAGCTGGCCCCGGCGCTGTCCGAAGGCAACCTGGCCAAGACCATGGCTGCGCCGGTCACCGTCATCATCGGTTTCGACCTGGACTTCCACGAGAAGCTGCCGTACCTGTTCCCGCACACCGATGCCAAGGCCTGGTTCGATGGCCCGCAGGAAGGCCGCCACGAAGCCGCCATCCGCAACGGCAGCCTGCAGGGTGCCTACCTGATCCTGGCTGCGCGCGCGCTGGGCCTGGATGCCGGCCCGATGTCCGGTTTCGACCCGGCCAAGGTCGACGAAGCCTTCTTCGCCGGCACCTCCATCAAGTCGAATTTCCTGGTCAACCTGGGTTACGGTGACCCGGCGGGCCTGTTCCCGCGCCTGCCGCGCCTGTCGTTCGACGAAGCGGCGCGCATCGCGTAAGTCGCTGTATCGGTTTCGGGCCCGCTGTTCCGCGGCGGGCCATTGCTGCACCGTGTACCCACCCTACGATCCGGAGAGTTCCTCAGATGAGCGCCACCCGTAAACTGCTGCTGCCGCTGGCCCTGACCCTGGCCATCGCCGCCTGCTCCAAGCCGGCCGACACCGCTGCCCCGGCCGCCGATGCCGCCGCCCCGGCCACCACCGAGCAGGCAGCCACCCCGGCGGCTGATGCCGCTGCTGCCGCGCCAGCTGCTGAAGCGATCAAGATCGCCTCGGGCACCTACAAGCTGGACCCGAGCCACACCGACGTGCTGGCGCAGTGGAGCCACTTCGGCTTCTCCAACCCCAGCGCGCACTTCGGCAACGTCGAAGGCACCCTGGTGTACAACGCCGAAGACGTGACCAAGTCCACCGTGGAAGTGAAGCTGCCGCTGAGCGGCCTGAACAGCTTCACCGCCAAGTTCGACGAGCACCTGAAGAGCGCCGACTTCTTCGACGCCGCCAAGTTCGCCGATGCCACCTTCAAGAGCACCAAGGTGGAAGCGGCCGGCACCAACAAGCTGACCGTCACCGGCGACCTGACCATCAAGGGCATCACCAAGCCGGTCACCCTGGACGTCACCGTCAACGGCGGCGGCGAGCACCCGATGGCCAAGGTTCCGGCCGCCGGCTTCGATGCCACCACCACCCTGAAGCGCAGCGATTTCGGCGTCGGCGCCTACGCCCCGAACGTCAGCGATGAAGTGAAGATCCGCATCACCACCGAAGCCACCGGCGAAAAGCCGGCCGCTTGATGCACCCCGCTCACTCGTCGTGAGAAGGCAGAAGGCCCGCTGAAGAGCGGGCCTTCTTTTTGGGTTCTGCATGCGAGGCACCCGATGCCGATGGGGTTGCCGGCCAGCGGCCGGCACTACCCGGCAGGTGCCAACCTGCATCTGGTGGGTGCGGACCGTTGGTCCGCACGATCCCTCAGCGCAACGCGCCCAGCCACGCCCCACATGCTTCGCTCGGGCTCTGCTTGGCCTTCACCGTCATCCCGCTCACCCGCACGAACGTCTGCGCCGCCTGCGCCACCCTCTGGCGTGCGATCAGCGCCGCCTGCTTGGTGGCCGCCTGCTGCTTGCGCAGCTGCACGATGTTGATCGAAGGCCGACCCACCGGCGCGTACTTCTGGTCGCGGCGCAGCACGTCGGCCACCTGCGCCACTTCGAATTCGGCCTGCACGTAGCGGTGCTGTGCTTCCACCAGCTCGCGCAGCGGCGCGCGCAGTGCAGCGGTATCGGCGAAGGCGGCCAGGGCCGCGTCGCAGGCAGCGTCATCAGCGAAGCGGGTACGCAGCGCGTCCACGCTGGCCAGGGTCAGTTTGGCCATGTGGGCCTCGTTGCTGCAGGAAAGGAGCGCGATTGTCGCATTGCCAGCTCGGTAGTGCCGGCCGCTGGCCGGCAATTGCATGGGAGTGTGCGGACCAACGGTCCGCACCCACCAGTCGATGGCGGTCCGCACCCACCGACGGCGGCGCAGCCGAGCGTGGGCTCGGTTCTACAATGGCTGCTGTATCACCCACGGAAGGAAGACCCATGCAGGACGCGCAGTACTGGTTGAACGAATTCTGGTCGGGCCTGAGCGTGCTCGATCTGGTGGGCGGCAGCGTGCTCGGTACGCTGCTCGGCCTGGTGCTGGGCATCGCCGGCTGGCGCTGGCTGCATCGGCGTGGTTGGTTGCAGCGGCGCAAGCGCTGGCATCACTGGCTGCTGGCCAGCTACGTGCTGCTGCTGCCGCTGGCCACTGCCTTCTTCGGCCTGCAGCTGGGCTTAACCGCCGGTGCGCACCGCGCGCTGTTCAAGCAGCTCGATCATTTCCAGCCGCACCTGCAGACCCTGGTGGAAGGCTGGAGCGAAGGCTTTACCGATTCGCTGGACGACCCGCGCATGCGCGAGGCACTGCGCAGCCAGGGCACGGTGGGCGACGTCGCCGACACCATCGCCTCGGCCTACCTCAGCGAGCATCCGCTGCCCGGCCTGGACCGTCTTGGCAACGGCCCGTTGGCACGTGGTACCGGCTGGGTGATCAGCAAGGTGCGCGAGGGCCTGTTGCGCAGCATGGTGGAAGACACGCTGGTGGACAGGGCCGGTACCCTCGGCCTGGAACCCAAGGTGGTGCGCGAGGCGCTGACCATGCACGTCGATGAGCTGCTGCACACCCGTGGCGTGCTGCGGCTGGTGAAGGCGCAGATCAACGGCATGATGCCGGGCGTGTACTTCGGGCTGCTGTTGCCGTTGTTGATCATCGCGCTGCTGGTGGTGCTGGAGATCTGGGCCGCGCAGCGGTTCGGGTGGACGCGGCAGGCGGCGCCCAGTGCTCCTGTAGAGCCGAGCCCACGCTCGGCTCATCGCGCGTAACGCGAGGGTGGAGCGAAAAGCAGCCGAGCGTGGGCTCGGCTCTACATGGTCAAGGGCGTGCGGACCAACGGTCCGCACCCACCAAGCAGGGTCCGCACCCACCGGCTGCCCGGTCAATCGCCGTCGGTTTCGTCCGGGTGGGCCTTCCAGTAGCCGGTGGAACGAATCCAGTCGCGTGGCACACCCAGGTGGCCTTCGATGAACTTGCGCATCATCCGTGCGCGGCGAGATTCGGTGGCGATCCAGTAGAAGACATCGCCGTCCGGGGCCTCGAAGTCGGTCAGCATGTCTTCCAGCAGGGTGCTGCTGGCCGCCGGGAAGCCGTTGCGCTCCAGCCAGTGGATGCGCACGTTCTCGTACTGCGGCAGGTCCTGGCGCTCGTCCTCGTCGCGCACTTCGATGAAGGCCTGCACCTCGGCACTGTCCGGCAGCACGTCCAGCCAGCGGGCGATGGCCGGCAGTGCGGTTTCATCGCCGATCAGCACGTAGGCGTCGTAGGTGTCGGCCACCACGAACGAGCCGCGCGGACCGCCGATCACCAGCACGTCGCCCGGCTGTGCGCGTTCGGCCCATGGCCCGGCCACGCCCTGGTCGTGCAGCACGAAGTCGATGGCCAGCTCGCCGGCTTCGTGGTCCCACCAGCGCGGGGTGTAGTCGCGCGAGGGCGAAGGCACCTTGCCGTCCGGGTAGCTGCGGCCTTCGGCGGTCAGCACCGGCAGCACCATCTCGCCCGCAGCGTTGGGGAAGAACAGCTTGATGTGGTCGTCGGCGCCGGGCGAATCGAAGCCGGCCAGGTCGTCGCCACCCAGCACGATGCGGCGCATGTGCGGGGTGACCTCTTCAGTGCGCAGCACGGTCAGTTCACGGAAGCGCACATCCAGGCGCAGGCGCGTGTTGTTGTGTTCGGTCATGGGGGTTACCTGTAAAGGTGTCGCGCGGGGCGCGCGGCGTAGGGGAGACCTGGCTGGCGTCAGTCTGGCTGGGTCGTTGAAATCGGTGGTTGCCCGCTACCGACCGTACCGTTGAGCAGGGCTGAGGCCCGCGTCAGCAGCGCCGCCACTTCGTCCGCCTCACCCTCGGCCCAGCGGCCGTGGTGGTGCACCAGCGCCCGCTTGAACTCGCGCAGGGCCGCGGCCAGCGGCGGCGGCAGCGAGGCCTTGGTGATCTCGCGGGCACGGTCGAAGGCACGCCGCTGCGCCAGGCGCACCTGGGTGCGCTGCACCTTCAGCTCGAACTCGCCGGCAGCGGTGATGCGGAAGATCCGCTTGCCATCCACTTCCTCGGCCTCGATCCAGCCGGCCTGCTCGAAGCTGGCCAGCAGCGGGTACATGGTGCCGGCGCTGGGCGTGTAGGCCTGCATGAACTGGTTGCTGATCAGCTGCATCAGCTCGTAGCCATGGCGCGGCTGCTCGCCGATCAGAGCCAGCACCAGCAGGCGCAGGTCACCGCGGCTCAGCACGCGTGGCTGGCCGTTGCGGCGGGGCACCGCCGAATCGGTGGAACGGGCTCTAGGAGAGGGGCTTCGACTCATTTCGATATATCGGTAAACGAGTGTGCAAACGATATATCGATATGTCGAAAGCGACAACACTCGATCCGGCCACAAGCGGGTCTGTTTTGGGCCACGGCGGGCGGCGCGCGTAGAAACGGGGCGCCCTTCGCAGGGCGCCCCGGCAGCAACTGTGGAAGGGAGCGGGGCCTTGGGGCCAGCACTCGGTCTCTACCCTGCGGCCGCCAGCGGCGCACTTCCAGTGCCGGATGCGGCATGTTGCCGCTGGTTCAGTGCCCGGCGCCGGAAGCGGCCGACCCCGACACCAAACCTGCCCCAGAAGCGTCATCGGCAGCAGTAACACTGCGTCCTGCGCATGGACGCAGCGGGCCTGATGCGACAGCGGGGCGCCGGCCGCAAGAGGCCGTAGCGGCCGGAAACAGGGGCCTGTCCTGCTGCTGGACAGGGCGGGACATGCCTTGCGGACACTGGCCGCATGCATCCATACGCCTGCGTAGCCAAGTGACGAAAGCCCTTGGTGCGCTACACTTTGCGGTCTAGAAATCTATACAACAGTCGCGCGCGTGCGTGCGGTTATGGGAGCGCTAATGAACTGGTTGAACGAGGTGCTGAACAACGACCCGAATCCTGTGGAAACCCAGGAGTGGATCGAGTCGTTGAAGGCCGTTATTGATGTCGAGGGCTCCGAGCGCGCGCATCAGCTGCTGGAAGGCATGGTGGAACTGACCCGTCGTTCGGGCGCCTACCTGCCGTTCTCTCCCACCACCGAATACGTCAATACCATCGAACCGCAGTTCGAGGCCAAGAGCCCGGGCAATGCCGAGCTGGAATGGCGCATCCGTTCCATCATCCGCTGGAACGCGATGGCCACCGTGGTGCGCGCCAACCGCAAGCCGGGTGACCTGGGCGGCCACATCGCCTCGTTCGCCTCCGGCGCTACCCTGTACGACGTGGGCTTCAATCACTTCTGGCGCGCCCCGAGCGAAAACCACCCGGGCGACCTGCTGTTCATCCAGGGCCACAGCGCCCCGGGCATCTACGCGCGTTCCTTCCTGGAAGGCCGCATCAGCGAAGAGCAGCTGGACAAGTTCCGCATGGAAGTGGACGGCGGTGGCCTGTCCTCGTACCCGCACCCGTGGCTGATGCCGGACTACTGGCAGACCCCAACCGTGTCGATGGGCCTGGGCCCGCTGGCCGCCATCTACCAGGCGCAGTTCATGCGCTACCTGGAAAACCGTGGCCTGATCGAGAAGTCCGACCGCAAGGTGTGGTGCTTCATCGGCGACGGCGAGAGCGACGAGCCGGAAACCCTGGGTGCCATCGCCCTGGCCGGCCGTGAAGGCCTGGACAACCTGATCTTCGTGGTGAACTGCAACCTGCAGCGCCTGGATGGCCCGGTGCGCGGCAACGGCAAGATCATCCAGGAACTGGAAGGCGTGTTCCGTGGCGGCGGCTGGAACGTGATCAAGCTGCTGTGGGGCGGTTACTGGGATGCCCTGCTGGCCAAGGACACCAACGGCGTCCTGAAGAAGCTGATGATGGAAACCGTCGACGGCGAATACCAGAACTGCAAGGCCTTCGGCGGCGCGTATACCCGCGAGCATTTCTTCGGCAAGTACCCGGAAACCGCCGCGATGGTCGCCGGCCTGAGCGACGACGACATCTGGCGCCTGAACCGTGGTGGCCACGACCCGCACAAGGTGTACGCCGCCTACCACCAGGCCGTGAACACCAAGGGCATGCCGACCGTCATCCTGGCCAAGACCGTGAAGGGTTACGGCATGGGCAGCGCCGGTGAGGCACTGAACCCGACCCACCAGACCAAGAAGCTGGACGACGAAGCGGTGCGCCACTTCCGCGACCGCTTCAACATTCCGGTGACCGACGCGCAGCTGGCCGACGGCCAGGTGCCGTTCTACCACCCGGGCCCGGATTCGCCGGAAGTGCAGTACCTGCAGGAACGCCGTGCCGCGCTGGGCGGTTACCTGCCGCAGCGCCGCCGCAAAGCCGACAAGACCTTCGTGGCGCCGAAGCTGGAAGCCTACGAGCGCCTGCTGAAGAGCAGCGGCGAGCGCAGCTACTCCACCACCATGGCCTTCGTGCAGAGCCTGAACATCACCCTGCGCGACAAGGAACTGGGCCCGCACATCGTGCCGATCGTGGCCGACGAAGCCCGTACCTTCGGCATGGAAGGCCTGTTCCGCCAGATCGGCATCTACGCGCCGTTCGGCCAGAAGTACAAGCCGGTGGACGCCGACCAGCTGATGTTCTACCGCGAAGACCAGAGCGGCCAGGTGCTGCAGCAGGGCATCAGCGAGCCGGGCGCGATCAGCTCGTGGATGGCGGCCGGTACCAGCTACTCGGTCAGCAACGTGCCGATGCTGCCGTTCTACATCTATTACTCGATGTTCGGCTTCCAGCGCGTGGGCGACATCGCCTGGCAGGCCGCCGACATGCGTACCCGCGGCTTCCTGCTGGGTGGCACCGCCGGCCGCACCACGCTGAACGGTGAAGGCCTGCAGCACGAAGATGGCTTCAGCCATCTGGTGGCCGGTGGCATCCCGAACGTGCGCAGCTACGACCCGACCTTCGGCTTCGAAGTGACGGTGATCCTGCAGCACGGCACCAAGCGCATGATGGAAGACCAGGTGGACGAGTATTACTACGTCACCCTGATGAACGAGAACTACACCCACCCGGAAATGCCGGAAGGCGCGGCCGAAGGCATCGTCAAGGGCATGTACCTGCTGACCGACGCCGGCAAGCCGAAGAAGGGCGAGCTGCGCGTGCAGCTGCTGGGTTCGGGCACCATCCTGCGCGAAGCCATTGCCGCGGCCGAGCTGCTGGACAAGGACTTCGGCGTGACCGCCGACATCTGGAGCTGCCCGAGCTTCAACGAACTGCGTCGCGATGGTTTCGACGTGGAGCGTGCCAACCGCCTGCATCCGGAAGGTGAGCAGCGCAAGGCCTACGTGACCCAGCTGCTGGAAGGCCGCCAGGGCCCGGCGATTGCCGCCACCGACTACGTGCGTGCGTATGCGGACCAGATCCGTGCGTTCGTGCCGATGTCGTACACCGTGCTGGGTACCGATGGTTTCGGCCGCTCGGATACGCGTGCGAACCTGCGCCGGTTCTTTGAGGTTGACCGGTACTACATCGCCCATGCCGCGATTGCGGCGCTGGCGAAGGAAGGGAAGATGACCGCGAAGGATGTGGCTCGGGCGATCAAGCAGTACAAGATTGATCCGGAGAAGGCTAATCCTGTTGGGGTTTGATTTCTTCAGTCGAGGAGAAAAGGGCGGCCTATGGCCGCCCTTTTTATTGTTTGGTTACAAGGGCTTTGGCGTGTGCGCAGATCATTGGAGGAGGCAAGGCATTGCCTATCATCAATGCGATTGCTTCTTTGCCGTGGCTTGCTTCAAACTGGTAGTCGGCTGGAAAACCTTGAAGTAGTGCTGCTTCTCTAAGCGTAATGGCTCGGTTTTCATCAGGGTGCAGAAAACGTCCCTTTGAAGGATTGTGGCATCCGCTAGTAATGGTTGGCGCTGGCTTTGACCAGGCCATTCTGCCGTATACATCACTAAATCCCGAGGTCCGCTGATGGCATTGGAGTACCAGGTCGTCCGGTAGGTCCGATCGGCTTCCTCCATTTCTGGGGATTTTATTAATCAATTTCATGACATGCGGAGCATGGGCTGTCCGCATTTGATGAAGTTTATCATTGGAAGCAATGTCAGAGTTCTGAAGGGCGTCTCTGACGGTGGGACGACTTTCGGAAACGCATGGTAGGCTGGGCTTCTGGCCTAGCGAGGCGAGCATAATCAATCGTTTCCGTCTCTGCGCGACTCCATAGTCGTTTGCGTCGATCACCCCTTCAACAATCTCGTAACCTTCTGCTTCAAGGCCCCGAATTAAATCCTGCCAAATTGGCTGGCGCCTTAATCCCGGAACGTTCTCAAGCAATAGATGTCGAGGCTTGAGGGCTTTAGCATAGTCAAGAAAGATCATTGCGAGATCGTTTCTTGGATCGCTATTGCTTCTTGCGCCATTTTTTGTCCGAATGCGGGAGAAACCCTGGCATGGAGGGCAGGCAGCAAGAAGATCCAGTTTTCCCTTCTTCATTCGGATTGATCTCATAAGCGAAACTGGGTCTGTCTCGCGAATGTCACCTTGAATTAAGGAGACATCTTTGTGGTTGAGTCTATACGTATGAGCTGCTTTGGGGTCGATCTCGACGCCAGCTAAGACCTGAAATCCAGCCATTTTTAGGCCTAGCGTTAATCCGCCGCAGCCTGAGAATAGATCAATCGCAGTCATTCGCTTAATCATTGGATGTGCGCCAGGTCAAGATGAATTTTTCCAGCTTTCGAGACACCTCAATTATATCCAAATTTCCGGAAGAATTTTTGGAAATCTCATATCCTGCAATTTCTACGATCTGACTCGCGCCAGCGCCAGGTACAGATTTTGCTAAGTGATCATAGAGCGCAGTTTTGGCTGCACTGCTAGTGCCATCTAGCTTATCAATTAGGTCAGGAAATGCTCCTCTGATAACGATTTCTTCGGGAACAGAGTGGGGTAGAAAATCAACTCGCTCGCTTATCCAGCGAATGTAATTCTTCTGCGCCGCAATCTTCTTGACGTTTAAATTTTCATCATTTCCGCCGCTAAGATATAGCGACGGGGTGGTTCCAATGGACGCTTGAATAAGCTCTCCAAGCCTGGGTTCATCTGTCGGTGCGAGCATCCCCAAATCAGGCAAGGGAACTCGAAGTGAATGATCGCCATCAAGAAGTACAAAAGTATCGTCCTTCGCAGCCATTGCAGACGGCGCGTAATGGGCGAGAATCATATCGGCACCGCCAGGTACAACTACAACTTCAATAACGTCTGATTCGCCTGCCGGCAGCATTCTCCGAGCGATATCGACAATTCGTTTCGCAAGCTCATCCTCCACGATTACGCGAAGTTTACCTTCATTCTTCTTTCCCAGTCGATTGAAGGCAGTTAGGGCGGAAGAAGATTTTGTTATTGTTACTTTGCCGTCGGGAGTCGATTCCAGTACCTTGATTGCATGGTCTGGAAGGCTGGAAAGAAACTCTGCTGAATGCGTGGATATGACGACTTGAGCTTTTTTTAGTTTTATGCAATGAAGAATAAAGTGGAGAAACCTAACCTGTGCACCGGGATGTAATGATGTTTCTGGCTCGTCCAGTAGAATGAGAGAGAACTCGCTTGCCGCTAAGAGCTTGACCACAGAGCTGACAATTGCTACTTCGCCGCTTCCAGCAAATGCTTCAGAATAACGAAGTGACTTTCTTTCAAATACCACGCTGATGTCCTGGCCTCTGTATCCAGGATAGAGAGTGTGTCTGACAATCGTAGCTGAATCGTACGGGTGTCCAAGGATGTGTCTAACCCACTTCAATTCTTCTGTAGAGAGCCTTCTATTCTCGAAAACTCTCTCTCTGTTCCAGAGGACTAGGCTTTTGCTGTTCTTGTCGATAACATCCTTGAGCCGTCTTGCTTCGCGAAGCATTGCTGCATGCTTTTCTTCCTTTGTTTGTCCCGTTTCAAAGTAGAAGAATCTATCAAAGGCACTAATCTCTGCCTTGAAATTAATATGAACAACTGAGCGGTCTACCGGAAGCCACCTGTCGGAAGCCGCGCCGGCTGGGGCGGGGGCTGGCAAGGGGATCATTCCATCGCCGATTACGATTTTTGTCGGCTCCCAGTAGTCAAGCTTAGTGCCACTCCGGACTCTTGCTTTCCTCGTCTCAACGAATGACTTGGTTGCTTCATTCCAGTGAGAATAGATGTATCTAGAAACACCTAGTCCTTTCCCTTCAATAATTGGGTCAAGCTCGGTAGAGAACCAAAAATCTCGGGTCGTCTGGCCGTCTGGAGCGCCATAAAGTGCATGCAGTACGGAGCTCTTCCCGCTACCATTTGCTCCGACTAGTATTGTAAGTGGAAAGTCAAAATGAATGACGGTCCCCGGCTCAATGTTCTTGAAGTTCGGGAATCGTATACTGCCGATGAACTTGCTGAGAGGTGCTCCCGGCTCGAACTTTGAAATTGCTTCAATAAGTTTCTTAATTTCCTTCAACTTGATTCCCCTCGGGCGCTCCTGCCGCTGGCGGACAATGTATCAGAACGACTAGAGATCATGGACGCTCGGCGCGTCAATTGATGTCTAATTGCTGCCGTGGGCCAGGCTTGGATGACTCGAAGGCGTCTTTTCTGCTTGGAGCCGTTGCTCAGGAGATTCCAAGCCGTCAAGCGTAGTGCCCGAAGTTCCGCGGAGGGTTGTCAATGCCCAGTTTCGCTCAACGGCTAGGATTGGAGTAGGGGATTCAAGTGATTGCCCTATTTTCTAAGCAGCTCAGTGCTTCACTAAGGTCTAAGGTACCTCCTTCGAGCGAGAAGCTGGTGTCAATCAGGTCCTAGCATGGATACGATTGCGGAGAGTAGTTGAAGGAGTGGACTTCACCGCGCGACGACTGAATTGGAGCTGTGTGAAGCAGTTTTCTCGTGGAAGACGTCTAATCCCGCACCTGCAACCGATCAGCCACCTGCGCAGTCAACGCCACACAAGCCATCTTCAACCCCTCCATCACCCGATCGCCCAGGTACTCCTCGGGCGCGCCGTTCTGCCGAGTGCGCTCCGCAGCCAACATCAGCTCCGCCACCACGCGCAGCCCCGCCAGCGCGCAATCCGCATCCGCCAGCTGTAGACACCGCCCAGGCAGTTGATGCCGTTCCGGCCAAGGCTGGCCATCCGCAGCTGCACCAGTTCCGATGCGGCGTAGCGTGGCGACGAAGGCGTTGGGATCGACGGACGGTTCGCGCTCGGGTTCGGCGTTGTCCGGATCGTACTGCGCGTGCAGGGAACGGAAGTCCGATGTGTTCATGGCAATGCTCCGTACAGGACAGATAGCAGCGCCACCGATAGAGGCGGCGGACGGTGCGTGTCTCGAAAACCGGTGAATACCCAATCCGGCGGGTCCGAGGACCCCCACGCACCGCCCGCCATGGATCGCGAACGGATTGCCAGCCGGCGCCATCCGAAGATGACGCCGACTGGCAAGCGCAAAGCACTGGGTATTCAGACGGGTTTTCGAGTCCCGCGCCACCTAGTGCGAGGTGGCATGCCAAGGTGTACTCGCATGGCTGCGAGATGCCAAGGAACCGTAGGCCGCAGAGACCGCAAATGCTGACGCTTACGGCATTGTTGCATGGCGAGCGCGTGGCAGAACCCTTGCGGTGCAGTGGTTTCGGCCGGTGTTAAGTTACCGCCCGGATGCGCTTCAAAAAGTACGGTTTGCAGCCGTGTAGGATCCCAAAAGCGACACCTAGCCCGCTGGGCTGATACGCGCAGCGTGCCGATTGCGACACGGCTTAACTTTGCAGCGCCACGCCCGGCCGTGGCCACAGCGCATCGTCGCGCTCCAGGTCGTAGTCGCTGCCGAACGCCAGCGCCGCCTCGTGTGGCGGAAGGTCTGCGTAGCAACCCAGCAGGTACTCATCCACGCCGGCGTCGCCATGATCGATGGCGAACAAGTAGAGAAGCTCCCTGTCGAAGGCTTCCAGCCATACGGGGTCGATCTTGGTCATGGTCATCCTCCCGAAGTAGGGGAGGATGACCTGGGGAGGTCTCAGGGGCTGCGACCTCCGGCCCCAAGGGAGGCCGCCTCAACCTGGGCGGTCAGCCCATGCGCATGGCGTGGCTCTGTTGTTCCTGCGTACGTGCATCCAGCGCCTGCTGCTCATTCTGGCGGGCGAGCTCGCGCTGATCGCCCACCACAGCCAGTTGCTGCAGCGACCCAGCCACCGGCGTTTGTGCAGCCACGGCAGTGGGCATCCCTGCACGCAGATGGGCGGGGTCAGATAGGTCGCCTTGTACAACAAAGATGGTGTGACCCGCCGGCTGATTGGCCGTGGCGTTGCTCAGCACCACATGGTCCACCTGTTCCAGACCCTGCTCGCGTGCCTTCACTGTCAGGCTGGCGGCGAGGTTCTCACTGGTCGCGTCGAAGGGGCGGCCGTGCTTCTCGTCCAGTGCAGCGACGCCCTGGCGAATCTGCTGATGGAGCGCGTAGTCCGGGCTGCCTGGCGCTATCGCCGCGATGCGGCGTCCTTCCGTAAAGAGAGGCTCGTGTTCCTGCGTAGACACCACGCGTGGGCTCTTGGCGATCTCTCTGTAGGGATCTTCAGGATGAAACTGCTTCGCCTTGACCTCGCGCTCCAGGCGAACCTCGCGGGTCTCGTTCAACGCGGATATCTCGGTGGGATCGGTCTCTTTGGTTGTTCTATCGAGTGGGGGAACGCCCACTGTGCGGTTCCAGCTGCCGTCTTGGGGGTCGTAGCTGTGGTAGTCGAACTTGGTACCAATCACGTTCGGATCTACGGCGTCGCGCTGCAGGAGCGCTGCGCCCTCGAACTTGCTCAGCTCAACGAAGTAGAAATGCCCAGCGGGCTGCGGCATATCCAGGTGCACGCTGACTGCCGTCTTGCCGGCACGGAATGCGCCGGCAGCGCTGTTGTCCAGCATGTTCTGCCAGACCTTTTCGGCTGCCTGCTCGCCGCGTTTTTGCTCCGTGGACACCAGCAGCAAACGCGGCGTCCAGCAGTTCACATTGAGGTCGTTCGTTTCGAACGAAACATCGTGGGATTTGAGTGTGCTCGTGTAGGGCAGGTTGAGTGCCAGATCGGGCCTGCCGGCCTCCATCCAACTTTTGCGCTCCGCCAGATCGTTCCTGATCAGATCCTGGCCGAAGGTTTCTTGCCTGCGTTCGGTGAACGCTACGTTCTTCTCGTTGCCGAACAGCGTGGCCTGCTGCTCGGCAACGGCGGTTGCGAAGCTGTTGGCCACCCGTCCGGGGAGGCTGTCGTTGCGCACAACACCCAATGCCAGCAGTCCATAGCCATCATTGTCGGGAAGCTGCGCGAGATAGTTCCAATACAGCTCGCGATTTCCCTCCTTCGCGTAGGAGGACAGGACACGAATGTCCTTATCGGTAAGTCCGCTCATGATTCATCCTTGAGATGCGGTTCACGGCTGAACGCGATAGCGGCTGAGAAGATTACGCACGGTGGTTTCCAGGCGCTGCCAGTCGCTCAGCATGACGCGTGCATAGTTCATCTCGATGGCGATGCTGTCGCCCACATCCACGATGGAATGGCGGCACATTGCGATCTGGCCTTCTCCGGCGCGTTCAAGTGTCTTGCCCTGAATCGTGAGCCCGTCAGGAATGCGGTCTGCCGGGTCGCAGCTGATGAACGTTGTCAGTTGCCCCTCCGCCGAGCGGGCCACATACCAGTCTGGTTCCATCCCTGGGTTGTGCACGTAAGGCCTGCCCAGCGCAGCCTCCGAATCCTTTGCATAGGCTGCCATCAACGATGGGTCGATCGCATACGGCGTCAGACCCCAGCGTTCGGGTTGTGCAACGCGCAGCGCGAGGTTCTCTACCGGGTCCCTCCGCTCCAGTGATCCCGGCGCGCTGGTGGCTTCACTACTGGACCGACGCGCCAGATAGTTCTGGATGGGAACGCGATCGATGTATCTAAGCTCGACCAGCACCTGCCGCCGGCTGTCCTGCGTGCTGCGCACCGGGCGATCACCGGGGGGCGCTGCATCGAAATCCGGCCAGAACACCGTGAGCATGACGCCTCCATCGGCCAGAGGGCCCGTCTGGTTGTAGTAGAGGTTGGCCGGGAACATGAAGCGGTGCGGGCCAAGCCGAGCCTCTACCGGCTGCGTCGTGTAGGTCTGTCCGCCCACCGTACGTGGGCCGGTTGCGGTTTCGGACATGGGGGTTCCGTTCGGGTCCTTTTCCTTGGATGGGGCCTTCGCGCAGGCGGTGGTGCTGAGCACGGCCACCAGGGCGAAGTAGGCAAGCCGGCAAGCCGGTGCTCTGCTCATGGGCGATTCCCTTGCATGATCGAAACGACTATAGATCGGTGGAAAGGCAAGCTCCAGTCGTTGCCGGGACCTTGCTCACGCCCGGGTCCAGTACTGCACGCTGGCTCACATATTCAGCAAGTCGCGATCGGTGTCCTCAATTCCTCTACCTGCCTCCCATCCCACCTATGCCATCATCCGCCCAGGACCGCAGCACCCATCAAGGCTGAACAGGCATGGAGCAGGCAACACGCTACACCGTAACCCTTTATCTGGCCGCGCCCGGCACCCCGCTGAAAAGTGGGGGCATCTCGCCGCGCGGCCATATGTACCTGCAGGTTGTGGCGGGCGATGAGGCCCACAGCTACGGCTTCGCACCGCCACGCCAGGTGCCGGGCGAAACCCGCACCGGCGTGCAGTACGCGCAGGTGCGCCCCGACGATGCCGACGAGCATCTGGACCCGTACTACAGCCGCACCCTGGAAATCACCGAAGAGCACTACGGCTGCCTGCGTGATTTCGCCGAGGAACCGGCCGAGTTCGAATTCGATGTGGATCGCCCGGCCACCATCAATCGCTGCAGCGATTTCGTTTGGGCGGCCCTGCACTACGCCGGCCTGCATCCGCTGCCGGCGCCGCTGGATGGGGGCAGCAACCTGGGCGAGTTCGCGGTGCTGTTCAACCTGCCGGAGATCCAGTGCATCGCCGCGCCGTTCCCGGGCAGCAACCTGAATGCCGAAACCCATCATGCGATGCCCGAGCGCGAGGCCGAGCATCATCGCCAGGGCGACCGCGCCAGCGATGAGCCGCCGCCGACGCCGATTGAAGTGGCCGGCACGCTGCTGGACCCTTCGCACCCCGACCATCGCCTGTTCTCGCAGCTGATCCAGAAAGTGGCCGAGCTGGATGCCGCGCATGGGCGCCCGTTCGATGCGGCCAGCCAGCGCATCAGCGCCAGCCTGCTGGTGCTGGCCAAGCAGAACAACCTCTCGCGCGTGGACCACGTGCTGCTCAGCCGGCCGACGAAGAGCAGCCATGCGGCGGAGAGCATCTTCATCGTGCAGGGCGACCGCAACGACCCGGGGCACCGCCGCGCCAGCATCGCCACCGAGGTGGCGGCCAAGACCGATGTGGCCGATTCGCTGCGGTTGAAGGAGCAATGACGCGGCCAGCTCGGCGGGGGCTGGTGGTACTGGCGGTGCTGGGCGCGCTGGCGGCATGCCGTGCGTCACCTGCGCCTGAGGTTGCGCCGCCCCTGCTGACGCGCGCACAGGCCGAGGCGCGCACGGTTGTGCCGTTCACGCGGGCCGTGCAGTTGCAGAAGGCCGGTCGGATTGCCGAGGTCACCTTTGATTTGCCGGCGCCCCAGAAGCCGGCCATTCCGATCCTGAACATCGGGTTGCGGCTGCAGGATACCGATGGGCGCTCGTTGCTGGACGCGTGGGAGAAGATCAGGCTGGGAAAGCCACCCACGCGATTGCGCCTGGAGCGGATTGATGGCGGCGCACTTGGTCCTGTACAGCTATGGCAGAGCACTCCTGACGGGCGCGACTCACAGAGAATTCCAGAAGATGAGGTTGTGCGATATCTGGCTGATACAAGCTTGGATGACAACGCACTGATCGAGGCCGGTTTGCACTCGGATGAGATGCTGTATCAGGTGCTTCAGTTCGCACAGGTCGGTTGGCTGGAGCCGGGCCGGTATCGGTTGACAGTCGACCTGATGGAGGACCGCCCGCAGCTGGAAGGGCTCCAAGCTGAACTTATTGTTGGATATCAATCGCTAGGGAAGTAAGACATGAGCAAGGAAGCAGAGCGCTATACGGTCACGATTCATCTCGCCGCACCGGGCACGCCGAGAGTCGATGTCGGCGACGCGGGCCAGAAGAGATTGTTGGATCCGTCATTTGCCGGGCACATGTTTCTTTCGCTGGCGCGATCAAATGACCCGGTACCCGTGAGCAGGGGATTCACGATGGGGAACGACCGTGCGAATCCCTCGCTGGGCAAAGTCGATGACACGGATCTGCGGGTCTACGACAAGCCCCGCTTCGAGCGCACGATCGAGATCAGCAAGGAGCAGTACGACCGCATCCTCGAGTTCTCGGCGAACCCGAAGAAGCACGGCTTCGACATGGAGTACGACTTCTTCTCCAACGCGTGCACCGATTTCGCATGGGGTGCCCTGAACCACGCAGGCCTGCGCCCGGTCGGGCTGGCCGGGGAGATCAGCAACTACGAGGGCGCCACCAGGGTTCTGGACAACATCCGCGCCGTCAATGCCATTCCGCAGCAGGTGAAGGGCAGCGAACTGGACAGGGTGCAGTGGAACCCGATGCCGAAGCAGACCTTCCGCGAGTGGATGTTCACCGAGAACGGCGAGCAGTGGCGCGGCAACAGCGTGCTCGCGGCAAGCGGCACGCCCGCAGACCCGGCGCACGACGATCATACCCGCCTCAACCAGATCCACCAGCAGGTGGCCGACCTCGGCGCTTTCGGGGCGCGCAACGGCAATGTCAGCGCCAGCCTGCTCGCGCTGTCGAAGGAGCAGCAGTTCTCGCGCGTGGACGAGGTGGTGCTGGGCGAACAGCGCGGTGATATCGCACCGAAGTTGTTCATCGTGCAGGGGGACCGCAGTGACCCGGCACACCAGCGCGCCAGCATGCCGGCGGAGGTGGCTGCGCAGGCACCGGTGGAGGCCTCGTTCGATCGGGTCGCGCAGTTGCAGCAGAATGAGCCGCAGCGAGACGCGCAGCGCTTGCAGGAGGAGCAGCAGCTTCAGCAGAGCCACGGCCCACGGATGGCATAGCGGCGGGCGCAGCATCGAGGTCGAGCGTCGGCCATGCCCGCGCCGGCGCACGCCACGCCCCCCACCTGCTACCATTCCCCCGCATCCCCAGCCAGCCCACCCCGCGCAGACAGATGTGGGGCGGGCCGTCGCAGTACGGCCCAGCGAGCCAGGACACCTTCCCGTGCCCATTCAAGGACGCTCGCATGTTCAGTACTCCTCTCTTCCGCTCGGCCGCCCTGGCCGTTGCCGTTTCGCTCAGCCTCGGCGCGCCCTCGGCGTTCGCCGACAACGCACCCGCCGCCAGTGCCACCACCGCCGTGCAGCGCCAGGCCGTGGCCAAGGGCCTGTACGAGCTGGCCTACAGCCCGAAGCAGAACGCCGTGTTCGTGGCCTCGTCCGGCGGTTTCGGCGATGACGCCGGCCCGGCCCAGGTGCTGCGCCTGAACCCGGCCACGCTGGCCGTGGAAACCCGCATCCCGCTGGAGCGCAAGGCGTTCGGCGTGGTGCTGGATGACGCCCACGACCGCCTGTACGTGGGCAACACCGTGGACCTGTCGGTGACCGTGGTCGACACCGCGCAGAACAAGGCCGTCGGCACCCTCCAGCTGATGGAGAAGAAGACCGGCAAGGACGGCAAGGCCGCCTACACCCACGACCTGCGCGAGCTGGTGGTCGACAGCGCGGCCAACCGCCTGTACGTGACTGGCCACAGCAGCCAGCCGGACGTGAGCAGCGTGCTGTTCGTGATCGATACGAACACGCTGAAGGTGATCAACACCATCGACGGCCTGGGCAATGCCAAGGCGCCGGGCCTGGCGCTGGATGCGGCCAACAAGCGCGTCTACACCAGCAACCTGCTGGCCGACCTGGTGGTGGTGGGCACCGATTCGAACAAGGTGGTGGCGCAGCACAGGATCGCCGCCGAGCAGCCGATGAACATCGCGCTGGATCCGGACGGCAAGCGGCTGTTCGTGACCGACCAGGGCTCGGAATTCCTGCGTGGCTACCAGGCCAAGAGCAGCGGCCTGGTCAGCAAGCATCCTGGCCAGCGCGTGCTGGTGCTCGACCGCAGCACCGGCAAGGAACTGGCCAGCATCCCGACCGATGCCGGCCCGCTCGGCATCCTGCTGGATGCACCGCGTAAGCGCCTGTACGTGACCAATCGCGAAGCCGGTACGGTGACCGCGTACAACAGTGACAGCTACCAGAAGGTGGCGACCTACAAGGTACCGACCCACCCGAACAGCCTGGCGCTGGATGCGAAGAACAACGTGTTGTTCGTGAGCATCAAGAACGGCGAGAAGGATGACAAGGGCGCTGACGAGAGCGTGGCGCGGATTCAGCTGTAACGAGCAAGAGTCGGCCGCACTTGAGAGAAGCGCGGCCGACTCGTTGGGTTCTATGCAATACGATATCGATAGGCGAGAGCTTGCAGATTCGCATCTGAGATTGGCCACGGCTGCTGGATGTGCGCGGTTCCACCGGCGCAAACGGGTACGCCGTCGTGCGAGTGCAGTTGGATGCCATGGACGACGAACAGGCCATTGTTCGGATGATGCTTTAGGTGGTGCTGCACTTCGTTCTTGGTGAGCACGATGTCACCCAGTGCACCGGTAGTTCCCTTCACCTCGATGTAGTGAACCTGACCTTCCTTTCTGATCTCCAGATCGTAAGGGGCGGTGGCACTTGTATCCTTGATTTCATATCCCGCGCTGCCGAAGTGATCCTTGGCCAGTGCCATCGCCCGCAGCTCCACTGCACGGCGCTGAGGGTGAGTGAGCCCAAAGCCCTGCCCAGAATTCTTGCGACCCGAGGTGGCCTCTTCGATCGCCTCGACCACGGCAATAACATCTGGTGAAGTCTGGCCACTACGCTTCTGGGCCGGCTCGCCTCGATAGATGCTCTTCAGTAGACGCGCCATCGTGAGCATGTCGGCGCGCAATTGGTCATCGGATGGAACGTGATCCTTGGCGTAGAAATACGAGACGGCTGTGGTGCTTTCATAAGCCTTTGCCAGAGAACCGCTGCCCAAAGTCATTGATTTGAGCAGTCGCGGATTCGCGGTGATGTCATCATCAAGTATCTCCAAGGCCCATCCGGTTAGGCGCTGAGTCTCGCCCGGGGAACGCTTGATAAAATCGCCATCAATCTTCTCGGTGGAGGCATGGGAGACCGCTAGATAGACGCCGGAGCCATCCTCGCGGAACAGCCATACCACATACCATCCCTCGGTTGCGGTGGGCGAGCGCGCTTCAGATGCAAAACGAACCCACGGAACTTGGGACTTTCTGCCGATCCCATCACGCCCAACGAGCAAAAAATCCCCCGGCTCGATATCTGATGCAATGCGAAG
The DNA here is from genome assembly GCF_047520755.2 of Stenotrophomonas sp. FR010. Taxonomy (NCBI): domain Bacteria; kingdom Pseudomonadati; phylum Pseudomonadota; class Gammaproteobacteria; order Lysobacterales; family Lysobacteraceae; genus Stenotrophomonas; species Stenotrophomonas sp. FR010. Next base: position 130,530 of record NZ_JAXBQT020000006.1, on the reverse strand, counting down.
TTGTTCGGCGCTCTCGCTAAGCAGCTTAGGCAGCCGATGCTTGATGATCTGGCCGCGCGCCTGCATGGCAGCTGTCGGCAATGAACTGTATTGAGGCTGCAGTTCCATCACGTTCTGCAATTCGTCCCTGATACCCACGACGCCCCCTGCGCTCTTTTCGATAGGCGCAATTAATGCATGCGGGGGTATCGATCCGCAATGCGTATCAAGCTGGAGCCATTGGCGCCAAGGCATGTCGTTTGTGGATGGTTTGGCGCGGATGTGGCCAGTAGCGCCCGTGGTTCGAGGTAAACGGGGCTACGGCCGGGATGGCTTGTGATTGGGCTGAATCTCAAGTAGGGCGCTGCAGTTCAGCGGGCGCCCTGATCAAGTGTTGGCCGGCTCTGAGCAGCGCCGGCGTGGTTACCCCATCCGCGGAGTGGGATTCTGCATTTCCTGCGCCTGCGCCTGCGCCTGCGCCTCGACGTGCGTCTGCGCACCCAGCCCCAACTTCTGCATCGACTGCTCCACCGGCGTCTGCGCCGCTACCGCGGTCGGCATCATCGCGCGCAGGTGCGCCGGATTGGCCGGGTCGCCCTGCACCACGAAGATGTTGTGTCCGGCCGGGTGCTGGGCCGTGGCGTTGCTGACCAGCACGTGGTCGACCTGCTGCAGGCCCTGTTCGCGGGCGAGCACGGTCAGGCTGGCGGTCAGGCGTTCGCTGGTCTGGTCGAACGCACGGCCATGCTGGGCGTCCAGTGCGGCCACGCCCTGACGGATCTGCTGGTTGAGGCCGTAGTCGGGGTGGTTGGGGGTGATTTCTGCCATGGCGATCGAACGGTAGCGGTGGGTCGGGGTGAACCCCGCCAGTATAGATCCGGCCGGTGAAGGGCACCGGAAAGGTCAGTCCGCCGGCCGATGGTCATAGCTGATCACCCGTTCGGCCAGCCAGTGCCCGTCCACGCGGCGCCAGACCTGGATGAAGCGGGCCTGGCCGGTCCAGCGTTCCACGCCGTCCTTGCCGCGCTCGTAAAAGCGGTGGTCGCCGGTTTCGAGCGCCCGCTCATCGTGCAGCGGAAACACCTGCAGCGAAGATTCCACGAGCTCGCGGCGCAGCTGCCAGCCATCCTCGCGCGCGCTGCTGCACAGGTTGGCCACGCTGTGGCGGAAGTCGTCGCGGCTGCTGGCCGACTTGCCGTCCTTGTCATGGAAGAACTCCATGTCGTCGGTCGTCATCGCCGCGGCCTTGTCGGCATCGCAGGCCTCGAAGGCCGCAGCGAAGAGCTGGGTATCGGCCTGGCGGATCTGCACGCGCAGGGTGTCGGCGGGCGCTGGCATGGCAACGAGGCCGGCGGCCAGCAAGGGTAGGGTGAGCGGCAGCATGGTGAGGTTCCAGGGAGGGTTCACGCAGGCTCGCATGGCGTTTGGGCCACTGCAGCCGGCTTCCGACGAAACGGCCCTGCCACGGAATGAATGCCCATATTGGCGGCCCGGTTCCAGCTTTGAGGCCGTTGCCTGTGCAGGGGATGTCATGAGCGACCGGGATTCCCTCACAGCCGCCACAGGTGACGGCCACTAGCCTGCACTCCTTCCCTTCCACAGGAGCGCCCATGCCTGCTTCCCGCATCCGCCTGCACGTTGAAGACACGGGTGGCGATGGCCGCCCGGTCATCCTGATCCACGGCTGGCCGCTGTCCGCCGATGCCTGGAAGACGCAGGTGGCGATCCTGCGCGACGCCCAGTATCGGGTGATCAGCTACGACCGGCGTGGCTTTGGCCGCTCTGACAAGCCGGCCGAAGGTTATGACTACGACACGCTGGCGGCGGACCTGGCAGGGCTGATCGAGGAGCATGACCTGCGCGACGTCACTCTGGTCGGTTTCTCGATGGGCGGCGGCGAGGTGGCGCGCTACGTGGCCAACCATGGCCAGGATCGCGTGCACAGTGTGGTGTTCGCGGCCGCTGTGCCGCCGTTCCTGCTGCGCAGCGACGACAATCCGGAAGGTCCACTGACCCAGGCCAAGGCCGATGAAATGCGCAGCGGATTGGAGAAGGACCGCGAAGCGTTCTTCGATGGCTTCACCCGCGACTTCTTCAGCGCCAACGGCCAGTTGATGGTGACCGAAGACACGCGCCAGGCGGCGATCGCGCTGTGCCATCAATCCGACCAGGCGGCGGCGCTGGGCTGCATGAAGGCGTTTGCTACGACCGATTTCCGGGATGACCTGAAGAAGATCACGGTGCCGACCTTGATCCTGCACGGCGACAGTGACGCCATCGTGCCGTTCGAGGGCTCCGGCCAGCGTACGCACAAGGCCATCAAGGGCAGCGAAGTGGTGATCCTGGAAGGTGCACCGCATGGCTGCAACACCAGCCACGCCGACCGCTTCAATCTGGCGCTGCTGAACTTCCTGAAGCGGTAAGCTGCGGCGATGCGCGAGCCAAAGACACCCCGTGGAAGAAGCCCAGGCCCAAGGGGCAGACGTCGCAACCGCTGTCGGATGCGCAGAAGGCGGCGGCACGGCAACGTGCCGAGGAGAACGGGCGGCGGTATCCGAACCTGGTGGACAACATGTGGGCGGCGAAGCTGCCGCGTGGGTCGTGATTCACAGGCCGGGTGGGGACGTGGTGTAGCACCGAGCCGATGCTCGGCTGGCGCGCGCAGCGCGTGCCGTCCGGGGAAGGGGCAAAGGGCCGCCGAGCATGGTCTCGGCGCTACGGGCCGGGCAGTGGCCGCCAGCCCGACTCCCGCCATGGCGCTACGTCGCGCCTCTGCACGTTGATCGCCTCGACCGGCAATCCTGCCTGTCGCGCCAGTTTGGCACGCAGTACTTCGCTGTCCACCGGCAGCGCGATGGCCACCTGCAGCTGGTCGCCCTGCTGACGGACCTGGGTGGGCACCACCGCATGGGCTTCATGCTCGCCGCCGGTGCGAGCAATCGGATAGCGCATCGCCACGGGCCTTCCCAGGTGTGCCAGTACAGGGCGCCATGCCTGCAGCACGACAGGCTGTGCTGCTGCGGGAACCCGCACCTCGATGATCGTTCCCGGGTAGCCAATGACATTGCCCACCATCACCTGGAAGCGCGCGCCATCGGGGATGGCGACCACAGTGGCGGCCAGCACGCCTATCGACAGGACAGCTGCGGCGAAGCGCCAACTGCGCGGCGCGGCGGCGGCGCGGGTCGCCGTGCGCAGCCCCGGCTTGCGCCGCAGCTTGCGCGCGTAGATGCGCCGATCCTTCCTGCGCGGGCTGCTGCTGTGCGCCGGCAGGTTCAACGGGACGCGTGGCAGCCGGGCGGCGCGCGCGTCGATCAGGCGCGCGAGCAGCCACCACGCGAGCACGAATGCCAGCAGGGGCAGCAGCGTTCGTACGATCAGGTACAGCATCACCATCGGGAACACCAAGGAAAATTCGCATTCAAACAACTGTGCCATCGTAGCGGCGCTGCGTAGTGTGTGTCGCATCCGCCAGCCGACACGTGCGAACTGCTTGGTTAGGATGGCTCTTTGCTGTCATGGATGAACCGATGAGCGCTGCCACCTCCCGAATCCGCCGCATCTGTGGGCAGGGGCCGATCCTGCTGATGCTGCAGCTGGTCGCGTTGCTGTCCGTTGCACTGGCTTCCGGGTTCTTCCATTGCCGCGTCGACCTGCTGCTGGAGCCGATCACCGCGGCGTGCGGTGGCCCGGATGAGCAGGCGCGGTTGCAGATGGCCGAACAGGTGATGGCGCGCGCCGGTGCATTGGACGACTGGCAGCCATTGAGCTGGATTCCATTGGCGGGCATCGTGCTGGCGCTGCTGGGTGCGATGGCGGTGTGCGCGAGCCGCGCGCTGTGGCTGCGCGATGGGCTGCGCACGGCGAACGTGGCGCTGCTGCTGCTGCATGGCGGCGCACTGTGCTTGGCCGGGTGGACGCTGCACCTGTACGAGAACGCATGGAACAGCGTGGCGCGCTTGTCACCCACGGCATGCCTGATGGACCTGAGGGCGGAGGGCGATACCCCGCTGGTGCAGGCGCAGTCCGTGGTGTTCCACATCCTGACGCGTGAGAACGCAACGCTGATGCGCAATCCGGACGACCTGGCGCTGGTGCTGGTGGCGTTGCTGATGGCGACGATGGTGGGCGGCATCTCCCTGTGGCGGGCGATCGTGCGGGCCCGGGTGGCACGATCGGCAGTGGCCTGACGGGCCTCCGCGGCTGACCGGATCCGAGACATGCAGGGCGCACGCTCGGCGGCGCGCGGCAATCGCGCTACAGTCGACGCCTCGCCACTCCAGGGAAGACCCGATGCGCTTGTTGCTGCGTGCGTTGCCGTTGTTGCTGTGTTCGCTGGCCGTACACGCCGCCGAGGTGGACCGTCGTATCGCGGTGACCATCGATGATCTGCCATGGGCACGGCTGGACCAGATCGTGCCGCCGGATCTGCAGGCGCGGCACGAAGCGTTGATGGCCCAGCTGCGCGAGGCCGGCGTGCCGGTGGTGGGCTTCGTCAATGAGAACAAGCTTGAGGTGAATGGACAGGTGCAGCCGGCGCGGGTGCAGATGCTGCGCGACTGGCGCGATGCGGGTTATGTGCTGGGCAACCACACGTACTCGCACATGGATTTGAATGCGAAGGGCGTGGCGGCGTTCCAGCAGGATTTCCTGCGCGGCGAAACGGTGCTGCGGCCGCTGCTGGCCGAGAAGGGGCAGGCGCCACAGTGGATGCGCCACCCCTACCTGCGCGCCGGGCGCACCGCAGATGAGCGCGTGCAGATGGAGGCGTTCTTCAAGCAGCATGGCTATCGCGTGGCACCGGTGACGGTGGACAACGGGGAATGGGTGTGGGCGTTCGCCTATGCCAACGTGATGAACGAGCAGGCGGATTCGCCGGCGCGTGACGCGACGCTGGCGCAGCTGCGCAAGGGCTACGTGCCGTACATGCTGAACAAGCTGGATTACTACGAGAAGCAGTCGCAGGCGCTGCTGGGGTACGCGCTGCCGCAGGTGTGGCTGATGCACGCCAACGAGCTCAATGCGGCCACCTTTGCCGAACTGGTGGCGGCCACGAAGCGCCGCGGCTATCGCTTCATTTCACTGGACGAAGCGATGCGTGACCCGGCGTATGCGCGGGGTGCGGAAGGCTACAACGGCCGCTATGGCCCGAGCTGGCTGCATCGCTGGGCGATGGCGGAGAACAAGCCGAAGGACTTCTACGCCGGCGAACCGGAGGTGCCGGCGTGGGTGATGAAGCTGGCCAAGGTTGATTCGGAGTGAGGCTCAGCGCTTGACGGCCAGCACGCCGTCGAGCGCCAGTTCCGCCTTGAAACCAGCCTTTTCCAGGCGTTTGGCCACTTCACGCGGCACGTCGCGGCCGCTGGTCAGCTTGTTCGGCGCGCCGGTGTAATGGAACAGGCGACCGCCCTTGCGGATGACGCGGGCGAGGTGGTCGTAGAACACCTGCGAGTACAGCTCGCCGGCGATGCCGAAGCGCGGTGGGTCGTGCAGGATTGCGTCGACACTGTTGCTGGCCACCAGTTCGATCTGCTGCGAGACGTCACCGTGGCTGAACTGCAGGCGACCACCGGCGGCAGCCGAGTCTGGATCCGGCGACCACGGGTTGAGCGTGCGCAGCCACATCACATCGGCGTTCTTCTCGAATGAACGGATCTGGCCGACACCGGCCTCCAGCGCGCAGGCGGCGAAGTAGCCCAGGCCACCGCAGGTATCGAGGATGACCTTGCCGGCCGGGGCGACCAGCTCCACCTTGCGGCGTGCATCCTCGAACGGCGACAGCTTCGAGGTCGGCAGCATCTTGATGCCGTCGATCTCGAAGGTCGGTGCGCCCCATTCGGTGGGCACCAGCTTGATCAGCGAGCCGCTGTAGCGCGAGATCGGCGCGAATTCCTCGCCATCCCAGTAGTACAGCGTGCGGTCCTTCAGCTTGCCCGGCCAAGGGTAGGGCTGGCCCCGGAAGTGGAAGCCGTCCGCATCCAGCGCCACGCTGTCCTGGCTGCGGCCGAGGTCAAGCGATCCCTGCCAGTCGGCGGCGCCCTTGTCATGGGCACGGCGCAGGGTATCGGCGCTGTCGCGGGTCAGCAGGGGGCCGGTGTAATGGGGCACGGCGGGTACCGGGGCGGTTCGGGGGAAGGGCATGGTACCGCAGCTGTTGTAGAGCCAAGCCGATGTCAAAGCAGGTCCACGCCATGCGTGGATGCAGGCAGGGAGGAGTCGGGCGTGGGCCCGACGCTAGCGCTGGTGCAGCTGTAACCGTGTGTGGTCCCTTCCCCCGCGATCATGCCGACGCCACGCGACGGCTGCATGCCCTGCCGCGCGCACGATCGACGATGGGCCTCCTGGGTTTGCGGTGGCTGCCGATCGAAGTCGTAGCGCATGCGGCCGTCCTCCTGCAGCAGCCAATGCACGGTAACGCGCTCATGGCGACCATCACCGAGATCCCAGTCCAGGGTGCGCATGATCAGAGTCTGGCCATCGGGCAGCTGCCGGACTTCGTCATAGGCCCCCTGAGACTGTATTGCACCGGCCATCAGCAGGAGGGGCAGCATGTTGCAATATCCAAGACTGAATGTCATTTCGTCAGTCCTTTGCCAGTGAGTAGATGGCGTTGATGCATGGACGAGAAATGCCCTGCCTTTGGGCATGGGCATCTCCCTCTAGGAGCTATTGAGCGAAGATCGTCCCTCTATTGGTGGCACATTGCTTGGGGATGCAGGTCTCCATCATGGTGTTTGCAAACTTGGACTGCGAAAAATAGCAATTGACGCCAAACTGAGTTCTGCCTCTGAACGGCCCAGCGTAGTGGTCGATTTCCTGTGCAATACAGCGTCCATTGTCCACGCTGAGGGTTGAACGTCTCATGCCGCCAATAGAGCTCTCCCAACTCCCGCTCCCAATGGGAAAGATATTCTGACCAACGGGTACCCGACCACTTGGTGCAGTCGCCGTTGCCCAATCAATACTGTTCACAGGGTCGGCAGGGGGCGCGGGATCATCGCTGTAGCAAGACCAGCCGGTGGAGGGACCCGACAACGTCATGGTCCCGCTTGAGGGTGTCATTTCCACCGACTCGCAATAGGCTTGGTGATAGAGCTGCGTGGCTCTACTCTGGTCTTCATAGCGATAGCTGAGTCTCCCAAAATCATCTTGTTTCAGGCGCTGTGTCACGTCCACGATGCCGCCATTGAAGTCTGGCCAGCTGCTTGTCCTATCTACGCTGACACTTCCGTCTGGATTCGCGACTACGACATCTATGCTTAGGCGCTCGCTAGCGCCAATGGCGGTCGCGGGCAGAAAGGCCGCTATCAAAAAGGCGAATTGCTTCAACTTCATGTCTCAGCTCCTCTTTTGGGATGGAGAGCTGATGCTGAACTGAGTTCTGGTCGCCCGACGAGATACCTATCCAGTTATCGCTGTTTTGAAAATTTTCTTATGTTTCAGACTGTTAACCACGAAAGAAGCTGTTAACCACGAAAGAAGCTGTCGCAAACGTCTGCTCAAATGCACTTCACCGCATACACCGGCCCAGCACCGATCAGCATCAACGCCATGTAGTCACTATCGCTGGCCTTGCCCTTCAACGTCGCGCCCTTGTTGAAGTGGAAGATGCCGAAGCCACCGGCCATGCGGATAAGCGCACTGTCGATCTGGTCGGGGTCGTCGCGGAAGTAGCGGCTGATCTCGCTGGACGTGGCTTTGTGCAGGGCATTGGGTTCGCGCTGCCACTGCTCGCCACGGCTGAAGGAAACGAAGTACTGGCCACCTTCCTTGTCGATGCGGAAGTCGGCGGGTTTGCGCGCGCTGGTGGCGAAGCAGCCCTGCAGCGGGTCGGTGGAAAACGGAAGCCCGGCGTCACCGCTGCAGGCGGCGGTCAGCAGCAGGAGGGCACCGGGCAGCAGCAGGCGGAGCGTGCGCATGGGATGTCCCTACAGGGCAGGTGCGGCTAGTGTAGGCGGCATGCGGGCGTGGCCCGTACGGAAATTCGGCAAGGACACAGGGGTTTTCGGATGGCGCAGGGCAAGGCACCGTGGTGCGGCGTGGCCAGTTGGCTGGGTATTGCAGTGGGGTGGGGGGCAGGCACCGTGGCGGCACAGGCGGCGGTCGCTGCGGGTGGCAATGGCATGGCCGCAGGGCTGGGCGTGGGCGTGCTGGGTGCGGCGCTGGTGGGCGGCGGCCTGGCCGTAGCATCGCGCGTGCGCGGTGAGCGCTGGCCGTGGATCGGCATCGGCGGTGCAGTGCTGAGTGCGCTGCCGCTGCTGATGTACCTGCTGCGGATGATGCTGAAGCTGTAGCGGTAGTGCCGGCCGCTGGCCGGCACCTGCAGGTTGCGTGCGGTGCTCATGGGGTGCCGGCCAGCGGCCGGCACTACCGGACGCGGGTCATGCGCTGCGATGGATCTCCACCGTCACGTGCACCAGCTCTTCGTGGATCGCCAGCGCGTTGCGCACGGTATCGGCATCCAGCGTGGCGTCACTGGTGACCACGCTGGCGCTGACCGCGTACTTGCCGCGACCCACCTGCCAGACGTGCAGGTCGGCCAGGCGCGCCGGCCACGGGCCCTGTTCGATCACTTCGCGTACTTCGGCCACCACCGGCGCGTCCATCTGCGCGTCGAGCAGGATGCGGCCGCTGTCGCGCAGCAGGCCGATCGCCCACACCGTGACCAGTACGGCGCCGACCAGGCCCATCACCGGGTCCAGCCAGGTCAGGCCCAGCAGCTTGCCGCCGAGCAGGGCGACGATGGCCAGCACCGAGGTGGCGGCGTCGGCCAGCACGTGGACGTAGGCCGAGCGCAGGTTGAGGTCGTGACTGTGCGCGTGGGCGTGATCGTGGTCATGGCCGTGATGATGGCCATGGTCATGCCCGTGGTGATGATGCGCGTGGCCCGGGCTGTCGTGCAGCCACCAGGCGCACAGCAGGTTCACGCCCAGCCCGACCGCAGCGATGGCGATGGCTTCGTTGTAGTGGATCGGTGCCGGTACCCACAGCCGCTCCAGCGATTGCACCGCCATCAGCGCGGCGACGCCAAGCAGGGCGATGGCGCTGGTATAGCCGGCCAGGATCTCGATCTTCCAGGTGCCGAAGGCGAAGCGCGGGTCGTGCGCGTAGCGGCGTGCGCAGCGGTAGGCGAACACTGCCAGGCCCAGCGCGAGTGCGTGCGAACTCATGTGCCAGCCGTCGGCGAGCACGGCCATGGAGTTGAACCACCAGCCGCCGACAATTTCCACCAGCATCATGCTGACGGTGAGCCACAGAGCGCGGCGGGTATTGCGTTCGGCCAGCGGGTTGCCGTCGTCGAAGCGGTGTTCGTGGCGACGGGCGGCGGCGAGGGCGTCCAGATGCATGGGAAGACCAGAGGGTGGAAGGATACCCCCATAGGGTATACGATCTATCCATGACCCATGTACACAAGAATCGAAAGCAGCTGCTGACCCGGGTACGCCGTATCGGCGGCCAGGTGGCGGCGTTGGAGCAGGCGCTGGACAGGCCGGAGGGTGAGGCCGGCGACTGTGCGGACGTGCTGGTGCAGGTTGCTGCGGTGCGCGGCGCCGCCCACAGCCTGCTGATGGAGCTGCTGCACGAGCACCTGCAAGAACATGTGGTCGGCGCCGACGACCCGCAGCAGCGGGCGGCCGAGGCCGAAGTGCTGGTCGAACTGCTGCGCCGCTACGGCAAATAGGCCGAGGGGCGGTAGAGTCGACTGTTAGTCGACTGCTCTTCGTACAACCAACGAAAAACCCCGCGCTTCGCGCGAGAGTCGACTAACAGTCGACTCTACCCCCCGTGCCGGTGCCGCGCGTTCCAGATATGCGTGGCGGCCAGCAGCAGGCTGCCGGTGACGGTCATCGGTGTTTCCCAGTCGTGCGAGGGCAACGCCAGCGCGCCGGCCAGCAGCAGGCCGAGCCCGGCGCCGGCGGTGGCCCAGGCCAGCATGGGCAACGGATGGCGGCGCTCGGCACGCCACAGCGCGTAGCCGGTCAACGGCAGGGCGATGGCCACGAACAGCAGGTGGACCCATTCCGCTTCGGCCCAGCTGCCGAACAGCGGCAGTGCGGCGGCAAGCAGGGGCAGCGCCAGGCAGTGCAGCAGGCACAGGCTGGACAGGGCGACCGCGCCGGCATCGAGCAGGGCGGCAGACGGCGACTTCATCGGGGGACGTTCCTTGCGCAGATAGTGTTATACAGTAACATTTCCGCTCCGCAGCCAACCCGCTCCGACATGAACACTGTTTCCCGCGCCGACCGTCGCCTTCCGGTCACCGTGCTGTCCGGCTTCCTCGGGGCCGGCAAGACCACCCTGCTCAACCAGATCCTGCGCAACCGCGCCGGCCTGCGTGTGGCGGTCATCGTCAACGACATGAGCGAGGTCAACATCGACGCGCAGCTGGTGCGCGACGGCGGCGCCGAGCTGCGCCGCACCGAAGAGACGCTGGTGGAGTTCAGCAATGGCTGCATCTGCTGCACGCTGCGTGATGACCTGCTGCAGGAAGTGCGGCGCCTGGCCGACGCCGGTCGCTATGACTACCTGTTGATCGAGTCGACCGGCATCGGTGAGCCGATGCCGGTGGCGGCCACGTTCGCGGTGCGCGACGAGCAGGGCTTCAGCCTGAGTGACATCGCGCGCCTGGACACGATGGTGACGGTGGTGGATGGCAGTGCGTTTCTCGCCGACTTCGGCTCGACGTTGCGCCTGGCCGAGCGCGGCCAGCAGGCCGGGCCGGATGACGACCGCGGCGTGGTCGACCTGCTGTGCGAGCAGGTCGAGTTCGCCGACGTGATCGTGGTCAGCAAGGTCGACCAGGTGGATGACGACGTGCTGCAGGACACGCTGGCCGTGCTGCGCGGCCTGAACCGCGACGCGAAGCTGCTGCTGTCCCGCTTCGGTGACGTGCCACTGGCCGAGCTGCTGGACACCGGCCGCTTCGACTACGAGCGTGCGCAACGTGCGCCGGGCTGGGTGAAGGAACTGCGTGGCGAGCATACGCCGGAGACCGAAGAGTACGGCATCGCCAGTTTCGTCTACCGCTCGCGGCGACCGTTCCATCCCGCGCGCTTCGCCCGCGCGCTGCAGTCGGGGATGCCCGGCGTGATCCGCAGCAAGGGCTGGTTCTGGCTGGCCAATCGCATGGACTGGGTGGGTGAGCTGAACACCGTGGGCGCCGCGACGCGGACGCAGGCGGCGGGGTTCTGGTACGCCGCGCGTGATCGCGTGCGGGCTGGGCTGGAGGACACCGCGCCACTGCTGCCGCCCACGCCGCTGCCGTACAGCGACCTGGGCTGGGCGCGGCAGCAGGCCGACTGCTGGAGCGCACCGTTGCCGGGTCTGGAAGACTTCCCGGATGCGGCCGCGCATTCGGCGATGCAGCGCTTGTGGCACCCGCTGTGGGGCGACCGCCGCCAGGAGCTGGTGGTGATTGGCGTGCACATGGATGAGCGCGCGGTGCGTGCGGAGCTGGACGCGTGCCTGCTCAACGATCAGGAACTGCGTGCGGGGCCGCTGCTGTGGCAACAGCTGCCGCAGGCATTCCCGGTGTGGAAGCGGTGACGGTGCACTGAGGATCCATGGGTTGCCGGCCAGCGGCCGGCACTACCCCTGGTCGATAGGCCATGCATGCATCCACGCATGGCCTATCCTGTAGAGCCGAGCCGACGCTCGGCTGCTGCAGTAGGTCCACGCATGGCGTGGATCTACAAGGCGTCGCGCCACTGCCACCCCCCGGTGCCCACCTGCAGCACGTGGGTCGGCCGCAACGCCTGCAGCAGGTGCCGGTCGTGGCTGACCATCAGCAGCGCGCCCGGCCATGCCGCCAGCAGTTCTTCCAGTGCCTGCAACGCGCTCAGATCCAGCGCGTTGCCCGGCTCGTCCAGCAGCAACAGCTGCGGTGCGGGATCGGCATACAGCACGCTGGCCAGCGCGCCTTTCACCCGTTCACCATCGCTGAGGCTGTGGGCTGCACGCTGGATGCGCTGTGCGTCCAGCCCGAGCAGGGCCAGCCGTGTGCGCAGTTCACCCGCATCCGCCACCGGGTTGGCGGCCTGCACGGTGTCAAGGATGCTGCGTTCGTCGGACAACCCCAGCAGCTGCTGGTCGAGCAGCGCCAGAGGTGCATGGCGCTGCACGATGCCGCTGCGTGCAGGCAGCTGGCCGGCCAGCACGCGCAGGAGCGTGGACTTGCCACTGCCGTTGTCACCGACCACGGCGATGCGCTGGCCGCGGCGGATCTCCAATTGCAACGGTGCACTGCAACCCTGCGGCAGCACCAGTGACTCCGCCTGCAGCAGACGTGCGGTGCCGCGTTCACCGTCACCGGCGAACAGCGCCAGCTCCGGCGCGGCGTGAACTGCCGAAGCCGCTGCGCGCAGCTGGTCGGCACTGGCCTGAAGACGATCGGCCTGTACCTGTTGCGCGCGCCCGTGGCTGGCCTCTGCACGCTGTTTCTGCCGGCCAAGCAGGATCGGTGCCTGGTTGGCCTGCTTCGCATCGCGATTGCCACGTGCCTGGCGCTGCTGCTGGCGTTCGTGCTGCTCGCGCGCGCTGCGCTGTTGCTGCCGGTGCTGGGCGCGGGCGTGGTCGAGCTGTGCGGCGGCCGCTTCGCGTTCGGCGGCCCGCGCGTCGGCGTAGTGCTGCCACGGGCCGCCATAGCGATGCAGCCCGCGCGCGTCGAGCTCGACGATCTGCTGCATCTGCGCCAGCAGCTCGCGATCATGGCTGATCACCAGCAGGCCGCCGCGCCGCTGCTGCAACCGTTCGTACAACTGTTGGCGATGGCGGCCATCGAGGTGGTTGCTGGGTTCGTCCAGGATCAGCCAATCGGCGCCGCTGGCCCAGGCGCCGGACAGCGCCACCTGCATGGCCTGGCCGCCACTGAGACGCACGGCGGGTTGGGCGGGATCGAGATCGTCGGGCAGGCGGAGCGCCTGCCATTGCTGCTGCAGGCGCTCGCGCAGATCCCAATGGTCGCCGACGCAGGCGAAGTCGGCCTCATCCACGCTGCCGGCTTCGATGCGTTGCAGTGCGGCCAGTTCCGCGCCGACGCCGGCCAGTTCACCGACCGTGCCGGCGGGTGGATAGCCGGGCGTCGGCAACAGGAACACGCGGCCGCTGCTGCGCACCTGCCCGTTCTCTGGCCGCACCCGACCGGCCAGCAGGCGTGCGAGCACGCTCTTGCCGGTGCCATTGGCACCGACCAGGCCGGTGGCGACCGGATCGAAGGAAAACGACAGATCGGAAAACAGCGGGCGGCCGTCGGCCAGCCGATACGACACGCGATCGAGCGTGAGGGAATGTGTGGTCATGCGACCTCCATGGATGCCGGGTTCTCCCCTGCGCGCAGGGGCGGGAAGAGTCAGGCCGTCTGTTGGGAAGACGGCGGCATCAATGGCGCATTGGTCGCGAGCCTCTGGGAGGAATGAGGGGACAGTATAGCGGCGGTGGCTGAATGGCTGCGTGCAGCTGTAGAACCGAGCCACGCTCGGCTGATCTTCGCTTGGGGTTCCGGTGAGTCGAGCATGGCTCGACGCTACAAGAAGCATCCATGCTTGGCGTGGATCTACGGCACGGTGTCCAGGCGGGCGCCGACGAAGTCGATGAACACCCGCAGCTTCGGCAGTACATGTCGGCCCGACGGCCACAGCAGGTGGAAGGTGCCGCAGGAGTGCACATGATCCTCCAGCACGGTGACCAGGCGGCCGTCGGCCAGCGCTTCGCGCACCGAGTGCACCGGCACGAAGGCCAGGCCGGTATCGCGCAGCGCCAGCGCCACCCGCGCCTCGATGGTGTTGGCCACCATGTGCACCGGCAGCTCCTGCGGTGTTTCGTGGTCGGGCCAGTGGATCGGCCACGGCTCCAGCTTGCCGGTGCTGGGGAAGCGGTAGTGCAGCAACGTGTGCTGCAACAGGTCGGCCGGCGTGCGTGGAACGCCGCGACGCTGCAGGTAGCCCTGCGAGGCGACGACACGCCGCGGGAACACCCCCAGCCGGCGCGCGTTCATCCGCGAGTCGCTGGGTTCGCCAACGCGCAGCACCGCATCGAAACCTTCCTCGATGACATCGACCAGCCGGTCACTGAAATCCAGGTCGAGGCGGATGTCCGGATACGCGGCCATGAATTCGGCCATCAACGGCAGGGTGAGGTCACCTACCAGCGGCAGGCTGATCCGCAGCGTGCCGCTCGGTGCAGCGTGCGGTTGCGCCAGTTCGGTGCGCGCGGCATCGCGTTCGTCGAGGATGCGCCGGCAGCGCACCAGGAACAGCTGGCCCTCGGCGGTGAGGGTGATGCTGCGCGTGCTGCGGTGGAACAGGCGCACGCCCAGTGCGTGCTCCAGCCGCGCAACGCACTTGCCCGCGGCCGAGGCCGAGATGCCCTGCAGGCGCCCGGTCTCGACGAAGCTGCGGGTGTCGGCGGCGTGGACGAAGGTCTGCAGGTTGGCGAGGTTGTCCAGGACTGACATGGGCGTACCGGCAATGAAAACGGCAGGGTAGGGGTGATCGCGACACGCGGCGCGGCCGTCGCAACACTGTGGTGCGGGGCCTCGGGCAGCCCTTGCGGCGTTCCAGTTCCGGGCATCATGCCGATTGCGGACTGCACGGTCCATGATGCCCGGAGCGGCAACCGGCTTTTTGCGCCGCGTCGTGCTGCCTAACGTGGCGGGCCTCTCCCCACGGATCACCGCGATGAATGCCGCTCTTTCCCTTGAACCTGCACCGACGCTGCCTTCGGTGCAGCGGCTGCTGCAGCAGGTCCACCCGCTGCGCCTGGTCGGTGCGGTGGTGCTGGTGCGCGAGCACGGCGTGCTGCGCCATGCCAGCGCGACCGGGCTGGCCGATCGCGAGTCGGCCAGGCCGATGCAGCGCGATCAGCTGTTCCGGCTGGCATCGGTCAGCAAGCCGTTGCTGGCCACGGTGATCCTGCGCCTGGTGGCCGAAGGCGTGCTCGACCTCGACACACCGGTGCAGCGCTGGCTGCCGGACTTCCGCCCGGCGCTGGCCGATGGCCGCACGCCGCCGATCAGCCTGCGCCAGCTGCTCAGCCACAGCAGCGGGCTGGGCTATCGCTTCCTGGAGGCGGATGCGGTGGGGCCCTACGCGCGCGCTGGCGTCAGCGATGGCATGGACGCCAACCCGCTTTCCCTGACCGAGAACGTACGCCGGATCGCGCAGGTGCCACTGCTGTTCGAGCCGGGCAGCCAATGGCTGTACTCGTTGGGCGTGGACGTGGCCGGTGCGGTGGCCGAAGCCGCGACCGGTGAAACGCTGCAGGCGCTGTTCCAGCGTCTGCTGGCTGCCCCGTTGCGCCTGCGCGACACCGCGTTCGCCACGCGTGATGCAGAGCGGCTGGCCACGCCGTATGTGAGCGACACGCCGCAGCCGCACCGGCTGCAGGAAGGCGAGGTGGTCGCACCTTTCGAGGGAACGGTGGGCATCGAGTTCAGTCCCGCGCGTGCCACCGACGCCAGCCGGTTCGCTTCGGCCGGCGCCGGCCTGGTCGGTTCCGCCGATGAGGTGATGGCGGTGCTGGAGGCCTTGCGCGACGTACAGCGCTCTGGCCTGTTGCTGCCCGCGCTGGCGGCACAGATGGCCAGCCCGCAGGTGGGCGAGCAGGGGCCGCCGGAACCGGCCGGCTGGGGCTTCGGGCTGGGCTTTGCGGTACTGCGCGACGCCGCCGCCAGCGGCACACCACAGCGCGAAGGCACCTGGCGCTGGGGCGGTGCCTACGGGCACAGCTGGTTCGTCGACCCGTCGCGTGGGCTGAGCGTGGTGGCGCTGACCAACACGCTGTACGAAGGCATGGATGGCGCCTTTGTCGATGAACTGCGCGACGCGGTCTATGCCGACCTGGAGACCACGCGATGAGCGGCCATGCAATCGATGCCGCCAGTCCGGCTGGCGAGGCCACGCGCCTGCCGTGGGCGGGCCTGCTTGCCTTGGCCGGTGGCGGCTTCATCACCCTGTTGACCGAGACCCTGCCGGCGGGTGTGCTGCGTCCGATGGGCGACAGCCTGGGCGTGAGTGATGCGGCGGTCGGCCAGCTGGTGAGCGTGTATGCGCTGGGTTCGGTGATGGCTGCACTGCCGATGACCGCGCTGACCCAGCGCCTGCCACGGCGTCCGCTGCTGCTGGCGGCCATCGCCGGCTTCGTGGTGGTCAATACGCTGACCGCGTTGAGCAGCAGTTACGCGCTGATCATGGCTGCGCGCTTCCTGGCCGGCGTGAGCGGTGGCCTGCTGTGGTCGCTGGTGGCCGGTTATGCCGCGCGCATGGTGGTGCCGTCGCTGCAGGGACGGGCCATCGCGGTCGCGATGGTCGGTTCGCCGCTGGCGCTGTCGCTGGGGGTGCCGGCAGGGACGCTGCTGGGCCAGCAGATCGGCTGGCGCTGGGCGTTCGCGCTGATGAGCGTGCTGGGTCTGCTGCTGCTGGCCTACGCGCGCTGGGCGTTGCCGGCGCTGCCGGCCGCTGGGGCCGGGCAACGCACTTCGCTGGCGACCGTGTGGCGCCTGCCCGGTGTACGCAGTGCGTTGCTGGTGATGGCGCTGTACGTGCTGGCGCACAACGTGCTGTACACCTATATCGAGCCGCTGGCGGTCGACGCGGGTGCCGGTGCTTGGCTGGACCGGCTGCTGCTGGCCTTCGGCATGGCGGCGATTGCCGGCATCGCGATTGCCGGCTGGGGCGTGGATCGCCACCTGCATGCGCTGGTGTGGGCGGCGGTGATCGGCTTCATCGTGCCGGTGCTGGCCTTGCTGGTGTGGCCTGGCGTGGCGAGCGCACTGCTGCTGGCGACGATCCTGTGGGGCGTGGCGTTCGGCGCCGTGCCGACCCTGTTCCAGACCGCCTTGGCACGGCGCGCCGGGGCCGCTGCGGACCTGGCGCAATCGATGCTGGTGACCGGCTGGAACCTGGCCATTGCGGCCGGCGGCGTGGCAGGCGGCGTGCTGCTGCAGGCCAGCGGCCCACGCCAGCTGGGATGGCTGCCGTTGCTGTTGCTGGCGGTGACCGCCGCGTGGTTGCTGGCACGGCCGAAGGCGTGGGCGTAGGGGCAGGCCAAACGTTACGGAGGTGCCGGCCAGCGGCCGGCACTACCGTGGTCCACGCCATCCACGCATGGCGTGGATCTACCGAGCGCAGCGACCCGCGTTTGCCTTTGCTTTCGCTTTCTTCCGTTGATTCCGTGGCGGGACGCCGCCGCAATGTGCCCGTGGCCGGGTGGGTGGGTTGCGCAGGACGCCCAACCCCGGTCTTGCCCACCCGGCCCCACCTGATGGATCCACCGGGCGCGATCCTCCACGAGGGGCTCCGCCGTTCGCCGTCCTACTCCACTCCCTCACGCTCGATCGGCACGCTGCGCGGGTTCTGCATGTGTTCGCGTGCAGCGCCGTACTGCTGCTGCCGCTTCTGATGGAAGGCGACGAACTCATCGCGCGGCAGCGGCCGCGAGAACAGCCAGCCCTGTCCGAATTCCACATGCCGGCTGTGCAGATAGGCCAGCTGCGCTTCGGTTTCCACGCCCTCGGCCACCACCCACAGGCCCAGCTCCTTGGCCATGTCGATGATGTGCGGCGTGACCGGGCTGGTGGCGCTTTCGGTGCCGATCGCATCGATGAATGATTTGTCGATCTTCAGTGCATCCAGTGGCAGCTGCTGCAGGTATTGCAGGCTGGAGAAGCCGACGCCGAAATCATCGATGGCCACGCTGTGGCCGGCGCGGCGGGCGGCGGCGAGCATGGTGCGCGCGCGGTCCAGATCGAGGAAGCCACGTTCGGTGGCCTCCATCCAGATCTGCTGCGGCAGGATGCCGCTGCCGGCCATGTGCCGGGAGATCATCTTCAGGGCGCGACCGCTGCTGATGTCTTCGGCGGCGAGGTTGATCGCGATGTGCGCGCTGCGGTCGGCGACCAGCAGCTCGCGCATGTCGCGCACCACGTTCTCGATCACCAGGTCGGTGACGTCGGCGATCATGCCGGCCTCTTCGGCCAGTGGAATGAACAGGTCAGGGCGCACCTGGGTGCCATCCGGGCGTTGCCAGCGCACCAGCGCCTCGGCGCCGACGCAGATGCCGGTGTCCAGTTCGATGATCGGCTGGTAATGCAGGTACAGCTCGCGGCGACGGATGGCGGTGGCCAGTTCGCCGCGCAGGGAAAGGCGGCGCCGCGACAGCCAGATCACCAGCCCGGCGCCGGCGGCGGCCAGCAGCAGGCCCACCGGCACGTACAGCCAGGCCTGTTGGCGGAAGGCCGCAGCGAGCGCGGTGCGCGGTGTAGTGGCGACGGCCAGCCATTCCTCGTTGCGCGCGGTAGCGAACAGCGTGGTGTGGTCCAGGCCTTCGCCCGGGTCGCGCAGCAGTGCCTGCAGCAGGTCCGGATCCAGGCCGGGCTGTTTGGCCAGCAGGCGTCCGTCGGGGCTGGCCAGTGCCAGCCGCACATTCGGGTCGGCGATGACATCGACGAAGCGGCGTGGGTCCACCAGAGCGTCGTAGGACCCATACAGGATCGCCAGCACCTGGCGTCGCCCGCTGATTTCCGGGCGCACGTCCACTGCGATGCCGGCGCCGTCGCTGGTGACGTGGTCCGGCCTGGGCTGATCCACATCCGACAGGAACGGCCCCCAGGAGGTGCAGCGCAGCTTGCCTCCTTCGAAGTAGCCCATCTGGTCAATCGATGGGGTGGTCATCACCAGGGTCTGCATGCGCCGGATGTGCTCGGGGCTGCAGGACACGTAGGCACCGGCTTCGGCGGATTTCAGCGCCGCCAGCGCCTCCTGGTAGGACAGGTCGGAGCGGCGCAGGGTGCGATCGGCGATGTCGCGCAGGCGCTGCTGTTCGACGCTGACCGCGCGGTCCCAGGTGGCGTAGGCCATGACCGCGATCGGCACCGCAGCGGCCAGCAGGGCCAGTGCGGTACCGCCGATGATGACGCGCAGGCGGCTCATGGCCGGGGCTCCAGCGGGGCGGGCGGGGCAGGGCGCATGGTCGGGCCGGTCCTTGGGCAGATGCGGCTATCTCAGCATGGCACCGGGCCGGGCGGAATGGGATCAATACGGTATTCGGTCACATTGTGGTGAAAGCGCCCTGCTTTGACGCAATGGGGCCGTCTGGCGCTGGCGCTCGGCGTCGCGGAGGACTACCGTCGAACGCTTCGCCCGCCCCTTCCCGCGCCCATGACCGAGCCCGCCACGCCCCCCGAGCACCTGCGCCGCAGCCTGTCCAACCGCCACCTGCAACTGATCGCCATCGGCGGTGCCATCGGCACCGGCCTGTTCATGGGCTCGGGCAAGACCATCAGCCTGGCCGGCCCGTCCATCATCTTCGTCTACCTGATCATCGGCGCGATGCTGTTCTTCGTGATGCGTGCGATGGGCGAGCTGCTGCTGTCCAACCTCCAGTACAAATCCTTCATCGATTTCTCCACCGACCTGCTCGGCCCGTGGGCCGGGTTCTTCTGCGGATGGACCTACTGGTTCTGCTGGATCGTCACCGCCATTGCCGACGTGATCGCGATTGCCGCCTACGCACAGTTCTGGTTCCCGGGGCTTGAAGCCTGGAAACCGGCGCTGGCCTGCGTGATGTTGCTGCTGGCGTTGAACCTGGTGACGGTGAAGCTGTTCGGTGAAATGGAATTCTGGTTCGCGCTGATCAAGATCGTGGCGATCTGTGCGCTGATCATCACCGGCGCCGGTCTGGTGGCGTGGGGCTTCACCTCGCCGAGCGGCCACACCGCGTCGCTGTCGAACCTGTGGAATGACGGCGGCATGTTCCCGATGGGCCTGGTCGGTTTTTTCGCTGGATTCCAGATTGCGGTGTTCGCCTTCGTCGGCATCGAGCTGGTCGGCACCACCGCCGCCGAAACCGCCGACCCCGAGCGCAACCTGCCCAAGGCAATCAACTCGATCCCGGTGCGCATCATCATCTTCTATGTGCTGGCGCTGATCGCGATCATGGCGGTCACCCCGTGGCGCCAGGTGGTGCCGGACAAGAGCCCGTTCGTGCAGCTGTTCGTGCTGGCCGGCATTCCCGCCGCCGCCAGCCTGATCAATTTCGTGGTGCTGACCTCGGCCACGTCCTCGGCCAACAGTGGCATCTTCTCCACCAGCCGCATGCTGTACGGCCTGGCCGAAGAGGGCCACGCTCCGCGCGGGCTGTCGAAACTGTCGCGCGCTGCGGTGCCGGCCCGTGGCCTGCTGTTCTCGTGCCTGTGCCTGCTGGGCGGCACGCTGCTGATCTACCTGATTCCCAACCTGGTAACCGCCTTCACCCTGGTGACGACGCTGGCCACGGTGCTGTTCATCTTCGTCTGGTCGCTGATCCTGGTGGCCTACATCGCCTATCGCCGTCGCTACCCGGAGCGCCATGCTGCCTCGATCTTCAAGATGCCTGGCGGCGTTGCCATGTGCTGGGCCTGCCTGGTGTTCTTCGCCGCCGTGCTGGTGCTGCTGGGCCTGCAGGGCGACACCCGCCAGGCGCTGATCGCCAGCCCGGTGTGGTTCGTGCTGCTGGGCGCGGGGTATTGGGTGCGCCGGAAGGCCGCGAAGTGATCCAACGTCTCCGTTCCATCGATTGATCCATCGTCTCCAGAGAGTTTCATCCACGCATGGCGTGGATCTACTGTCAGCCGCAGGAAATCGGCCGCTGCCGTTGCCGTTGAGGTTGCCGGCCAGCGGCCGGCACTACCGCGGGTGCAGGGCGCAGCCCTGCCGACCCCCGTTCACCCAACATTCGCGGGCGCGGCCGGATCATCCGGCCGCCATGTCCCATCGACCTCTCCTGCTTGCACTGGTGCTGCTGCCCATCCTGTGGCCCGGGATGGCTGCCGCGCGCACGGTCTATCGCTGCGTGCAGGGCAACACCGTCAGCCTGGCCACCGCACCGGAGCCGGGATCGCGGTGCACGCCGAAGGAGATCGACGACAACGCCATCCAGGCCCCGAACCTGTGGGGCAACATGGGCGTGTTCAGTGGTGTGCTGTACGAGCGCGAGCAGGACGGCGTGCTGGTCTATTCCACCCGCAACCTGCCCGGCTCGCGGGTATTCCTGAAGTTCACCGTGGCCACGCCGCCGGGCGAGCCTGCACACGAGGGCCTGGGCAAGGTCGGCACGCCGCAGCTCGCGCAGCACGCCAGGCAGTTCAAGGCCGCGGCCAAAGCTACCGGCGTCGACGATGCCTGGCTGCGTGCGATCGCCCATGCCGAAAGCAATTTCGATCCGCTGGCGGTCTCGACCAAGGGCGCACAGGGCGTGATGCAGTTGATGCCGGAGACCGCACAGGAATATGGCGTGCGCGATCCGTTCTCGCCGCAGCAGTCGATCGAGGGCGGCGCGCGCTACATGCGCGCACTGCTGCGCCGTTACAACGGCGATCGCCCGTTGGCGGCGGCTGCCTACAACGCGGGCATCGGTGCGGTCACCCGCTACAAGGGCGTGCCGCCCTACGCCGAAACCCTGGCCTATGTGGACAAGGTGATGGCGCTGTACGCGCGCTACCGCGAAGCGATGGGCATCCGCACCGAAGTGCCAGCCCGCTAGCGGACGGTGCTGCCTGCACGTGGCGTTGTAGAGCCGAGCCGACGCTCGGCTGCGCCAATTGCAGCCGAGCATCGGCTCGGCTCTACACAAAAGCCGCTCAGCGCGAGGTGTAAGTGCCGACCAGGTCGTAGCGCTCGATGCGGCCGACGCGTGCCACTTCGGCCTGCACGTCGGCACGCTGCTTGAGTGCACGCCACGCGGCATCGATGCGCACATCGCCCGGCAATGACGGATAGGTGCGCATGTCCTGCAGGCTGGCCAGGGTTTCACCGCGTTCAACCGGCGAGCGCAGCTGTTCGATCAGCACGGCGGCGGCACCGTCCAGGTCGCCTTCTTCCAGCAGCATTTCGCGGTGGAACAGGCGGGCATCGTCGCGCTGGGCCAGGATCACCGCGCGTGCTGCATCGCGCGCCTTGGCATCACCGCGCTCGCGGGCCGCGGCGAACTGCAGCAGCGCCTGTGCGGCCTTGCCGTAACCGGCGAGGCCCGGCATGTCATTCACTGCCTGCGCAGCGTCCTGCATGCGTCCCAGCGAACTGAACACGAAGCCGACATTCATCTGGTGCTCGACACCATCCGGGCCGAGCGCGCCGATGCGGGCGGCCTGCTTCGCCGTGGCCAGTGCCTCATCGGTGCGGCCCAGCCGGCGCAGTGCGGTGAGCCGGCTGTTGAGCAGCCAGGCCACCCATTCCGCTTCTGTGGCGGCAGGCGATTCGCCGTTGCTGGCGGCAGCGGCCATGCCCTCGGTCAACGACAGCACTTCCTCGTTGCGGTCCAGCATCAGCAAGGTGGTGCTGAACTCGGCCATGCGCGCGTCCAGTGCGCGGTCGAGCAGGCCGGAAACACGTAGTTCATCGAGGTGGCGCTGTGCCGCCTGCACTGGATCGAAACGCGCGTCACCGCGATCGACATAGCGATCGAAGCGCTTGTCGCTGCGCAGGCGGATGATCTCGGCCGGGCTGTCGATGCGCGCCAGCGTGGCCGGAATGCTGTCGCCACGGCTGTAGTCGGCCTGCAGCGTGGCCAGCGCCAGCCACAGCCCGGTGGGTTCCAGGCCGCCACTCTTCCAGCCGTTGTCAAACAGCGCCTGCAGCAGGTCCATGCGCTTCTGCGGCTGGTCACGCAGGCGGTACTGCAGGTAGTTGACCGCGTGGTGATCGATCGGAAGCGGCGCGTCGGCGTGCTGCAGTGCCTTCACCAGCAAGGTGGTGGCTGCGGCCGGCTGGTTGTCCGACAGTTCCACTGACACCAGGGTGAGCAGGATCTGTGCATCCTCCGGCAGGGCCTCCTGCGCCCGCTGCAGGTAGCGGCGGGCCTGATCCGGCTTCTTCTGCATCAGCGCGGTCCAGCCGGCGACCTGCGAGGCGCGGCCGCGACGCTCGGCATCGAAGTCGTCCAGCAACGGATCCTCCATCAGCCGCTCCATGCTGATCAGTGCACCCAGCGTATTGCCGCCGCGTGCCTGCTGGATGGCTTCATCCCAGCGCGTGGCGTACGCTGCGTGTACTGCATCGGCGGTGGCCGATGGCTTCTGCGGGGCCACCGTGATCGAAGCGGAGGCGGGCGCACTGGCCAATGCGGCCAGCAGCAGTGCGGTGAGGGGGAGAGCGCGGGGCATGGAGAATCTCCATCCGTGGGAACCGCATTGAACCTGCTACGGCCAGCGAGGACAAGCACGACGAAGCGAATCCTGGCCTTCAGCCGCATGATCGGCCGTGGCGGATCGCACGCGCAGCGTCTATTGTCGGTGCCTCTTCAAGCGGCAGGCAGAGGCAGCGCAACACGATGGCACGGTGGCAATGGATGGCGGCAGGGGTGGCGTTGGCAACGGCGGTGGGCTTGGCCGCAACCTGGTGGGACCCCCCGCTGAAAACGCTGGCCGGCCCTGCAGGCCCGGTGCCCACGCCACTGGCCTGGACCGGGCAGATCGAGCCGCTGGCCGGCGATGGTCATCCCGGCGACCGCGACGGTACGTCCGCGCAGGCGCGCTTCGCCGACCCGTATGCACTGCTGCGCGGCACCGATGGCAGTGTCTATTTCACCGATGCCGGTGACAACAACCGGATCCGCCGCCGCCTGCCCGATGGCCGCGTTGAAACCGTGGCCGGGCAGGGTGAGGGCCGTGTCGATGGCCCTGCGCTGCAGGCCAGCTTCAATACGCCCTCGGGCATTGCAGGCGACGCGCAGGGCAACCTGTACGTGGCCGACACCGGCAACCATGCGATCCGCCGCATCGGCACCGATGGCCAGGTGACCACGCTGGCCGGTGGCGAACAGGGCCACGCCGACGGCCCGGCCACGCAGGCCCGCTTCGATGCACCGATGGGCGTTGCTGTGGACGCGCAGGGCCAGGTCTACGTGGCGGACACGTTCAATGACCGCATCCGGGTGATCGGTACCGATGGCAGTGTGCGCACCCTGGCTGGTGGTGATCGGCCAGGCTTTGCCGATGGCGTGGGCGCCGCTGCGCGTTTCGATACGCCGGTGGCGCTGGCCTTCGACGCGCAGGGTGCGTTGCTGGTGGCCGATCTGTTCAACAACGCCGTGCGCCGGGTGGGGGCCGATGGCACGGTCAGCACCGTGGTCGCCGCCGGTGGCGTGATCAATGGGCCGCTGTCGCTGGCCACCACCCACGACGGCGTGCTGTACGTGGGTGATCTGGATGGCCGCATCGTGCAGGTGACGCCGCAGGGCCACCAGATCGCGCTGGTCGGCAATGGTCGCCTGCCGCGCCTGGCCCGCCCCAGCGGATTGGCGATGGATGCCGATGGCAGCGTGCTGGTGGCCGACGCCGCAGGCTACCGCCTGCATCGCCTGCGCCCGCTGCCGGTGGGCGAACTGCCGGCACCGGCACTGGTCGGCCCGGCCGCTGATGCCGCGCTGCCGAAGACGGGGGGCCGTTGGCCGCTCGCACCGCAGCACGGCTGGCACGAAGTGGTCGGCACCCTGGGCGAAGTGCGCGGCAACTTCAGCGGTGAGAGCCGCCACCACCTGCATGGCGGCTTCGACGTGCGCGGTGATGTGGGCCAGACCGTGCTGGCGATTGCCGATGGCAAGATCAGCAGCCCGGTGGCGGCCTGGAACCTGGGCGAGCAGGCCGAGGGCCTTGCGGTGGACCGCCTCAAGTACATCCACATGCGCGTCGGCCGCACCCCGCGCGACGTGCCGTTCGACGCGCGCTGGCAGGCGCTGTACGACGAGCAGGGCAAGCTGCAGCGGATGCGCGTGCGCCGTGGCATGCGCATCCACGTGGGTGACCGCCTGGGCAGCATCAACAACCAGGCGCACGTGCACCTGGCGGTGGGCACCGGGGGGTTCGAGACCAATGCGGTGGCGCTTGGCTTCCATAACTACGCCGATCACTTCGCACCGCGCATCACTGATGTAGCACTGCTGGACGACAACGACCAGCCGATGGCCGCAGGCAGCGATGGCGTGGTGATGGTTGCGCGGCAGGGGCGTGGCGTGCAGATCGTGGTGGAGGCCTGGGACCAGGTCGACAACAATCTGCCACGCCGCCGCCTGGGCATGTACCAGGTGGGTTACCAGATCCTCGATGCTACGGGACAACCGCTGCAGGGCTACGAGCAGCCGCGCTGGAACATCGTGTTCAACCGCATGCCGCCGCAGCGGGAAGCAGTGCGCGTGGCCTACGCACCGGACAGCGGCATCACCGTGCATGGCAGCGCGGTGACCCGGTTCCGCTACCTGGCCACCAACACCGTGCGTGATGGCCTGATGGAAACCGGACGCTGGCAGCCGGCGGCGTTGCCGCCGGGCGAGTACGTCGTGCGCGCCAGCGTGCGCGACTACAGCGGCAACGAAGGCGTCGGCCCGCGCGAGATCAGGGTACGGCTGCTGCCATAGCCGCAGCCGGGGCGCCGCAGCGTTCGCGCTCGGCGTCCATGTCTTCCAGCGGCCGCACTTCGATGCTGCCGAAGCGTGCCCACGGGAAATCGCGGGCGATGCGCATGGCGTCGTCGCGGTCGCGCGCTACGATCAGGTTGAAGCCGGCCAGCAGTTCGCGGGTCTCGGCGAAGGGGCCATCCAGTACGCGGCTGTGGCCATCACGCACGCGCAGGGTCTGCGCGGTGTCGACCGGCTGCAGCTTCTGTGCGGCCAGCAGCGTGCCTTCGGCCTGCAGTTTGTCGGCGTGGGCCAGGCAGTCGCGCATCAGCGCGTTGAATTCTTCGGTGGGCAGGGCCTGCAGCAGGGCAGGCTCGATGTAGATCAGAAGCAGGTACTGCTGCATGGCATGGTCCTGGCGGGGGCGGGGGCGGGGGCGGGGGCGGGGGTCCATGATCGCGCAGGATTGCGCACGGGCATGTTGCAGCGCAGAAGCGCGCCTTCGGCGGGGATCGGCGAACGGCGGAGCCCCTCCGTGGTGGGGTGGGGTTGGTCGCTGAAAGCGGGTTTCCTGAGGGTGGGCCGTGCGGGTGGGATTGGCGGGGACGCCGTGAATCCGTCCCTGGAGGCTTAGCCGCGCCATTCATGGCGCGGATACCCCGCCAACCCCACCCGCCCGGCCCCAGACAGATTCCGGCGGCCGATCCACCACGGGAAATCAACAACAAGAGCAAAAGCGGGTCGCTTCGCTCGCAAAGCCGAGCCCGCCAGCCAACCGCCATTGCTGTTGCTGTTGCCTTTTCTCTTGGTCTTCCCGTGGTGGGTACCGGAGGCAGGAAACTGTCCAGGGCCGGGTGGGTAGGCGGGGCGGGGGTATCCGCGCCATGGATGGCGCGGCTAAGCCCCCATGGATGGCTTTACGGCGTCCCCCGACCCGCCTACCCACCCGGCCAAACCCATGAACCGAGCTTTCAGCGACTCCCCCCCACCACGGAGGGGCTCCGCCGTTCGCCGACTCCCGCCGAAGGCGTGCTTTCCGCGGAAGAAAAAAAATTTCCAACAGACGTGTCGATTCCCAGTCCCCTGGTTCGTTGTACCCAGTGAAGGGCACGCACCACGCGTCCCACGGGAGACCAAAATGAAAGTGATGGTGATCGTGAAGGCCAACGCCGACTCCGAAGCCGGCCGCATGCCCAGCGAACAGGAACTGTCCGAAATGGGCGCCTTCAACGAACAACTGGTGGCCGCCGGCATCATGCTGGCCGGTGAAGGCCTGCACGCCACCCAGCGCGGCCGTCGCATTCATTTCGGCGCCGGGGCACCCAAGGTCGAGGCCGGTCCGTTCGGTCCTGCCAGCGAACAGATCGCCGGCTTCTGGCTGTGGGAGGTGCGGTCGCTGGACGAGGCCGTTGAATGGGCCAGCCGTGCGCCGTTCGGCGAGGGCGGCACGCTGGAACTGCGTCCCCTGATCTCCGCAGAAGACTTTGGTGAAGCCTTCACCCCCGAATTACAGCAGCAGGAACAGCGTCTGCGTGCACAGCTGGAAGGCTGACCCGATTCCTCTCCCAACCGGGCACGCCCCGGCACTACCACCCTGAACCGCACAACGGAGTATTGCCATGAGACTGATTCCCTTCCTCGGCTTCAGCGGCCAGGCCCACGAGGCAATGGCGTTCTATGCCAAGGCACTCGGTGGCCAGGTCACCTCGGAAATGAAGTACCGCGACATGCCGCCCTCCGATGGCTCGCCGGGCTGCAACGAAATGCCGCCGGAAACCCTCGACCACGTCGCGCACAGCCAGCTCGAGATCGGCAACGCCATCCTGATGGCAGCCGACGGCCCCGGCGGCGGCGAGGGCGGCTCGACCACCATCAATGTCGATGTCGACAGCATCGAAGAAGCCGAACGCGTGTTCGCCGCGCTGGCCGAAGGTGGCCAGGTACAGATGCCGATCGGCGAAACGTTCTGGGCACATCGCTGGGGCATGCTGATCGACCGTTACGGCAAGCCGTGGATGGTCAACTGCATGAAGCAGCCCTGATCCCGCCTCTGTCATCCACAAGGAGCTTCAACGATGAGTGCACCACAACCGCAGATGATCTTCGTCAACCTGCCCGTGCAGGACCTGGAGAAGTCGAAGGCGTTCTTCACCGCGCTGGGCTACAGCTTCAATCCGACCTACACCAACGACGACGCGGCCGGCATGGTCATCAGCGAAAGCATCTACGTGATGCTGCTGACCCAGCCCTTTTTCCAGCAGTTCACCAACAAGCCGATTGCCGACGCGCACACCCACACCGAAGTGATCAACGCACTCTCGGCACCCAGTCGCAAGGCCGTTGACGAGTTGGTGGACAAGGCCCTGGCCGCCGGCGCCAGCGAACCGCAGCCGGCGCGCGACTACGGCTTCATGTACCAGCGTGGCTTCCAGGACCTGGACGGCCATCTCTGGGAGATCGCACACATGGACGGCGAGCCGGGCTGACGGCCGCCGCAGGAGAACCCGCATGGCTTACGTGGACGCTTACGTGCTGCCGTGCCCGCAGGACAAGGTGGCGGCCTACCGCCGCCTTGCCCGCAAGGCCGGCGCGGTGTGGAAGGACCATGGCGCGCTGCAGTACATGGAATGCGTGGCCGACGATGTGGAGCCGGGCAAGAGCACCTCGTTCCCGCGCGCGGTCAAGGCGAAACCGGGCGAGACGGTGATCGTCGCCTTCGTGGTGTTCCGCTCGCGCGCGGCACGCGACCGCATCAACGCAAAGGTGATGGCCGACCCGCGACTGGCGTCGCTGGGCCCGAAGGACATGCCCTTCGATACGAAGCGCATGTTCTGGGGCGGCTTCAAGCCGATTGTTGAAGCGTGAGCTGCGGCGCTTGTGCGGGCCGGGCGCGCGTGCTGTGATCGGCGCATGCTCGAGCCCGCACTGACGCAGCGTCTGGAAACCCTCTGGCGGATGGAGTCGCCAGTGCTGATCGCGCGCCTGGCGCGGCTGCTCGGTGGCGATGTCGGCCGTGCCGAGGAACTGGCCCAGGACACCTGGCTGGCCGCGCTGGAGCGTTGGCCGGAGCAGGGCATCCCGGACAACCCCGGAGCCTGGCTGATGACCACCGCGCGCAACCGTGCCATCGATGTGCTGCGCCAGCACCAACGCGTGGCGCAGCAGCACGCGCAATGGGGCGAGGAACTGCATCCGGCGGCGCTGCCGGCACCCGATGACAGCCAGGCGCTGGAGGATGACCTGGGCGACGACCTGCTGCGGCTGATGTTCGTGGCCTGCCATCCCGTGCTGCCGGCCGATGCGCGCGTGGCGCTCACCCTGCGCCTGCTCGGTGGCCTGACCACCGTGGAGATCGCGCGCGCGTTCCTGCAGCCGGAACCGACCATCGCCCAGCGCATCGTGCGCGCCAAGCGCACCCTGACGCAGAAGCAGGTGCCCTATGAAGTGCCGCGCGCGGAGGCGATGCCGGAGCGCCTGGCCTCGGTGCTGGAGGCGATCTACCTGGTGTTCAACGAAGGCTATGCGGCCAGCGCCGGCGACGACTGGATGCGCCCGGCGCTGTGCGAGGAAGCGCTGCGGCTGGCCCGCATCCTGGCCCATCGGTTGCCGGTGCCGCCGGTACTGGGCCTGCTGGCGCTGATGGAGCTGCAGGCCTCGCGCGCAGCGGCGCGGGTGGACGCGCAGGGCGTGCCGGTGCTGCTGGACCAGCAGAACCGCGCACGCTGGGATTGGCTGCAGATCGAACGTGGGCAGCAGGTGCTGGCGCGTGCGCTGGCCGCGGGTGGTGGCAACGATCCCTACGTGCTGCAGGCGCGCATTGCGGCCTGCCATGCAGCGGCGCGCCGCCCCGAGGATACCGATTGGCCGCGCATTGCTGCGCTCTATGCACAGCTTCTGCAGGTGCAGCCTTCGCCAGTGGTGGCATTGAACCGGGTGGTGGCGATCCTGCGCAGCGACGGTCCCTTTGCCGCCTGGGCGCAGCTGCAGCCCTTGCTGGTCGACGCGCGCCTGCGTGACTACGCGCCGCTGCAGGTGGTGCGTGGCGAGCTGTTGCAGGCACTGGGGCGCGAGCAGGATGCGCGTGACGCTTTTGGCGAGGCGGCTCGGCTCAGCCAGAACCAGGCCGAGCGCGGACTGTTGCGGCAACGGGCGGGCCTGCCCCCCACGGACTGAGCCGACAAGGACAGCACTTGTCGCCGCGCGCCTTAGCGGCTATGTTTCGCGCCCAGCGGACGCATCAGCGCCCGCATTCCGTGCGTATTGACCGAGGAGCGGTTGGATGTATTCAAGGACGAAGAGCGCATCGCGCGCTTTTGCGCGCCTGCTTGCCTGTGCCCTGTGCCTGGCCGTATGGCCGATGGCCGTGCAGGCCGCGGACAAATCGCAGCAGGCCTATTGGGCCGGTTTTGCCTATACCGCTGACGCCGCCGCCGTGCAGGCGACCACCCCACATGCGCATGCGGTGCTGGAACGGCGTGGCCTGATCCCGCTGAACCAGACGCTGGCGCAGTCGCTCAAGCGCCGCGCACCGGCCCATCTGGAGCTGATCGACCAGCCGGTGGCGATGCTCGACGGCACCACCAGCGCCACCGTGCTGGCCGCGGCGCTGGACCGCGAACTGGTCTCGGTCGAGCCGATCGGCGACCAGTACAAGGTGCTGGTGGAAGTGGCGCTGCAGGCGTTGTTCTTCGACTTCCGCGAGCGCCAGGTGATCGCGTCCTATCCGCTGACCCTGCAGCGCATCGACGTGCAGGATTACCGACCGGACAACGACGATATCGACGCGATCGTCGCCGATCTGCTGTATGGCGGCGCCGATACCAGCCTGTCGCAGGTGCTGGCGGCCAGCCTCGCCCAAGCCAGGTTGCCCGACGCGGCGGTGCGCCGTCTGCAGGTCGGTGGTGTAACCCTGTCCGACGCGGTCCGCGCCAAGCTGCCCGACCCGAAGTGGGAAGCGCCGCTGCGCGCCACCCTCGCCCATGAACTGTCCAAGACGCTGTCGTCCAACACCGGCGTCGGGCTGCTGCCGCCGGCCTCGGGCCAGGCGATCGGTGGCGCGATGGCTGCCCGCTTTGCCGACGGCAAGGTCTACCAGCTGAAGATTCCCGAGCCCGACTACGTCATCAACCTGCAGGTCGATGCGCTGAAGAACGGCGTGATCCAGGAAACCCCGGCGATGAAGACGATGCTGTTCGGCGCCTTCTTCACCGCCAGGGTGACTGAGCCGTTCTCGGGGAAGGTCTATTTCGAACAGCCGCTGCGCAAGGGCGCCACCAAGGTGGTGCCGGCCACGCAGTGGCAGGTCGACCAGTGGTCGGCCAGCTACGAAACCCTGCTGGCCGGGCTCGACGCCTTCGCCGGCGCCGCCGCCAAGCGTGCCGATTCGCGCGCCTGGCTGGACGAACAGAAGCCGGGCGGCCGCCCGTTGCAACAGCAGACCCAAGCCCTCCAGGAGTTGATCAAGTCATGTCGTTGATGCGTACCATCCTGCTCATCCTCATCGCGCTGGTGGTGGCCTCGCCGGTCGCTGCGCAGACCGCGAGTTCGCGCGGCACCGGCTCGGCCAGCTACGGCCTGCGCCTGAGTGCCGATACCCGTGCCCAGGCCCTGAACAAGGCCAAGGTCAATGCCCTGGAGGCGTACATCGCCGAAACCGGTGCGGCCAAGCTGCGCCTGTTCGAAGCGCGTCGCGCCGAGTTCATCGGCGAGATCGACCGCTACGTGCTCAGTGCCGTGCCGCTGTCGGACACCGAAGACAAGAAGGCCAAGACCTACACCGTCACCGTCCGTGCCGAGATCAACACCACCCTGCTGCAGACCAAGCTGGATGCGGGTTCGGCCGTGGCCGGTGCCACCGCCGCGCAGCGCTCGCTGCTGACCTTCCTGTTCATGGCGCGCTCGCAGGACACCGTGCAGTCGTTCCAGGACAAGGAATACCGCCGCGTCGACGCCAGCAGCAGCTACAGCGAGAACACCCGTGAGGGTGACAGCTTCCGCGGCAACTCGGTCAGCACCAACGGCAGCATCAACCAGAATGGTTCGGTGTCGGTCACCAGCGGCGGCAGCACCACCGCGCGCGCAGACAACATCACCTGGAAGGTGGCCAACGCCGCCGAGGTCAACACCGCGATGACCGGGGCCTTCAGCGCCGCCGGCTACGAAGTGGTTGAAGCCGAATACGTGGAAGGCGAGTCGCGTGGCCTGCTCAGCATCGAGCGCATCCGCAAGGACTTCAGCACCGGCAACGACCTGGCCCCGGCCACCCTGCGCGACACCGCCAACGGCATCCGTGCGGCCAACATTCCGTACATCGCCGTCGGCACCCTCGACATCGGCATGCGCGACCGTGATCCGGCCAGTGGCAACACCCGCGTGTTCGTCACCGTCACCGGCAAGGTGCTGGATGTGACCGGTCGTTTCCCGCGCACCGTGTCGTCGGTCGGCCCGGTGCAGTTCTCCGGTACCGGCCCGAATGAAACCGTGGCCCGTACCAATGCCCTGCAGCTGGCTGCCGAAAAGGCCGCCCAGCAGATGATCAACGAACTGAACGTCAAGGCGGTCCGCTGATCCGCCACCCCGGTGGGTGCCGAGCGCGCTCGGCCTCGCCCCGGGGCTCACCGATTCCCCACGTGCCGCTTGGCGGCCGTCTCTCCCAAAGGACTCTCACATGATCCGCAATACCGCTCTTGTCCTGGCCATCGCGGCCGCCACCCTGTCGATGCCGGCGCACGCTGGCCTGGGCAAGCTGAAGGACCTGGCCGGCGCCGCCACCGGTACCTCCAGCAGCAGCGCCTCCAGCGCCGCCGCACCGGATGAAGCCGCGCAGGAAGCACTGGTGCGTCGTTTCGTCAGCTCGCAGTCGCACTCGCTGCAGGCCCAGACCTCGTTCGCCCGTGCCTTCGGCCTGGCCGAGCAGGTGCAGCTGCTGGAAGCCGAGCGCCAGGCGCTGTCGTCGGGTTCGGTCAGCGTCGATGCGATGAAGAAGTCGGTGTCGGTCAGCGAAGCCGCCCAGGCCGCGATCGACGAGCGCCAGGCCGCGCAGCCGGAGCTGAACGCTGAATCCAAGCAGCACTACGCCGAAGGCCTGGTCTCGCTGCTGGCGTCGGCTGCCGAAGCGCAGAAGCTGGGCGGCGAAGCCAGCAACTTCACCGCCGGCATGAAGAACCTGGGCGCCACCCAGATGGCCACCGTCGGCCGCAAGCTGGCTGCCGGTGCATGGGTGGCCAAGGAATCGCCGGGCTTCATCCAGGGCCTGTACGGCTCGACCAAGTCGGCCGTGACCTTCGCCAAGAAGAGCAAGGTGAAGGTGCCGTCGAACGCCGATTCGATGCTCGACTCGATCTGATCCGAGGATCAACCCCATGCGTACGACCTCCCGTTTGATCGGCCTGGGCCTGGCTGCCGTGCTGCTTGCAGCCTGCGGCAAGCAGGACACCCCGGCCGCCGATGCGCCCACACCCGCCAAGGACAAGGCAACCAGTGCACTGGCCAGCAATGCGCCGGTGGAAGCCGCGCCCCTGCGTGGCACGCCGGATTTCGGCGGCACCACCCAGGTCGCGCGCGAGGCCGACGGCATCGGCAGCACCCCGGAACTGGCGGTGCTGGCGGCGCTGCAGTCGGCGGTGGCGCAGGTCAACGGCGTACGCGTGGCCAGCCAGATGCAGAGCCTGCGCGCAGGCCTGCATGTGGACGTGGATGATGAACACGTCGGCGATATCCGCGCCGACGCGTTCACCCAGCAGATGATCGCCGGCTCGCAGGGCGCGGTGCTGGGCTATGAAATCCTGTCGCAGGACGAAGTGCGGCAGCTGGACGAGGAAACCATCGCCCGCGTGCGCGCCAGCGATGAAGGCTGGAGCTTCAAGGGTTCGGCCTCTGCCAGCGCCTCTGGCGAAGCCACGGCCAAGGGCGGCGGTGCCTCGGCCAGTGTCAAGGAGCGCTACGACGAGAAGGTCAGCGTCGATGCCAAGCGTGGCGCAAGCTCGTTCGATTCCGACGTGACCCACCGCAGCATGCGCAGCTACTGGAAGGTACGCGTGCGTGCCCAGATCGCCCAGTACCGCGCACCGGACGAGCAGGGCAAGCCGAAGATCGTGGTTGCACTGCCGCGCACCAAGGCCGGCAGCTACGCCGTGGGCGACGGCCGCGTGGACGCGGACGAAGTGGCCGACGCGATCCGCGCACGCCTGTCCGACACGCTGACCCAGACCCAGCGCTTCATCGTGCTGGATCGCGAGTTCGGTGACGAGCTGCAGGCCGAGATCGACCACATCAACAGCGGCAACGTGCGCCTGCAGGACACCGCACGCGTCGGCCAGCAGCTGGCGACCGACCTGATCCTGATCCCGACCATCGAACGCTTCGAGTACCCGCGCAGCGTGCGCAACCTGCGCATGTCCGACCGTCAGGTGACCTCGTACTCCGGTGGCGGCCGCATCACCCTGCGCCTGGTCAACGCCACCACCGGCCAGGTGGTGATGTCCGACAGCTTCGACCACCAGTTGGCCTCGACCGGCCCGAGCACGCTGCCGCGTGTGGTGAACGGCCGCAACATGGCCGCGGCGATGATGGAATCGCTGTCCGGCCAGATCGGCACCAGCATCGTCACCACGCTGTTCCCGGTATCGGTGGTGTCGGTGGACGGTGACCAGGTGGTGCTGAGCCAGGGCGGTGACACCGTGCAGGCCGGCCAGCGCTGGCAGGCCGTGCGCCTGGGCGAGGAACTGAAGGACCCACAGACTGGCCGTTCGCTGGGCCGCAGCGAACACCCGTGCTGCACCATCCGCATCGACCGCGTGGCTGCGCAGACCTCGTACGGCACCATCGAAGATGGCGTTGACGCGATGCGCGGCGGCTTCCGTCCGGGCCAGATCGAACTGCGCCAGAAGCTGGGCAGCAAGCCGGCTGCCGCCGCTGCTGGCGCAACGGCCTCGGCAGCACCGGCTACCGCCGCGCGCCCGGTGGCCAAGCCGAAGCCCAAACCTGCTGCCGCCCCGGCCGAAGACCCGAACTGGTAACACGCCCAAGCGACACACAGATGGGGTCAGAGCCCTTTCCTGCCGGGAAAGGGATCTGACCCCTTCTTGTTTCCGTCCGTGTCGACCATGGTCGACACCCACCAACAGCAGCGGGAACCTGTCGAAGGCGGGGTGGGTCCGGTTGCGGGGGCGTGAGCCGCATGGATGCGGCGACCGAGCCTACATGGACGTATTTACGGCGTCCCCCGCAGCCGGACCCACCCCGCCTACCCTCAGGAAACCAGCTTTTGCTGTTGCTTCGGCTGTTGCCGTTGTTTCGGCAGGCGCAGGGCGCAGCCCTGCCGAATCCCATTACACTCCAGAAGGATTTCCCTGCTGGAGAGAGCAATGAAACGAGTGGTACTGGGCGTGCTGGCCCTGTCGGTGTCGAGCGCACTGATGGCGGCCACCCCGAAATTCGATGGCGCGCGGATCTCCGCCGACGTCAAGGAACTGGCCTCCGACGCCTACGAAGGCCGCTCGCCGGCCACCGCTGGCGAAGAGAAGACCATCGCCTATCTCAGCAAGCAGTTCGCCGATGCCGGGCTGCAGCCGGGCGGCGACCTGAAGGACGGCAAGCGCCTGTGGACCCAGGCCGTGCCGCTGCGCAAGGGCGACATCGTCGGCACACCGCAGCTGGCGCTGCACCAGGGCGGCAAGACCGTTGCGCTGGAGCAGGGCAAGCAGATTGCCGTGCGCGCCGCCATGAACGGCGCCAGCAACGTCGACATCAGCAAGGCCCCGCTGGTGTTCCTCGGCTATGGCGTGAAAGCGCCGGAGCGCAACTGGGACGACTTCAAGGGCGTAGACCTGAAGGGCAAGATCGCCGTCGTACTGATCAACGATCCGGACTTCGAGACCGGCCAGGGTGATTTCGACGGCAAGGGCATGACCTACTACGGCCGCTGGACCTACAAGTACGAGGAAGGCGCGCGCCAGGGAGCACTGGGCGTGCTGATCGTGCACGAGACCGCACCGGCCTCCTATGGCTGGGCCACCGTGGCCGGTTCCAACACCAACACCATGTTCGACGTGGTGCGCGACAACCCGGCCGAAAGCCACCCGCTGCTGGAAGGCTGGATCCAGCGCGACCTAGCGGTGGAGCTGTTCCGCTCCGCCGGGCAGGACTTCGAGGCGCTGAAGAAGAAGGCGCAGCAGCGCGA
Source organism: Stenotrophomonas sp. FR010 (assembly GCF_047520755.2). Taxonomy (NCBI): domain Bacteria; kingdom Pseudomonadati; phylum Pseudomonadota; class Gammaproteobacteria; order Lysobacterales; family Lysobacteraceae; genus Stenotrophomonas; species Stenotrophomonas sp. FR010. The sequence continues at coordinate 95,009 of NZ_JAXBQT020000006.1, read as the reverse complement.
CTTCACCCCGGTGCCGCTGACCGGCGCCAGCCTGGACGCGAAGTACGCGGTGAAGACCGAAGTGATCACCTCGCACAACGTGGCCGCACGCCTGGAAGGCAGCCGCCACCCGGACGAGACGATCATCTACAGCGCGCACTGGGACCACATCGGCGTGGGCGAGCCGGACGCGCGTGGCGACCGCATCTTCAACGGCGCACTGGACAACGCCAGCGGTACCGCCTCGCTGATCGAGCTTGCCCGTGGCTTCGCCAAGGAAAAGCGCCCGGAGCGCTCGCTGCTGTTCCTGGCGGTCACCGCCGAGGAAAAGGGCCTGCTGGGGTCGGAGTACTACGCCACCCATCCGCTGTACCCGCTGGAAAAGACCGTGGCGGTGATCAACATGGACGGCATGGCGCCGTTCGGCCCGTCGCGTGACTTCGGCATCTACGGCGCCGCGCGTTTCGAGCTGCTGGACCAGCTGAAGGACGTGGCCAAGGGCTGGGATATCCGCTACACGCCGGACCCGAAGCCGGAAGCGGGCCTGTTCTTCCGCTCCGATCACTTCCCGTTCGCCAAGCGTGGCGTGCCGGCGCTGTCCTGGTCGGCCGGCCAGGACTGGGTGGACGGTGGCGTCGCCGCAGGCAAGAAAGCCTCCGAGGACTACACCGCCAAGCGTTACCACCAGCAGGGCGACGAATGGCAGCCGGACTGGGTGTTCGCCGGTGCCGCCCGCGACCTGGAAGTGCTGTACACGCTGGGCAACCAGCTGGCCAACTCCCGTGCCTGGCCGAACTGGAGCAAGGACGAGTCGTTCCGCGCCGTGCGTGACGCCAGCGCCGGCCAGCGCAAGTAAGAAGCACCGGTAGTGCCGGCCGCTGGCCGGCACTGCTGCCAGGTTTGCGGACATAACGGGATGCCGGCCAGCGGCCGGCACTACCAGAACGGCTTCCATCCGCACTTTCCGGCTCTTCGTCGCAGGCCGCTTGCTTGCCCGGCCGGCCGCCCTATGCTCGGCTCACCCCCTTCCTCCAAGGCGCCGCCGTGTTCGCCAGCCTCTCACTCCTGTTCCGTCACCTGCTGGCCTGGGCTGCGGCGCTGTTCGTCGCTGGCATGGTCTGGAGCGGCATCTTCAGTGGCATGAACGATGGCCCGGGCTGGATTTTCGGCCTGCTGGCGATGTTCCTGATCATTTCCGCGCTGGGCAGTGCCATCACCCACATCCGCCGGGTCTGGCTGGTGGCCGGTCGCCTGGACGCCACCACCCTGTCCGGTCGCCAGCGCCGCCAGATCGAACTGCCGATGGACGCCGGCCACGCCTTCTCGGTGGTGGAGGCGGCAATCTCCGAACTACCCCGCGTGGAAGACGTGGAAAGCTCGGCCGGCAGCCTGCAGGTGCGCGCCTATGTGCGCCGGGTCGATCTCTGGAATGGCCGCCAGCCATCGCGCTGGAACCTGCCTGCGCGGCTGGCGATCAAGCGCAACAGCGTGCTGGCAACGGTCACGCCGGGGCAGGGCACCAGCACCGTTACCCTGCTGTTCGAACCCGATGCCGGCTGGTGGGCCGACCTGCTGGCGCTGGACGAGGGCAGCAACTTCGAGAACGCTGAAGCAGTCACCCGTGCGATCAGTCGCCGCGTCGCCGACCAGCGCCGCGACGAACAGGCTGCGGCCGAACAGACCCAGGTGGAAAAGGAACTGTCGGTGGCGCGGCTGAACCTGCTGCATGCGCAGGTGGAACCGCACTTCCTCTACAACACGCTGGCCAACGCGCAGGTATTGACCCGCACCGACCCGGCACGGGCCGAGCAGATGCTCGGCCACCTGATCCAGTACCTGCGCAGCTCGTTGCCACAGGTGGACGAATCGGTGTCCACGCTGGGCGTGGAGCTGGAACGCACCCGCGCCTACCTGGAGATCCTGCGCATCCGCATGGGCGCACGGCTGGCGGTGGAAGTGCAGGTGCCCAGCGAACTGCATGGCGTGCACCTGCCGGCGATGGCGCTGCAGACGCTGGTGGAAAACGCGATCAAGCATGGCCTTGAACCCAAGCCCGGCGGCGGCACGATCTGGATCCTGGCGCGCGGCTTCGATGACCACGTGACGGTGACCGTGGCCGACGATGGGCTCGGCTTCGGCCAGGGCACCAGTGGTACCGGCATCGGCCTGAAGAACCTGCGCGAGCGCCTGCGCCTGACCTGTGGTGAGCAGGCCGGCGTGGCGATCGTCGCCAACTTCCCCAGTGGCGTGGCAGCGACCATGACCCTGCCGCAGTCGCACAAGGAGCGCAGCCATGTCGCTTGAGGCACTGATCGCTGAAGACGAAGAACTGCTGCGGCAGTCGCTGGTGGAGCAACTTCGCCGGCTGTGGCCGGACCTGAAGCTGGTGGCCGAGTGCGAGGACGGCGCCAGCGCGCTGGAGCAGCTGGCCGAGAAGCAGCCGGACATCGCCTTTCTCGATATCCGCATGCCTGGCATCAGCGGCATCGAGGTGGCACGCTCGCTGTCCGAGCTGAGCCCGCGCACCCAGGTAGTGTTCGTCACCGCCTACGACCAGTACGCCATCGATGCGTTCGAGCAGGGCGCGATGGATTACCTGTTGAAGCCGGTCAGCGACGAGCGCCTGCTGGCCACCCGCGAACGCATCCTGTCGCGGCTGCCATCGACGCGCCAGGACGATGCCGTGCTCGAGCGCCTGCTGCAGCGGCTGGGCCCGTCGCAGGGCGCGGCCGAGCGCCCGCCACTGGCCTGGATCACCGCCAGCAACGGGCGCGAGACGCAGCTGATCATGCTGGAAGACGTGGCGTACTTCCGCGCGGACAACAAGTACACCACCGTGGTCACCGCCAGCGGCGAAAGCCTGCTGCGCACGCCATTGCGCGAGCTGCTGGAAGTGCTTGATGCGCAGCACTTCCGCCAGATCCATCGTTCGACCATCGTCAACATGAAGGCAGTGGCGGCGGTCAGCCGCGACGATACCGGGCGCGGCGTGCTGCGCCTGCGCGGGCGGACGGAGACGCTGGTGGTCAGCCAGCCGTTCATGAGCCTGTTCCGCGGCATGTAGCCGCAGCCGCATCCCCCTGCACCGAGGAATGAACATGTCCCGTCTGCTGATTGCGTGCGTGGCCGTGCTGGCATTGGCCGGCTGCGAAAAATCCCGCAACACCTCGATCACCCGCACCCATGCCAATGGCGTGGACACGCTGTACAGCAAGAGTACGGTGGTCGATGGCGAGGCGCGCTTCCAGTGCATTGCCAGCAGCAGTGGCCACTGCCATTACCTGGTGCTGGACCCAGCGTGCAGCACCGATGCCGCGTGCACTACACCGCCGCTGCGCCGGTTCGCCGTTGCAGCAGGCAAGACTGAGGCCATGCGTGGGCTACCCGACGGCTTCCGCCAGTGCGTCAGCCAGGACCCGATGGAACACTGCCACCGTGAGTGATCACGGTGGCAGTGTGGGTCCCCCCGCTTCCCTGAAGGCTCAGTAGGCAGGTTGCAGTGTCAGGTCGTGATGGTGCTCGGTCTCGCCCACATGGTTGAGGCGGCCGACCAGTTCGGAGTGCTGCTTCATCCGGCCGATCTCGGTCATGATGCGGATGTCCTCGTGGCGCAGTTCGCGCTTGGCGGTGACCGCCTGCTTGTAGTCCAGCACTTCCGGATAGTGCTCGGCCAGGTCCAGCGCCTCGGCCACGTGCTCCACGCTGTCGGCCTTGGAACTGATGCGGGCGCGGCTGTTGAACGCCTTCATCCAGCGCTCGAAGCCGGCCTGCTGATCGAACATGTTGGCCATGAACCAGATCACGAACAGGATCGACACCCACGAGCCGAACACGATCACCACGCGGGTGAAGGTGATATGGAAGTCGTCGCGCCACAGGTAGTTGGCGATCAGGCCCAGGATCAGCAGCGAGGCCGCCTGCCAGCCGACGATCGAGGCGATCAGCCACTGGCACTTGGCCTGGGCCAGCACAGCCACTTCATCGCGGATCTGCTGCTCGCTGAGGTTGCGCCAGTGCGCCACCTGTTTGTCGAACGGGCTGCTGTAGAGCTCGTTGTCGCGAAGCAGAATTCCCAAACCCTTGAACAAGGCAATCATGGCTGGCTCCTTGTGGAACGTGCGTCGATCAGCATTGGACGGTGTGGCGGATCCAGTTCTAGCACTTCCAGCGAGCCGTGCAATGGGGGCAATGCCAAGCGGCGCAAGGGTTTGACCGGTGGGAGTGAAAATTGATGCGATGCAGCATCGCAGTCACGGCCTGCGACAGGATGTCGCAGGGTGAAACGTGCTGCGGCCGCACATGAAACCGTCGCTGAGCGGGGAGGCTCGCCGCCGGAGGCGTGATCGCCGAGAATCGGAGCCAACCGCGCAAGACGCGACTGTTCTTCCGCCTCTCCTGGACCTGTGATGCCGGCCTTGCTGCAGCGACTCTCCCGCCCCGTCACGGCGCCGATCCGACGCTGGGTACTGGACGCCTTCCCGCGCGGCCAGAGTGGTATCGACTACGACCATCCGCAGGGCGATCCGGGCTGGTTCGGCCCGGACAGCGTCACCTGGCGGCTGCACGCCGAATTTCCCTCGATGCTCGCCGGTGGCCTGTGCGCGCTGATGCTGCAGACCCTGCACCCACGCGCGCTGGCCGGGGTCTATGACCACTCCAATTTCCGCCAGGACCTGGTGGGTCGGCTGCGCCGCACCACCGCCTTCGTTGCCGGCACCAGCTATGCGCCCAGCGGCGAGGTGGAGGCGCTGGTGGCCAGGGTGCGCCGCATCCATGCGCAGATCCGCGGCCAGACCGCGCAGGGCGAGCCCTACGCCGCCGACGATCCGCAGTTGCTGACCTGGGTGCACGTGACCGAAGCCTTCGGTTTCCTGCAGGGGTTCCGACGCTACGGGCGCGAGGTGCCGGCGCACATCGCCGATCGCTATTACGACGAGTACCGTTGCGTGGCCGAGGCACTGGGCGCGGTGGATGTGCCGCGCAGCGAAGCGGAAGTGGCGGCGTACTTCTGTGCACGTCAGCCGGAGCTGCGTGTGGATGAGCGCTCGCGCGAGGTGCTGGAGGTGCTGTCCGGGGTGCGCCTGCCGGTACCGGTGCCGGGCCTGTCGCGCGAGGTGTTCCTCGGTGCGGGTGCGGCGCTGCTGCCGGACTGGGCCGAAGGCATGCTTGCACGCAGTGGCCGTCAGCGCGCCCAGGCTGCGGCGTCTGCGAAGCTGATGCAGGGCATGGCGCCGCTGTTCCGCCGTGCGCTGCCCGACGGCCTCGCCAGCCGCGCCTGTGCACGCATGGGCGCGCCGGTGGAGATCCTGCGCGAGTGGCCCGCGGTTGCCTGGTAGGTGCCAACCTTGGTTGGCACGCTTTTCGCGGTGCCGCGGAAGCGCCAACCAAGGTTGGCAGCTACCCGCAAGTGAAACGGGCGCCTTGCGGCGCCCGTTCCGGTTACATCACCACACCTTGACCCGCTTGTCCGGGGCCAGGTACAGCTTCTGGCCTTCCTTCACCTCGAACGCCGGGTACCAGGCGTCGATGTTGCGCACGGTCAGTGCGCGGAACTGGCCCGGTGCATGCACATCGGTCAGCAGCGAGTTGCGCAGCGCCTGCTCGCGGCTCTTGCTGCGCCACGCCTGGGCGAAGCCGAGGAAGAAGCGCTGGTCCGGGGTAAAGCCTTCCAGGGCCTGGCCCGGCTTGCCCTGCAGCGACAGCTGGTAGGCATCGTAGGCGGTGCCCAGGCCGGCCACGTCAGCGATGTTCTCGCCCAGGGTCAGCTTGCCGTTCACATGCACGCCGGGGAACGGCTCGTAGCTGCTGAACTGCGCGGCCAGCGCATCACCGGCGGCGTTGAACTGCTTCAGGTCCTCGGCGGTCCACCAGTTGTGCAGCTTGCCGGTTTCATCGAACAGCGCACCGGCGTTGTCGAAGCCATGGCTGATCTCGTGGCCGATCACCGCGCCGATCGCACCGTAGTTCACCGCGTCGTCGGCGGCGCCGTCGAAGAACGGCGGCTGCAGGATCGCGGCCGGGAACACCAGGCGATTCTCCAGCGGTACGTTCATCGCGTTGATGGTCTGCGGCAGCATCGCCCACTCGCTGTGGTCGACCGGCTTGCCCAGCTTGGCGATGTTGCGCTGGTACTCGAACAGCTCGGCGCGCTGCGCATTGCCCAGCGGGTCATCACGGCGGATCTCAAGGCCAGTGTAGTCGCGCCACTTTTCCGGATAGCCCATGCCCACGGTCAGGCCGGCCACCTTCGCCTTGGCGCTCGCCTTGGTCTGCGGCGACATCCACGACAGCGCGTCGATGCGCTTGGCGAAGGCGGCAATGATGTTCTTTGCCATCTCGTCCGCGCGTTCCTTGGTCTTCGCGTCGAAGTGCTTCTCGACATAGCGCTTGCCGATCGCTTCGCCGACGGCATGGTTGGCATCGTCCACGGCGCGCTTCCAGCGGTCGCTCTGCTGCGGCGTGCCGCTCAGCGCGGTGCCATGGAAGGCGAAGCGGGCATCGGCGAACTTCTTCGGCAGGTAGGCGGCGGCACGGTTCAGCGCGTGGAAGGCCAGGTAGTCCTTCCACACCTCCAGTGGCTCGGTGGCGACCAGCCTGGACAGGCCGGCCACGGCCTTGGGCTGCCACACGATGAAGTCCTGCTGCTTGCCCAGCGCGGCCGCGTCGAGGAAGGCGTTCCAGTCCATGCCGGGCGCCTTGGCATTGAAGTCGGCCTGGGTCCACGGATTGGCACCCTTGGTCACATCATTGGTTTCTTCCTGGGTGGCATGCGCCTGCGCGATCTTCGTTTCCAGTGCCAGGATGCGCTGCGCCTTGCCGGCCGGGTCGGCCACACCGGCCAGCTGCAGCATCTGCGCGATGTAGGCCTGGTACTGCTTGCGCAGCTCGGCCATGCGGCCGCCGCCCAGGTAGAAATCGCGGTCGGGCATGCCCAGCCCGCCCTGCACCAGGTACGGCGCGGTGCGGTCCGGCTGCAGCAGGTCCACCGACACCCACAGGCCGAACAGGCGGTCGGTGTAGAAGTTGGTGGCATTGAGCAGGTCGACGTCGGCGCGCAGGTCGCCGCCCAGGGCACGGGCCAGCCCGGCCTTGTCGGCGATCGCATCGATCGCCTTCAGCTGCGGCTGCACCGGCGCCAGACCGCGCTGCTCGATGCCAGCCTCATCCATGTAGGCGGCGTAGTAATCGCCGATCAGCTTGTCGTCACCGCTGGCCTTGGTGTTGCCGGCCGCCCCTTCAAGGATGGCGCGGGTATCGGCCAGGGTCTTCTCGGCAATGACGTTGAAGCTGCCGAAGCGCGAGCGGTCGGCCGGAATCTCGGTGTTCTTCACCCAGGTGCCATTGGCGAAGCCGAAGAAGTCGTCGCCGGCGGCGATGCTGCGATCCATGCCGCTGGCATCGAAGCCGAAACTGCCCAGCATCGGCTTGGCCGCAGCGGGGGCGGCATCGGCCGGCGCGGTGGCACCGGCGGCCGGTTCGGCCGGGCGGTCACAGGCGGCCAGGGACAGGCTGGCAACGATGGCCAGCGCCAGGGTGGGACGGCGCAGCTTGGACATGGACTTCTCTTGCAGCGGAAAACCCCAAGTCTAATCCGCTCCGGCGCCACTGGCCGCGTCCTTGCGCCGCCCGTCCTGTGCAGGATCTGGCTGAACGCGCAGACGCGATCTTCACGCCGTCACCGGGGTGGTGCATGCTGGACCCTGGAGCCCTGCGCGGACACGGGGAGGTGGCCATGCGGGGGCGGGTCAGGCGTCAAGAATGGCGTCCACCGGCCGTTGAGGTCGGGGACGTGGAGGATTCGTTCGCGCATGAAGCCAGCCGACTGCACAAGGAACACCCGCCGATGCCCGCGCTGAAACGCGCGTTGGCCCGCCCGCTGCGCGCCATTACCTGGGGCGGAGTGCTGCTGGGCGTGCTGCTGGTAACCGGCCTGACCCTCATGCTGGTCAATGACTACCACCGCCGCCTGGAAGCGGCACAGCGGCAGAGCCGGGCGCTGGCGGTGGGCAGCGAGCGCCTGCTGGCGCTGGAACTGCGCAACCTGGAGCGCGCCATGTCCGGCATCGCCGCCGACGCCGCCGAGCTGTTCCGCAGCGTGCCTGCGCAGGCGCCGGCCTTGATGGATGCCTCCATCGGCGGGGTGCTGGGCCGGCATGCCGAACTGCACAGCATCGCCGTGCTCGACCGCCATGGCCGACCGTTGACGGCCGGCGAGGGCGACCTGCAGCTGCCGCTGTGGACCGACCCGCAGCGTCGTGGCCAGGGCAGCGCCCTGTACATCGGCCCGCCGCAGCGGGCCAGCGATGGCGGTTGGGTGGTGCCGTTGGCGCTGCCGATGGCCGGCGAACGCTGGCTGCTGGCACGGTTGCGCTGTGGCGAACTGCAACGCATCGTCGGCGGCCTCGATGTCGGCCCCAACGGACTGGTCTCGATCAGCGATGCCGAGGGTTACATGCTGGCCCGCGTGCCTGATCCGCACGGCACGGTGGGCCGCCGCTACGGCCTGCCGCGCCGTGACCTGCTCGGCACGCAGGCGGTGGTCGAGCTGGGCAGCGTGCCGGGTGTGGTCGACGGCGTACCGCGCATCATGACCATCAGCACGCTGGAACACAGCCCGCTGGCGGTGCAGGTCGGCCTGGCCGACGAAGACGTACTGGCGCCGTGGTGGCCGTACCTGCAGGCGTCGGTGGCGATCGTACTGGCTTACATCGCGGTGTTGCTGGTGCTGCTGTACGCCGTGCGGCGCAGCACCCGCAGCCAGCAGGCGATGGCCGAGGAGCTGAAAACAGGCCACGCCGAGCTGCGTCTTGCGCACCAGGTCGGTCGTGTCTGTACCTGGTACGTGGATGAGGACGCCGCATTGCTGCGCTGGTCGCCGCTGGCGCGCGAGATCTTTGGCGTGCAGACCGATGCGCTGTCGGTGGCCGATTTCTTCGCACGCGTGCACCGCGACGATGCCGCGCGCCTGCAGCATGCCTTTGACCAGGCATTCGCCGGCGGCGCCGTGCTCGACCAGGTGTTCCGCCTGGTATTGCCCGGGGGCGAGGTGCGCTGGGTGGGCGCGCGTGGGCAGCGGGTGGAAGTGGCCGACAGCGAGCGGCGCATGATCGGCGCGCTGACCGACCTGAGCGAGCGTTACCAGGCGCGCGAGCAGGTGAGCGAAGTGGAACGGCGCTTCCGGCTGCTGTTCGACCGCAATCCTGCACCGTTCTGGGTGTTCGACCCGGATACGCTGCGCTTCATCGAGGTCAACGACGCTGCGGTGCGCCAGTACGGCTACAGCCGCGACGAGTTCCTGGCGATGAGCATCCTCGACATCCGCCCGCGCGAAGGCTGGGACGAAGTGCGTGGTGCCATCCAGCGCGCACAGGTGGGCGATCCTCCGGACGCGACCGTGCGCCTGCACCGGCGCAAGGACGGTAGTGTGTTCGAGGTGCGCGCACACCTGTCCAAACTCGATTTCGATGGACAGCCGGCGTGCCTCGTGCTGGCCGAGGATGTCAGCGAAAGGCTGGCCTACGAGCGCGACCTGGCCTATCGGGCACGGCACAACCCGGCCACTGGCCTGCTCAACGTGCGCGCCCTGACCGAACAGCTGGACGAGCAGCAGCAGGGCTATACCATCGCCTTCGTGCAGTTGCGTGGCCTGCAGCTGGTGGCGGATACGCTGGGCCGTGAGATCGGCGATGCGGTGCTGCAGTCAATGGCGACCCGGCTCGGTGGACTGGGGGCGCGTTGCGGCACGCTGGCATTCCAGCCGGCGGAAGACTTCGTGTTCGCGATCGGGCCCGAGCACGATACCCAGCGCGTGCTGGATGACCTGCTGCAGATCGTGTCAGCGCCGATGCGTGGCAAGGATTCACTGCACCAGTTCGAGCCGCGCATCGGTGTGGCCGTGCACACTGCCGGTGACGGCCACAGCGCCGAACAGGTGATCGGCATGGCCGCGCAGGCCGCGCACGCGGCGCGTGCCGAGGGCAACGTGGTGGTCTGGTTCGATGCGGCAGTGACCACGCGGCTGGCCGACCGCCTGCGCCTGGCCGGGCGCATCCACGCCGCCATCGACAACGAGTTCCAGCTGTACTTCCAGCCGATCCGGCACGCCAGCGATGGCAGCCCGGCCGCGCTGGAGGCCCTGCTGCGCTGGCCGCAGGCCGATGGCAGCTTCATCCCGCCCAACGAGTTCATCCAGCTGTGCGAGGACACCGGGTTGATCCTGGCGCTGGGCCGCTGGGTGATCCGCGCCGCGGCGAAGGCACAGCGGCGGCTGGTCGAGGCCGGTTGGGGCGAGCTGCCGATCGCGGTCAACGTGTCTGCGGTGCAGTTCTTCAACAGCGACCTGGTGGCCGAGTTCACCCGAGCCCAGCAGGAATTCGGCCTGGCCCGCGGTGCGCTGCACGTGGAGCTGACCGAGAGCAGCCTGATGCGCAAGCCGGCGCAGGCGATGCAGACCATGCAACGCCTGCACGAGCAGGGCATCAGCGTGTCGCTGGACGATTTCGGCACCGGCTATTCCAGCATGTCCTATCTGCAGCACCTGCCGCTGGACATCCTGAAGATCGATCGCAGTTTCGTCGCCGACGTGGAAACCAATCCGCGCAACGCTTCGATCTGCCGCGCATTGCTGTCGCTCGGCCACAGCATGGGCCTGACCATCATCGCCGAGGGCGTGGAAACGCCGGGGCAGCTGGATTGGCTGGCCGCGCACGGCTGTGACCAGGTGCAGGGCTACCTGCTGGGGCAGCCGGCGCCGCTGGAGCGGATCATCGACGCGCTGGATGAAGTCCCTGCCTGATCGGGGCTTCGTATTTGCCGGCCAGCGGCCGGCACTACCCGACTGAAGCATGACGGTAGTGCCGGTCGCTGGCCGGCAAGCATCAGACGGAAGCATGACGGTAGTGCCGGCCGCTGGCCGGCAAGTGCCATCCTCGGCTACACCCCGGCCTCCACCAGGTGGTCGATGAAACTGCGCACCTTCGGCGCCAGGTGGCTACGGCTGGCATACACCGCGAAGATGCCGATCGGCGAGGCCTCCCATTCCGGTAGCACGCGCACCAGGCGGCCATCGGCCAGCGCGTCTTCCAGCAGGAAGTCGGGTTGCAGGATCACACCCATGCCGGCGATCGCCGCTTCGCGCAGCACGTCGCCGTTGTTGGCGTGCAGCAGGCTGTTCACCGCCACCTTCACTTCACCGCCGGGTCCCTGCAGCGGCCAGTGGTCGCCAGCGGCCCAGTAGCTGTAGCTCAGGCACGCGTGATCCTGCAGGTCCTGCGGCGTCTGTGGGGTGCCGCGTGCAGCCAGGTAGGACGGCGCCGCGCACAGGCTCACCCGCGATTCGCCCAGCCGGCGCGCGATCAGCGCCGGGCTCGGCTCGCGGGTGATGCGGATGGCCACGTCGTAGCCTTCCTCGACCATGTCCACCAGGCGGTCGGACAGGGCCAGGTCCAGTTCCACCTGCGGGAAGCGCTCGCGGTAGCTGGCCAGCAACGGGCCAAGGCGGGCGATGCCCCAGCTGACCGGTGCGTTGATGCGCAGCGTGCCGGAGGGTTCCAGCGCCTGCGCGCCGATGCTGGCCTCCAGCGCGTCGAACTCGGCCAGCAGGCGCACGCACTGGGCGTAATAGGCGGCGCCGGTGCTGGTGGGGCTGACCCGCCGCGTGGTGCGGTGGAGCAGGCGGGTGGACAGGCGCTTTTCCAGTGCCGCGACCTGGCGGGTGACGCCGGCGGTCGACATGTCCAGGGCCTGCGCGGCGGCACTGAAGCCGTTGCGCTCGACCACCGCTACGAACACGCGCATCGCCTCGAGGGTGTCCATTGTTGCGTCTTCTGAAATAAATACGGTCAAGCGATCGTATTTATCGGCTCGTAAAGGCGCAATAACCTGTCTCCATTCCCTTCAAAGTGCTTTGCCATGCACACCACGACCGCTCCTGTCTCGCCGCTGGCCCCGTACGGTGCCACCCTGCTGCGCCTGGCCCTGGGCGTGCTGTTCTTGGTCCATGCGCTGATCAAGCTGCTGGTATTCACCCCGGCCGGTACGGCGGCATTTTTCGAATCGCTGGGCCTGCCCGGCGTGCTGGCTTACCTCACCATCGGCGCCGAGCTGGTGATCACCACTGCGCTGCTGCTGGGCATCTACGCGCGCTGGGTGGGCCTGGCCGGCGTCCCGTTGCTGCTGGGCACCATCGTCACCGTGCACGGCGCCAACGGCTTCGGTTTCGCCAATGCCGGCGGCGGCTGGGAATACCCGGCGTTCTGGGCGCTGGCGCTGGTGGTGCTGTTCCTGGTCGGCGACGGCAAGTGGACCCTGCGTTCGCGCTGATCGCCGCCTGACCCTGCAACTGGAGCATTCCATGTCCCGCCTGCCTTCGTTGTACATCTCCCACGGCTCGCCGATGACCGCCCTGCATCCGGGCCAGGTCGGCGTGCGCCTGGCCGAGCTGGCGCGCGACCTGCCGACGCCGCGCGCCATCGTGATGGCCTCGGCGCACTGGCTGGGGCGGCAGCCGCGGGTCGGCGCGCATCCGCAGCCGCCGACGATCCATGACTTCGGCGGCTTCCCGCGCGCACTGTTCGAACTGCAGTACCCGGCGCCCGGCGATCCGGCGCTGGCCGAAGAAGTGGCCGGCCGCATCGCCGCTGCCGGCCTGCCGGTGGCGCTCGACCCTCAGCGTGGCCTCGACCATGGCGCGTGGGTGCCGCTGCGGCTGCTGCGCCCGCAAGCCGACATCCCGGTGGTGCCGCTGTCGATCCAGCCGCTGCTCGGCCCCGGGCACCAGTTCGCGCTGGGCCGCGCGCTGGCGCCACTGCGAGAGCAGGGCGTGCTGCTGGTCGGCTCGGGCAGCATCACCCACAACCTGCACGACTGGGGCGACTACCAGGACGGCAAGGAAGCACCGTACGTGCGGCCCTTCATCGAGTGGGTCGAGCAGCGCCTGGCCGCCGATGATCGCCAGGCCCTGTTCGACTACCGCCGGCAGGCGCCGTTCGCCGAACGCGCGCACCCGACCGACGAGCACCTGCTGCCGCTGTTCTTCGCGATGGGCGCAGCCGGCGAGGACAGCTTCGGTGCGCGGCGCATCGATGCCGGCATCGACGCCGGCTTCCTCGCCATGGACCTGTACCGCTTCGACGGGGCATGAGCCGGGGCTGACGCGCGACCGCCCCGGCCGTCGCGCTCATGGCCGCATGTGGTAGTTTTTTCCGGGTTTCCGGCGCTGGCCTTCGAGCCTCCCCGCGCGCCGCTTCCTGGAAGAAGCATGCATACCATTGAAGTCGTCCTGGCGATGCTGGTGGCCGTTGTCGCCAGCGGCTACCTGGTTCGCGTCCTGCCGTTCTCGTTGCCGCTGCCGCTGGTGCAGATCGGCCTGGGCGCGGTCATCGCCGGGGTGTTCAACCGCGGCCACGCGCTGGAGCCGGAAGTGTTCTTCCTGCTGTTCCTGCCGCCGCTGCTGTTCCTTGATGGCTGGCGCATCCCCAAGCAGGGCCTGTTCCGCGACAAGGGCGCGATCCTCGAACTGGCGTTCGGCCTGGTGGTGTTCACCGTCATCGGTGCCGGCCTGCTGATCCACTGGATGATTCCGGTGATGCCGCTGGCGGTGTGCTTTGCGCTGGCGGCCATCGTCTCGCCGACCGACCCGGTGGCGGTCGGCGCGATCGCCTCCAAGGCACCGATTCCCAAGCGACTGATGCACATCCTGGAAGGCGAGTCGCTGCTCAACGATGCGTCCGGCCTGGTCTGCTTCCGCTTCGCGGTGGCGGCGGTGATGACCGGTTCCTTCTCGCTGGCCACGGCCTCGCTGACCTTCGTGTGGGTGGCCGTGGCCGGCCTTGCGGTGGGCGTGGCGGTCACCCTTGGTGTGTCGACCTTCCAGCGCTGGCTGTGGCGCCGCTTCGGCGAAGAGCCGGGTGCGGCGATGCTGGTCAACCTGCTGATCCCGTTCGCGGCCTACCTGCTGGCCGAAGAAATCCATGCCTCGGGCATCCTCGCCGCAGTCGCCGCCGGTATCGCGATGAGCTACGTCGAGCTGACCGGCCGTGTCTCCGGCAGCATGCGCGTACAGCGCGCGGGCGTCTGGAACATGCTGCAGTTCAGCTTCAACGGCATCATGTTCGTGCTGCTGGGCGAGCAGCTGCCCGGCATCGTCGAGCGCGCCACCACCACTATGAACGAGTCCGGCCACCAGAGTGCATGGTGGCTGCTGGTGTACGTGGTGGTGATCAACCTGGCACTGATCCTGTTGCGCCTGCTGTGGGTATGGCTATCGCTGCGCTGGAACCTGCTGCGTGCACGCCGCCGAGGCCTGGAACGCGGCGAGGCACCGAACTGGCGCATCGTGGTGGCGACCTCGGTGGCCGGCGTGCGCGGCGCGATCACCCTGGCTGGCGTGCTGACCCTGCCGTTGTTCCTGCCTGATGGCAGCGCGTTCCCGGCGCGCGACCTGGTGATCTTCCTGGCCGCGGCGGTGATCCTGTTCTCGCTGGTCGGCGCCAGCGTGGCGCTGCCGCAGCTGCTGAAGGGCCTGCAGCTGCCGGCCGATTCGGGCGAGCGCAAGGAAGAGGACCTGGCACGCCGGCTGTCGTCCAAGGCCGCGCTGGCCGGGGTCGAGCGCATGCGCCAGCAGCTGGTGATGAACCAGAACACCGAGAACGTGCAGCTGTACAACGACGCTGCCTCGCGGGTGAGCCTGCTGTACCAGCGGCACCTGGAGAAGGACAACGACGGGCCCGACGTGGACCCGGAGAAGGTGCGGCGCATGGAGCTGGGGTACCGCCAGCTGCGCAGCGCCGGCCTCAATGCCGAGCGCGAGGAACTGTTCCGGTTGACCCGGCGCGGGGTGATCTCCGACGAGATCTCGCGGCGCCTGATCCGCAACCTGGACCTGCTGGAATCGCGCAAGCGCGAGTGACGCGGCGGCCATGCGCCGTCGAGCGGGGTCAGATCCCTTTCCTGAGGAAAGGGATCTGACCCCAGGTCGGAACAGCCGGTTATTCCGGCTTCTGGTCCAGGAAATACACCTCGACCTTGCCCTTGACCTTGATCGTCATCGGATTGCCACGGCGGTCGCGGGCCTTGCCGGCCTGCACGCGGATCCAGCCTTCGCTGACCGAATATTCCTCGACGTTGTCGCGCTCGACGTCGTTGAAACGCACGCCGACGCCGCGCTCCAGCACCTGTGCATCATGGAAGGGGCTGGCCGGGTTGATCGCCAGATGGTCGGGAGGGGTATCGCTCATCGCTTCATTCACAGTGACGGCCACCAAGGCCGGCTTCAGCGGCACAGGATAAACCGTAGAATGCCGGCCTGCCCCAGAGGACGTTCCGCCATGCCCGACAACAGCGACTATTTCGACTTCGAGGAAGACATCCACGACTTCGACGAGGATGGATTCGAGGCGCGGGTCTGGAACCTGCTGGTGCTGATCAACCCGGGCGACGAAGAGTTGGCCCTGCAGCAGTTCAACCGCTGGCGCGAGCACCTGTCCGAGGACGGGCAGCCGCTGGAAGCGGACAGCGACTGGCTGCCGGCGCTGTTCACCGCCATCGCCTGGCAGTCCGGTTTCGATGTGGAGCGCGACGACCTGGAATCGCTGCAGTCGGCGGTCAACGAGCTGTCGGCGCGCTTCAACCTGCAGCTGGACTGGGGTGGCGACCTGGACGACGAGGACTTTGCCGAAGGCCTGGACGGCGTGCAGCTGATGGCCACCGCCTTCGACCGCCTGCGCGAGCACAACTACACGCTGTGGAGCGTGGATGCCGGCCGCGACGGCTTCACCGGCGTGATGGCGCTGACCCGTGACGACGACGCGATGCTGGCGCTGTGCTCGCTGCTGAACGTGGAAATCCGGCTGGGCAGCGACCCGTTCTGAGCGGGCCTGTAGAGCCGAGCCCACGCTCGGCTGCATTTCGCGTAGAGCAGCCGAGCATCGGCTCGGCACTACAGAAGGCAAACGGCAGCCGAGCCTATGGCCGGTATTGCGCCCGGGCGTTGGCGATCACCGCCTTGACCAGTTCGCGCTCGGTGTGCCGGGAAATCGCTCGCGCGCCAAGCGCGATCGCCTGCGCGCGCAGCTCGACCGTGACATCGTAATGGGCACCGCTGGCCTTGTTCTGGAAGGCCCGCGGGGGGATGCCGAGCTGCGCCGCCATCGCGTGCAGCTCGGCCAGGGTGTCGGCCATCAGGTGCGCCCAGCGCTGTCCGCGCCAGGGATGCACCGCGTCATCGACGTAGACCGTCACCGCCGCGGCCGGTTCAGGCCTGCGGCTTGCTGTCGCTGTCAGCGGCCGGGGTGGCCTCGGCGTCGGCAGCAGCTTCAACCACATCGCCTTCGGCGGCCTCAGCGGCTTCTTCGCCTTCTTCGGCTTCCACGGTCTCGAACTCGGACACCAGCTTGTCCAGATACTCGTCAGCGGTCTGGCCGGATTCAGCGGCCAGGGTGTCCAGCAGCTTCTGCAGCAGTTCGGAGTACTCCAGGTTGACCTTGCGGCCTTCCTTCTCCTGCACGTTGGACAGGTGTTTGAGCATGGCCAGCATCGGCACCGGGTTCTCGGCGTTGCCCATGGTCTGGCCACCAATGGCCAGCAGCCATTCGCGGCCCTGCAGGCCGATGGCGGCGACCACCTGGCCGTCTTCGTTGGTCAGCACGGCATGGTTCTGCACCTGCTGCTGCGCGTTCAGGCGGAGGAACGGGCGCTTGCCCTGCTGTTTCTTGCGCTTGTCACGCTTGGCCTTGGAGGACTGGGACATGGGGTGGGGTCACCTGGAAACGGAAAGACCACCATTGTAGCGGCCGCGCGCAGGTGGGGTCAGATCCCTTTCCACGGGAAAGGGATCTGACCCCGGTTCAGTGCGCCTCACCCTGCGCGGCCTGCACGTCCGGGTCGGTGGTGGGCGCCGACAGCCCCACCTGCGGGCCGGCACCCGCCAGGGCGGCCGCTTCGGCGGCCTGGGTCATCACCACGATGCTGATGCGGCGGTTGATCGGGTTCTGCGGGTCGCCCTTGTCGAACAGCACCGATGAAGACAGGCCGACCACGCGGGTGATCTTGTTGTCCTCCAGGCCGCCGTCCACCAGCGCGCGCCGGGCGGCATTGGCACGATCGGCGCTCAGTTCCCAGTTGCCGTAGCCACGTGCAGCCGAATAGGCGGTGATGTCGGTGTGGCCGGTCAGGCTGATCCGGTTCGGCACGTGGTTCAGGTAGTTGGCCAGCTCGTGCAGGATCTGCTGCGTGTACGGTTTCAGCGTGGCGCTGCCGAGGTCGAACATCGGCCGGTTCTGCTTGTCCACGATCTGGATGCGCAGGCCCTCCGGGGTCAGGTCCAGCAGCAGCTGGTCCTTGAACGGCTCCAGGGCCTGGCTCCTGCTGATCGCTTCCTGCAGCTCCTTCATCAGTGCTTCCAGCTGCTGCTTGTCGCGCTGCTGCTGGTCCACCGGCTGCGGTACCGCTTCCTTCTGGTTCTGGAAGGGGTCGTTGCTGTTGCCACGCGAAATGTCGGTGGCACCGCCCAGCTTGATCATCGAGGTGCTGGCGCCGCCCGGGCCGGCCATGCCGGGCGCCGGCGTGGCGCTCTGACCGCTCAACGGGCTGGGGTTGCGGAAGTACTCGGAAATGGCCGCACGGTCGTTCTTGTTGGTGGTGGCCATCAGCCACAGCACCAGGAAGAACGCCATCATCGCGGTCACGAAGTCGGCATAGGCCACCTTCCACGAACCACCATGATGGGCGGCGTGGCCGGCCTTCCTGACCCGGCGGACGATGACGGTGGGCTTGGTCTCGGCCATGGCTTACTTGACCGTCTTCAGGTGCTGCTCGAAATCGGAGAAGGCCGGGCGCACGTTCGACGGCAGCGTCTTGCGGGCAAATTCCAGCGCGATCTTCGGGTTGTAGCCGCGCAGGCAGGCCAGCAGGGCGGTCTTGACCGATTCGTAGATGCGGCTGTCCTGCTCGGCGCGGGCCTCCATCGCGGCCGCCATCGGGCCGACGAAGCCGTAGCCCAGCAGGATGCCCAGGAAGGTACCGACCAGCGCGCCGGCCACGTGGCCACCGACCTCGACGATGTCGCCACCGATCGAGCCCATGGTGATGACGATGCCCAGCACCGCGGCGACGATGCCGAAACCGGGCAGCCCGTCGGCGACCTTGGTCAGCACCTGTGAGGGCGCCATGGCCTCGGCGTGGTGCTTTTCCAGCTCCAGTTCCAGCAGCGGTTCCAGCTCATGCGGCTCGATGTTGCTGCCGATCATCAGGCGCAGGCAGTCGGTGATGAAGTCGATCAGGTGGTGGTCGGCCTGCACCTTGGGGTAATTGCCGAACAGCGCGCTTTCGGCCGGGCGCTCGACATGGTCTTCCAACGCCATGAAGCCTTCGCGGCGGGCCTTGTTGAGCAGTTCATAGAGCAGGCTGAGCACATCGATGTAGTCCTGCTGCTTGTAGCGCGGGCCCTTGAACACACCCACCATGGCCTGCAGGGTCTGCTTGACCGTCTTGGCCGGGGTACCGACCAGGAACGCGCCGAGCGCGGCGCCGCCGATGATGACCAGCTCGTAGGGCTGCCAGAGGGCACCCAGGCGGCCGTGGGCACCGAGGTAGCCCCCGATCACGCTGATGATGACGACCAGGAATCCGACGATGATGAGCATGGGGCGACGCAGGGAGAGGGGATATCTCCTTGTCGGCCCGTCGCCCGGGTTTCTGAAGAGGGAATTCTGTGAAATCGGTCAGCGGGGTGTTTCAGCCGGCCACGCCGCTTTCCGCGCCGCCCCGCTGCAACGGATCGGGCCAGGGCTCGCCATTGCCGGTGAACGAAAGTGAGACGGAGTTCAGGCAGTGGCGCTCGTAGGTGGGCGGCGGGCCGTCCGGGAACACGTGGCCCAGGTGGCTGCCGCAGCGCGCGCAGGTGATCTCGGTGCGCACCATGCCGTGGCTGGTATCACGGATCTCGCGCACGTGCGCCGGGTCGAACGGGGCAAAGAAGCTGGGCCAGCCGGTGCCGGAATCGAACTTGGTGCTGGAGCGGAACAGTGGCAGCGCGCACAGCCTGCAGCAGTAGACCCCCTCGCGCTTGTTGTCGAGGAACACGCCGCAGAACGGCGCCTCGGTGCCGTGCTGCAGCAGCACGCGGCGCTCCTCGCTGCTGAGACCAGTGATCAGCGCCTCGGTCTGGGTGGCAGTGGGGGGCGTCAGGTCGAAGGCGGTCATGGCGGCGCTCCGTGGGTTGATGGCCTGGGGATGGTGGAAAACGTGGGGGTGAAAGCGCGACCTTGCAAGTGTGATGGCCGTTCATGGGCGGCACACAGGGGCAGGCGCAAGGTGAACGCGATCCACGCCGGAGCGTGCCATGAAACCGATCCTTCCCCTGCTGCTGGCCCTGTTGCCCATCGTGGCGCTGGCGCAGGTGCCGACCGCCGACCCGACTGCGACCCGCAGCGCGACCACCGTGGCGCCGCAGCCCGTGGCACCACCGCCACAGGCTGCTCGCCCGCAACCGCAGGTGCTGCCGTCGCCGCAGCCGGTGCAGCCGATCAAGTCCACCGGTCCGGCCCGGGTCGCGCCGGCACCGGTACCGAAGCCGGCCGACAAGGTCTATGACCGCAATGGCCGCATTGTTCCCGGCGTGCGCCCGGCCGGCCCGAACCGCGTGTTCGATTCGCGCACCGGCCGCTACTACGACAGCGTGCCGGCTGGCGACGGGCAGCAGATCAAGCGCTGAGCCCTGGTGCGACCAAGGTTGGCTGCTGGCTGGCGCTGAGCGGGCTGAACGCACGAAAACAGCATCCAGCCGATCACTGCTTTTTCGCCTGCGATTAACCGTTCCGGGACCACCGTGGCCCTGCGCCGGCATCCCGCCGCCGCATGTCCTTCGTCCACTGGATCGCGACCATGAAAAACCAGCAGAACCGTCATCCCGGCAAGGAACCGCAGGGCCGCAACCCGCAGCAGCAACAGCAACAACAGCAGATGGAGCCGCAGCCGCCGCACAAGGGCGGCAAGCAGCAGGAACAGCGCTCGCAGAAGCATCCGCAGCAGCGCTGACTGTCGCCATGACCGGGGTCAGAGCCCGCTGCGCGGGATCCGACCCCTTGCCAGATGCCGACCGGGGTCGGATCCCGCGCAGCGGGCTCTGACCCCAACCGGTTCCCAGCTTCAATCCGGAATCGGCAGGCTCAGCGTCTCCTTCACCTCTTCCATCACGATGTAGCTCTTCGACTCACGTACATGCGGCAGTGTCAGCAACGTACTGCCGAGCAGCTTGCGGTAGGAAGCCATTTCACTGATCCGTGCTTTCAGCAGGTAATCGAAGTCGCCCGACACCAGGTGGCACTCCAGCACGTTGGGCAGCTTCAGCGCGGCGCGGCGGAATTCCTCGAAGATGTCGCCGGACTTGTAGGCCAGGCTGATCTCCACGAACACCAGCAGGCTGGCCTTTACCGCGGCCGGGTCGAGGTGGGCGTGATAGCCGGTGATCACCCCTTCGCGTTCCAGGCGGCGCACGCGCTCGGTGCACGGGGTGGTCGACAGGCCGACCCGCTCGCCCAGCTCGGTGAAGGAGATGCGGCCTTCGGCCTGCAGGATGCGCAGGATCTTGCGGTCGATCTTGTCCAGTTCGCGGGTACGGTTGGCCATGGCCGTCAACCTTGGGGAATGAATTGCAGGAGAACATCCTGCCTGTTGATTTCAATTCAGGCAAATCAACTGGTATTGACTGTCTATACTTCCCCAATTATGGCCCCGGCACGCTCCAGTGCAGGGAATGATCGGGTTGGAGAAGTCCCATGCGAGTCCTAGTTCTCGGCAGCGGCGTGATCGGCACTACCAGTGCCTGGTACCTGCGACAGGCCGGGTTTGAAGTCACGGTCATCGACCGCCAGCCCGGCCCAGCGCTGGAGACCAGCTTCGCCAATGCCGGCCAGCTGTCGTTCGGCTATACCTCGCCGTGGGCGGCGCCGGGCGTGCCGAAGAAGGCGATCGGCTGGCTGTTCGAGAAACACGCGCCGCTGGCGATCAGGCCGGGCATGGACCTGGCCCAGTACCGCTGGCTGTGGCAGATGCTGCGCAACTGTACCCACGAGCGTTATGCGATCAACAAGGCGCGCATGGTGCGCATGTCCGAGTACAGCCGCGACTGCCTGAACGAGCTGCGCGCGCAGATCGGCATCGAATTCGAAGGCCGCGACCTGGGCACCACCCAGTTGTTCCGCACCCAGCAGCAGCTGGATGCCTCGGCGCAGGACATCGAGATCCTGGCCCAGTACGGCGTGCCGTACGAGGTGTTGGACCGCGCCGGCATCATCCAGGCCGAACCGGCCCTGGCCCACGTCGATGGCCTGGTCGGCGCGCTGCGCCTGCCGCGTGACCAGACCGGCGACTGCCAGCTGTTCACCCGCCGCCTGGCGCAGATGTGCGTGGATGCCGGCGTCGAATTCCGCTTCGACCAGGACATCACCGGCCTGGAATTCGATGGCGACCGCATCACCGGCGTGCGCATCGACGGCAAGCTGGAAACCGCCGACCGCTTCGTGGTTGCGCTTGGCAGCTACTCGCCAGCGCTGGTTGCACCGCTGGGCATGCGCCTGCCGGTGTACCCGCTGAAGGGCTATTCGCTGACCCTGCCGATCACCGACCCGGCGATGGCGCCGACCTCGACCATCCTCGATGAGAGCTACAAGGTGGCGGTGACCCGCTTCGACGACCGCATCCGTGTCGGTGGCATGGCCGAAGTGGCCGGCTTCGACCTGTCGCTGTCGCAGCGCCGCCGCGAGACCCTGGAACTGGTGGTCCGCGACCTCTACCCGAAGGGCGGCGACCTGTCGCGCGCGCAGTTCTGGACCGGCCTGCGCCCGGCTACGCCGGACGGTACGCCGGTGATCGGCGCCACGCCGTTCCGCAACCTGTACCTCAACACCGGACACGGCACGCTGGGCTGGACCATGGCCTGCGGCTCGGGCCGCTACCTGGCCGACCTGATGAGCGCGCGACAGCCGCAGATCAGCACCGAAGGCCTGGATATTTTCCGCTACGGCCAGTACGGTCACGCGCCGCAACACGAGAACCGCACATGCGTCCTGCCCGCGCGCTGATCGATCTGGGCGCCCTGCGCAGCAACTACCGGCTCGCCCGTGAACTGGGCGGTGGCAAGGCCCTGGCGATCATCAAGGCCGATGCCTATGGGCATGGCGCGGTGCGCTGTGCGCAGGCGCTGGAAGGTGAGGCCGATGGTTTCGGCGTGGCCACCATCGAGGAGGCACTGGAGCTGCGCCAGGCCGGCATCCGTGCGCCGATCCTGCTGCTGGAAGGCATCTTCGAGCCCAGCGACATGGCGCTGGTGGCCGAGCATGACTTCTGGTTCGCCGTCGGTTCGCCGTGGCAAGTGGAGGCACTGGCGGCGTTCGACAGCCCGCGCCCGTTGACGGTGTGGCTGAAGCTGGACAGCGGCATGCACCGCCTCGGCCTGGACGTGGACAGCTTCCGCGCGACGCATGCACGCCTGTCGGCGCTGCCGCAGGTCGAGCGCATCGTGCTGATGACCCACCTGGCACGTGCCGACGAACTGGACAGCGAGCGCACCCGCGAGCAGGCCGCAACCTTCGCGCGCGCCATTGATGGATTGGAGGGCGAGACCAGCGTGTGCAACTCGCCGGCGCTGCTGGGCTGGCCGGAGGTGCGCAGCGATTGGGTGCGCCCGGGCCTGATGCTGTATGGCGCCAACCCGCTGCCGGATGACACCGCGTTGACCGCGCGACTGCGCCCGGTGATGACGATGCAGTCCAAGGTGATCGCCGATCGCTGGATTGAAGCCGGTGAACCAGTGGGGTATGGCGCGCGCTTCGTGGCCAAGGCGCGCACCCGCGTGGGCGTGGTCGCGCTTGGCTATGCCGACGGTTACCCGCAGTTCGCCCCGAACGGCACCCCGGTGCTGATCGACGGCCAGCCCGGCGGGCTGATCGGGCGCGTGTCGATGGACATGTTGACGGTGGACCTGACCGCGCATCCGCAGGCCGGCATCGGCAGCGTGGTGGAGCTGTGGGGTTCCGCGCCGACGCTGTCGGAGCTGGCGCCGCGCTGTGGCGTCAGTGCCTACCAGCTGCCGTGCGCGGTCAAGCGCGTGGCGAAGGTGTACGTGTAGAGCCGAGCCCACGCTCGGCATCAGTAGCGGCCGACCCTGGTCGGCGCTGTGAATGCGTGTCGACCAAGGTCGACACCTGCCGATGGGCCTACCGTGCTGCGGTGGCCTGCGCTGTCAGCTGCCGCTTCACCCAGTCGTCGATCAGGCGCTTTTCGTAGCGCAGTGGATCGCTGTCGCTCTTCAGGCCGATGTTGTGCAGGTAGCCGGTATCGCTCAGGCGCGCGTCGCCCTCGCTGACGATGCGGCCGCTGGCGTCCTTCAGCGTGTACTGCAGGCTGATCCGCGGTGGGTAGATGTCGCGCATGATCCGGATGTCGCGGCCGCGCGGGCCGTGCCACGGCTCGTAGTCACCGGCGCGCTTGATGTCGACCAGGGTCACATCAAGCGTCTGTCCCGGTTGCAGCGGTTTGGCGGCAGCGGTCTGCAGGTAGCGTGCCAGCTGCTGCACCCAGTCGCCACGCTCGGCTTCGAAGCGGTTGGTACTCTGGCGGATCTCGGTGAACTTGGCCGGATCGTCCCACTTCACGCTGACCGGGCCATCGGCCTGCAATGCGCGGGGAGCTTCCGGGTCGGTCACGGTGCGCGGGGCCGCGCTGGCGCCGCCCGCCGCCAGGGCGCCTGCCAACAGGGCAATCGCGAGTGAGCGTTTCATCACGGTCTCCTGCGTCCCCTCGATGGGGGCGATGTTGATCACAGATCGAGTGTGATCCTGCTTCCCGGTATCGGCAATGGCCGCATGCGTTGTCTGCAAGAGCGGTTGCCGCCAATTCATCGACGTCAACCATGACTGACGGCGCTTGACGCTGTGAATACGCCCTTTGGAAGATGCTGTGCCTCCAATCTGGCCTGCACAGACACCCTTGTCCACACTGCCGCCCCTCGTGGAGCGCCCACCGATGACGGTGCCGGCGCCCGAACCCGACCTGCATCATGGCGTGCTTGAGCGCATCAACGCCGGTTTCTGCGTGATCCAGGTGCTGTTCGAGGGTGATCGTGCGGTCGACTACCGCTTCATCGAGGTCAACGATGCCTTCGAGCGCCACACCGGGCTGAAGGATGCGCGTGGAAAGCGCATGACGGCGCTGGAGCCCGGCCATGAGCAGGACTGGTTCCGCATCTATGGCGAGGTCGCACGCAGCGGCCGCCCGGCCCAGTTCGAGATGGAGGCGCGTGCGCTGGGCCGCTCGTTCGCGGTGGATGCGGTGCGCGTGGGCCGGCCGGGCGAGGACAAGGTCGGCATCCTGTTCTTCGACATCACCGCACGCAAGCAGATGGAAGTGGAGCTGGGCGAAAGCGAAGCCCGCTTCAGTGCGCTGGCCGACGGCCTGCCGATGCCGGTGTGGGTCTTGGACGAGCGCGGCCATGCCCGTTTCGTCAACAGTGCCTTCAGCGAGTTCTTCGGCGGTGACGAGACGCGCGTGCCGGAGGACGTCTGGCGCGGCCTGGTGCATCCGGACGACGCATCGGTCTTCGAGTACGAACTGCAGGAAGCATTGAAGGCGCAGCGCTCCATGCATGCGCTGGTGCGCGCACGCCGTGCGGATGGCCAGTGGCGCTGGATGGAGATGAACGCCCGCCCGCGCTTCTCGCGCATGGGCCGCTTCATCGGCCTGGCCGGCAGCAGCCCGGACGTGACCGAACGCCGCGAGATCGAGCTGGCCCGCGAGGAACTGCTGCAGTCCGAGCGTGCCGCGCGCAGTGCTGCGGAAAACATGGCGCGGCTGAAGGATGAATTCCTGGCCACGCTGTCGCATGAGCTGCGTACGCCGTTGACCACCATCCTCGGCTGGAGCGAATTGCTTCTGCAGCGCGTGGACAACACCAGTCCGCTGTACAAGGGCCTGAACGTGATCGCCAACAGCGCCGGTGCGCAGAAGCGGCTGATCTCGGACATGCTCGACCTCAGCAGCATGCTGCTGGGCAAGGTGCAGCTGGAGGTGGAAGTGCTGGACCTGTGCGCGGTGCTGGGTGAGGCAGTCGGCGCGCAGGAACTGGTGGCCGAAGGCAAGGCGCTGGACGTGCACCTGCAGCTGCCCACGCAACCCAGCCTGGTGCTGGGCGACGCCACGCGCCTGCAGCAGGTGTTCTGGAACCTGCTCTCGAACGCGATCAAGTTCACCCCGGCTGAAGGCCGTATCGACCTGCAGCTGCGGGCCGACGGCAACTACTGGGAGATCACCGTGCGTGACAGCGGTGATGGCATCGCACCCGAATTCCTCAATCATCTGTTCAGCCGCTTCCGCCAGGCCGACGGCACCACCACCCGCCGCCATGGCGGCCTGGGCCTGGGCCTTGCGATCGTGCAGCAGCTGGTCGAACTGCATGGTGGCACGGTCACTGCGGCCAGCGAGGGCCACGGCCACGGCGCGACCTTCACCGTGCGCCTGCCCCAGCATGTTCCCGATGCCGAACGGCGGCCGCTGCGCGAAGTGATCAGCGGGCCGATCCTGGAGCCGGTGATCGTCGAGCCGTATCCGCTGCGCGGCATGCATGTGCTGGCGGTGGAAGACCAGCCGGAAGTGCTGGAGTACCTGCGGCGCATGCTGGAAGAGCAGGGCGCCAGCGTGTCTGCGGCCAGCTCGGCCGGCGAAGCGCTGGCATTGCTGGCCGACACCGGCCACCTGCAATACCACGTGCTGCTGACCGACATCGGCATGCCGGGCATGGATGGCTATGGGCTGGTGCGCACCTTGCGCGAGGACATGGGCGTGGATGCGGCGACCTTGCCTGCGGTGGCGGTGACTGCACTGGCGCGTGCCGACGACCGTCGCCGCGCGCTGGCCTCGGGCTTCCAGGAGCATGTGGCCAAGCCGTACTCGGTAGCGCAGCTGGTGGCTGCCGTGCGCAAGGTGCAGGTGCCGCGCGCGGACAGCGCGCTGCACTGAACATTCACGGCCGATCGGCGACCCTGCAGTCAGGAGGTCGCCGATGTCCCGTATAGCTCCACGTATCCACACCGATCCGGCGCAGATCGCGCGCCTGGAAGCCCTGCTGCCGCAGCTGGATGGCGAAACGCAGGTGGAACTGATTCTGCACGATGGCCGCCGCCTGCTCGGCACGGTGGCGGTGAGGCCAACTGTGCAGCAATACCGCAACGCCGCTGGTGATGAAGGCAGCAACGGCCAGTTGCGCCTGGATGACTACGACACGCCGGTGCAGCAGCACCATGTGTGGCTGGATGAAATCGCCAGTATCAACCGCCTGCCACCCAAGGCGCCTTGATCCGATGTAGAGCCGAGCCCACGCTCGGCTCTGCCGCCGCCCGAGCGTGGGCTCGGGCGCTGCAGATGTGTCAGTGCTCGAACAACGTCGGCGTCGCCTCGAATCGGCGTGCGTACGCCCGCTCCTCTGCAACCCTCGCCACCTCGTCATCGGCCAGGTCCGGTGCCCCATAGACGGCGTAGGCAACGCTGCCGTCGGCACCATGACCGATCTGATGCAGCCGATAGCGCGAGTGGCCGCCGCCGGTGTCCTCTGGGTAGTGCACGGGCGGATGGCTGCCTTCCAGGTCCATTTCACTGTTGTCGACCACGCCACCGACGAACAAGGCTCGCATGCAGGTTCTCCTGGGTTTCCGGGGGAGCCTCTACCCTGAACGTTTCAATGTTTCTGGCGGATCAAGGCCCCGTTCGGGTTTCGCAAAGCGGGCCGCCGGGGCCGGCCCGGCCAAGCCGGTACAATGGACGGCCCTCACGCTTGAAGTACCCGCGCCGATGGCCTCCAGCGACGACGCCCCCCTGCAGACCCTGCTCCTGCCGTTCTCCCAAGGCGCCCTGCGCTGGCCGGAGGGCCCGGTGGCCTTCCTGCGTGCCCGCGATGGCTGGCCATTGCGCGAAGTGGCCGGCAACCGCGAGGTGCACTGCGAACAGAGCTTCGCCCCGTTCGCGCAACCGCTGCAGCAGGCTGCCGGCTGGACCGTGAGCGGGCAGCTGGATGACGCGGCCGGCAAGGGCCGCTACCCGTTGGTGCTGGTGCTGCCGCCGCGCCAGCGCGAAGAAGCCCGTGCGCTGTTCGCCCGTGCGCTGGCGCTGGTCGCCGATGGTGGCCGCATCGTTGCCTGCCAGTCCAACAACGAAGGTGCGCGTTCGGGCGAGGGCGACCTCAAGCAGTTGGCCGGCCTCGGTGGCTGCCTGACCAA
Source organism: Stenotrophomonas sp. FR010 (assembly GCF_047520755.2). Taxonomy (NCBI): domain Bacteria; kingdom Pseudomonadati; phylum Pseudomonadota; class Gammaproteobacteria; order Lysobacterales; family Lysobacteraceae; genus Stenotrophomonas; species Stenotrophomonas sp. FR010. The sequence continues at coordinate 67,767 of NZ_JAXBQT020000006.1, read as the reverse complement.
GAACCACTGCCGCGTGTACTGGACCGCCCCGCTGCAGGGCCAGCACGACGTTGACCTGGCCAAGCGCTGGTCGGCGCTGGATGCGGTGCGCCCGATCGTGGGCGGTCGCTTCCTCAGCCGCCCGGGCGTGTTCGCCTGGGATCGCATCGATCCGGCGTCGGCGCTGCTGGCCGAGCACCTGCCGGCCGACCTGGCCGGACGCGCCGCCGACCTCGGCGCCGGCTACGGCTATCTGTCGCGCGAACTTCTGGAACGCTGCCCGAAGATCACCGCGCTGGACCTGTACGAGGCCGAGCAGCGCGCGCTGGCGCTGGCCGAGCTCAATCTGGCGCCGCCGCCGCGCCCGCTGCCGCTGCGTCTCCTGTGGCAGGACGTCACCGCCGGCATCGAGCCGGGCTACGACGTCATCATCAGCAACCCGCCGTTCCACACGCCTTCGCGCGCTGACCGCCCGGACATCGGCCAGCGCTTCATCGCCGTGGCTGCGCAGGCGTTGCGCCCGGGCGGGCGCCTGTACGTGGTGGCCAACCGCCACCTGCCTTACGAGCACACACTCAACGACAGCTTCGGCGCGGTGCGCGTGGTCGCCGAGCGCGACGGTTTCAAGCTGGTGGAAGCCGTGAAGGGGAAGGGCAAGTGAAGCTGGTCAAGCACATCGCCAACCTGGGCTATGGCAGCCGCAAGCAGGTGCAGTGGATGTTCCGCGAAGGCCGCGTCACCGACGCCGATGGTGAGGTGCTGTATGCCGACGACCAGGTGCCGCATGACGCCATCCGGGTCGATGGCGAGCCGCTGGACCCACCGCCGGGGCTGTCGATCGCGCTGCACAAGCCGGCTGGCTACACCTGTTCGACCAAGGACACCGGGCGCCTGATCTACGACCTGTTGCCGCCGCGCTTCCGCGACCGCGATCCGGTGCTGTCCACGGTCGGCCGCCTCGACCGCGAGACCAGTGGCCTGCTGTTGCTGACCGACGATGGTGGCCTGCTGCACCGGATCATCTCGCCGAAGTCGAAGCTGCCGAAAGTCTATGAGGTCGAGTTGAGCGAGGACCTGCGCGGCAACGAGGTGGCGCTGTTCGCCAGCGGCACGCTGATGCTGGAATCGGAGAAGACGCCCCTGCTGCCGGCTGAACTGGAAGTGCTGGGTGCGCGCCGTGCGCGGCTGGTGCTGCACGAAGGCCGCTACCATCAGGTACGCCGCATGTTCGCCGCCACCGGCAACCACGTGCAGGCCCTGCACCGCAGCCGCGTCGGCGGGCTGGACCTGCAGGGGCTGGACGAAGGGCAATGGCGGCAGCTCACCCCTACCGACCTGGATACGCTGTTCGCTCCATGACCCCCATCGCTGCGCTGCCGTTTCTCCCCGACGCCGTCATCTTTGACATGGACGGCCTGATGATCGACAGCGAGCGTGTCTCGCTGGCCTGCTGGGGCCAGGCCGCCGATGAATTCGGGCTGGGCCTGGACGAGGCGGTGTTCCTGCGCATGGTCGGCCTCGGCGACCGCGATTCGCACGCGCTGCTGCGCGCGCAGGGCATCGAGGACAGCGTGATCGATGCGGTGGCCGCACGTTGCCACGACCTGTATGAGGCACGCACACAGACCGGGTTGCCGTTGCGTCCGGGCATCCTGGAATTGCTGGAGCTGCTGAAAGTGCACGCGGTACCGCGGGCGGTGGCCACCACCACGCGGCAGCCGCGGGCCAACCGCAAGCTGGCCGCTGCTGGCCTGCTGCCGTATTTCGATGCGGTGATCACCAGTGGCGACGTGGCGCGGCCGAAGCCGGCGCCGGATATCTACCTGCTGGCCGCGCAGCGATTGGGGCAGGTGCCCGGGCGTTGCCTGGCGCTGGAGGATTCACCGGCCGGTACGCGCGCGGCGCTGGCGGCCGGCATGACCGTGATCCAGGTGCCTGACCTGGTGCATCCGGATGAAGAGCTGCGTGCCCTGGGACACCGCATCGTTGGATCCCTGGTGGATGCGCACGCGCTGCTGCTGCCGTTGCTGCCGAAGTAAGGTGGGTGCCGGCCGTTGGCCGGCACTGAGCCGAGCATGGCTCGGCTCTACATCTATTGGTGGGTGCCGACCGTTGGTCGGCACACCTGCCCCCATCACACCCGCCCGAACACCAACGCGGCGTTGGTGCCACCGAAGCCGAAGCTGTTGGACATTACCGTATCCAGTTTCTGCTCGCGGCTCTCGCACAGGATCGGGAAGCTCTCCACCTTCGGGTCCAGCTCGCCGATGTTGGCCGAACCGGCAACGAAGCCATCGCGCATCATCAGCAGGCAGTAGATCGCCTCGTGCACGCTGGCTGCACCGAGCGAGTGCCCGGACAACGCCTTGGTCGAAGACAGCGGCGGCACTGCATCGCCGAACACTTCGCGGATCGCGTTGAGCTCGGTGACATCGCCAAGCGGGGTCGAGGTGCCGTGGGTGTTCAGGTAGTCCAGCGGGCGATCGACACCCTGCAGCGCCATCTTCATGCAGCGCACCGCACCTTCACCGGAGGGCGCCACCATGTCGGCACCGTCGGAGGTGACGCCATAGCCGATCAGCTCGGCATGGATGTGAGCACCGCGTGCGACGGCGTGGTCGTAATCCTCCAGCACCAGCATGCCGCCACCACCGGCAATGACGAAGCCGTCGCGGTCCTTGTCGTACGGGCGCGAGGCACTGGCCGGGGTTTCGTTGAAGCTGGTCGACAGGGCACCCATCGCATCGAACATCACGCTCATCGACCAGTGCAGGTCTTCGCCACCGCCGGCGAACATGATGTCCTGCGCACCGTGCCGGATCATGTCCGCAGCGGCGCCGATGCAATGCGCCGAGGTCGCGCAGGCAGCCGACAGCGAGTAGCTGACGCCCTTGATCTGGTAGGCCGTGGCCAGGCAGGCCGAGACCGTCGAACACATCGTGCGCGGCACCATGTACGGGCCGACCTTGCGCACGCCACGTTCGCGCAGCAGGTCGACCGCGCCGATCTGCCATTCGCTGGAGCCGCCACCGGAACCGGCGATCAGGCCGGTGCGCAGGCTGCTGACCTGCTCGGGGCTGAGCCCGGCATCGGCGATGGCATCGCGCATGGCCAGGTAGGCGAAGGCCGCCGCGTCGCTCATGAAGCGCTTCTGCTTGCGGTCGATCAGCGCCTCCAGATCGAGGTCGACACGACCGCCGACCTGGCTGCGCAGGCCCGCTTCGGCGTGGTCGGCCAGGGCGGTGATGCCCGAGCGTCCTTCACGCAGCGCGGCCGAAACGGTATCCAGATCATTGCCGAGGCAGGACGTGATGCCCATGCCGGTGATGACGACGCGACGCATCAGAAGCTCCCGGTTTCGGTGAACAGGCCGACGCGCAGGTCGCGCGCGCTGTAGATTTCGCGGTCGTCCACGTACATGCGGGCGTCCGACTGGGCCATCACCAGCTTGCGGTTGATGACCCGGCTGATGTCGATCTCGTAGCGTACGAGCTTGGCGTCCGGCAATACCTGGCCGGTGAACTTCACCTCGCCACAGCCCAGCGCGCGGCCCTTGCCGGGTGCACCCAGCCAGGTCAGGAAGAAGCCGGTCAGCTGCCACATGGCATCCAGGCCCAGGCAGCCTGGCATCACCGGATCGCCGATGAAGTGGCAGCCGAAGAACCACAGGTCCGGGCGGATATCCAGTTCGGCGCGTACCATGCCCTTGCCATGCGGTCCGCCGTCCTCTCGGATGTCGGTGATGCGGTCGAACATCAGCATCGGGTCGTTGGGCAAACGGCCGGCGGCGGTGCCGAACAGTTCACCGCGTGCGCTGGCCAGCAGCTGTTCGCGGTTGAACGCGTGGAGACGGGTCATGAAGCACAATCCTGGAAGCGGAGAACAGGGAAACAAGCGCCCGAGAATGCCCGTGGAAACTGCGCCGATCAAACATTTCAACCGTACGCAACCGTAGTGTTTTCAAGGGAATACGCGCATCCTGTTGATGTGCAACGACCATACTTCGGCGTGTGGCCCACCCGGCCCGGCCCCGCCTTTTCCACCTGACATGACCCGACTGCGCAAGATCATCCACGTTGACATGGACGCGTTCTACGCGTCGGTGGAGCAGCGCGACGATCCGTCACTGCGCGGCAAGCCGGTAGTTGTGGCATGGCGCGGCGCACGCTCGGTGGTGTGCGCGGCATCGTACGAGGCACGCGTGTTCGGTGTGCGTTCGGCCATGCCGGCAGTGCGGGCCGAACGCCTGTGCCCGGATGCGATCTTCGTGCCGCCCGACTTCGCACGTTACAAGGCGGTGTCACGCCAGGTGCGCGAGATCTTCCTGCGCCACACCGACCTGGTTGAACCGTTGTCACTGGATGAAGCCTACCTGGACGTGACCGAGCCGAAGAGCGGCATCGAACTGGCTACCGATATCGCCCGTACCATCCGCATGCAGATCCGTGAGGAGACGAACCTGACTGCTTCAGCCGGGATCGCGCCGAACAAGTTCCTGGCCAAGATCGCCTCGGACTGGCGCAAGCCCGATGGCCAGTTCGTGATTCCGCCGCAGCGGGTGGACGCCTTCCTGCTGCCGTTGCCGGTAAGCCGGATGCCTGGCGTCGGCAAGGTGATGGAAGGCAAGCTGGCCGCGCGCGGCATCGCCACCTGCGGCGACCTGCGGCAGTGGGCACTGATCGATCTGGAAGAAGCGTTCGGCAGTTTCGGCCGCAGCCTGTACAACCGCGCACGCGGCATCGACGAGCGGCCGGTGGAACCGGACCAGCAGGTGCAGTCGATTTCCTCGGAGGACACCTTCGCGGAGGACCTGCTGCTGGAAGACCTGACCGAGGCCATCGTGCAGCTGGCAGAGAAGACCTGGAAGGCAACCCGCAAGACCGAGCGTGTCGGTCATACCGTGGTGCTGAAGCTGAAGACCGCGCAGTTCCGCATCCTCACCCGCAGCTTCACCCCGGAACGTCCGCCGGAATCGATGGAAGAACTGCGCGACATCGCACTGGCCCTGCGCACCCGCGTCGACCTGCCAGCGGAGACGCGCTATCGGCTGGTGGGTGTCGGGCTGGGCGGCTTCCGCGAAAAGGAACCGGTGGTGCAGGGGGAGTTGTTCGAGCACGGACCGAACGAGTCCACATCCCTCTGATCGGCAAAGGCGGGGTCAGAGCCCGTTGCGCAGCAACGGGATCCGACCCCGGCAGATTGCCGAGATCTGTCGAAGGCGGGGTGGGGCAACCGGACCCACCTCGCCATCCCACGGATAGCCAGCTGTTGCTGTTGCTTCGGCTGTTGCCGTTGCATTGGGCAGGTGCAGGGCGCAGCCCTGCAGAAGAACCCCCTACCTCATGGCCACTGCATCTCGCCCTTGGCTACCTTCGCACTCAGCTCCAGCGATGCCACGCCGGCCAGCGTCGGGTAGCGCGCCTGCATCGCCTTCACCAGTGCCGCACTGTCCTTGGCCTTGGCCGCCTCAGCGTCGAACGCGCGGATGTAGTCCGCAGTAAAGCGCAGCGCACTGGCATCCAGTGCGGCACCCGGCGCGTAATGCCCCGGCACCACCACCTTCGGCTTCAGTGCCTGCAACCGGTGCAGGGTCTGCAGCCAGTCAGTGTGCGACTTCGGCGTCTGCGTGTCGGCCATCCACACGTGCTCACCGGCCACCACCGGAATGCCGCCGACGATCGCGCGCAGCGACGGTACCCACAGCACCGTGCGGTCCGGGGTCGGGCCATCCAGGCCGATCAGTGGCAGGCGCTGGCCTTCCAGCTGCAGGGCATCGCCGTCCAGCACCTGCGGCACCACGATGCGTGCCGGCACGTCGGCACCCATCTTCGGTCCCCAGTAGGCCAGCTTGCCGGCCTGGGTCTGCTGGATGTGGGCGACGGTCTGCGCAGTGGCGACGATGCGTGCCTGCGGGAAGGCATCCTGCAGGGTGGCCAGGCCGAAGTAGTAGTCCGGATCGCCGTGGCTGATGTAGATCGTGGTCAGCTGCTTGCCACTGGCGCGGATCCGTTCGACCAGCTTGCGTGCGTCGCTGGCGCCGAACTGCGCGTTGACCAGGATCGCGTCATGGCGGCCTTCGATCAGTACCGAGGATACCGAGAACATCGCCTGCGGGCCGGGATGGAAGGTCTGCAGGTGCAGTTGTGATTTCGTCGCGGCGGCCGGCGCCGCGGTGGCCGGTGCGGCCAGGAGCGGCGCACTGGTGAACGTGGCGGCCAGGGCGAGGGGAAGCAGCAGGGCAGCGGTACGCATGGGGAATTCCTTGTGTCGGATAGGGAGCCGAGCGTGGGCTTGGCCCTACAGGGCTCGCGCGTCGATCAATACGCGGCCGTGATGATCTGCTTCGGGTACTGGTGCGCTTCCAGCTCGGCGACGAACGCGGCGCCGTAGTCGGCATAGCTGATGCGGCTGTGGCCACTGGCGTCGGCCAGGAAGGCCCTGGGCTGCACGCGATACTGGCCACGCTCATCGCCCGGGCCGATTTCGGCGGCCGGCGAGAAGAAGGTCCAGTCCAGGTCGTCCACTGCCTGCAGGCGATTGAAGGCTTCACGATGGGCCAGCGCGTACGGCTTGTAGGCTTCCGGGAAGTTGGGGGTATCGACCAGCTGCACGCCCGGCGCGACTTCCAGGCTGCCAGCGCCACCCACCACCACCAGGCGCGGTACGCCGGCTTTGCGCGCGGCGGCCGCCAGCTGCGCGGCGATCTCGCCCACGCGGCCGATGTCGTCGCCCGGGCGCGGGCCGTAGGCGCTGGCCAGTACGTCGTGGCCCGCGATGGCGGCGACCAGCGCGTCCTGGTCATCCAGCGAGGCGATCACCGGATGGGCGCCGGCCAGTTCGGCCGGGAGGTCCTGCGCGCTGCGCACGATGACGGTGAGTTCGTGGCCGTGGGCCAGCGCGTGGCGGGCGATCTGGCGGCCGATGTTGCCGGTGGAACCAACGAGGGCGATCTTCATGGCAGGACTCCGTGGGGCGATGTGGGCTGGGAATGGGGCCACTCTAGGCTGCTGCAGTCGCTCGAAAAACAGCGTATAACGCGCTTGTTTGTTGCGTGGATCGAGCATATGGACCGATTGACCGCCATGACCGTGTTTGTCGAGGTGGCCGAGCGCGGCAGCCTCACCGCCGCCGCGGAAGTGCTGGACATGTCGCGGGCGATGGTCAGCCGCTACCTGGCCGAGGTCGAGGGCTGGCTGGGTGCACGCCTGCTGCACCGGACCACGCGCCGGGTCAGCCTGACCGGCCCGGGCGAGGCGGCGTTGGCGCGCTTCCGGCAGATGCTGGCGATCGGCGAAGAACTGCAGGGCGAGCTGGCCAGTGATGATCCCGAGCCGCACGGTACGCTGCGCGTGACCGCCAGCGTGTCGTTCGGGCAGAGCCACCTGGCACGGGCGGTGGCCGGTTTTGTCGCGCGCCATCCGGCGGCGCGCATCGAGCTGCTGCTGGTCGACCGCACGGTGAACCTGGTCGAGGAGCGCGTGGACCTGGCCGTGCGCATCGCGCGCCAGATCGACCCCAGCCTGATCGCGCGGCGGCTGGCCACCTGCCGCTCGGTGCTGTGCGCGACGCCGTCGTACCTGCAGGCGCGTGGCACGCCGACCGCGCCGGAGCACCTGGCCGCGCACAACTGCCTGACCCACCACTACGTCGGCAAGAGCCTGTGGCAGCTGCACCGCGATGGCCGTTCGCTGTCGGTGGCGGTGGGCGGCAACATCAGCGCCAACGATGCCTCGCTGCTGCTGGAGGCGGTACGCGCCGGTGCCGGGATCGCCATGCTGCCGACCTACCAGGTGGCGCCACTGCTGCGCAGCGGCGAGCTGATCGAACTGCTGCCCGGATTCAGTCTGGACGAGCTCGGCATTCATGCCGTGTACGCATCACGGCGCCAGCAGCCCGCTATCATGCGGCGATTCCTGGATTACCTGGCCGAGTGTTTCGCCAGCCCGGCCTTCCAGGATCTGGATTGGCGCCCACCGGGCAAGGAGAACACATGAACCATGGACAGGCCTTGATCGACCACAACCGTGCTGCCTGGGACCGCCAGGCCAGCGAAGTGCGCGAATGGTCGCGCCCGGTGGAGAGTTCAACCATTGCCGCCGCGCGCGAAGGCCGCTGGCAGGTGCACCTGACCCCACGCGCGCTGCCACTGGACTGGCTGGGCGACGTGCGCGGCCGTCGCATCCTGTGCCTGGCTTCGGGCGGCGGCCAGCAGGCACCCGTGCTGGCCGCTGCGGGCGCCGACGTCACCGTGTTCGACCTGTCCGATGGGCAGCTGGAACAGGACCGCAGGGTCGCTGCGCGCGACGGCCTGCAGCTGCGCACGGTGCAGGGCGACATGCGCGACCTGCACGTATTCGCCAATGACAGCTTCGACGTGGTGTTCCATCCGATCTCCAACCTGTACGTACCCGACGTGCGCCCGGTGTGGACCGAATGCCGCCGCGTGCTGGCGCGCGATGGCATGTTGATGGCCAGCTTCTACAACCCGGTGCTGTTCGTCGGTGCACGTGATCCGCAGCTGGATGCACAGGGTTTGATCCGGCCGCAGTACGCCATTCCCTATTCGGACCTGGAAGACCTGCCCGCCGCAGAGCGTGAGGCGAAACTCGCCCGCGGCGATGCGCTGACCTTTGGCCACAGCCTGACCGAACTGATCGGCGGTCAGCTGGATGCAGGCTTCGTGATTGATCGGTTCATGGAAGACTGGCAGCCGAAGCCGCGCTTCCTGATCGACCGTTACCTGCCCACCTTTCTGGCCACCCGCGCACGCAGGATCGGCTGAGGCCGATCCCGGGCAAAAAGCGCGGCGTACAATGGACGGCCCCACGTTGTACAGGCGTCGTCCCTTGTCGTATCCCTATCCGCTGGTCGTATTCGATCTCGATGGCACGCTGGTCGACAGCGCATCTGACATCGCCGAAGCGCTGAACCGCACGCTGGAAGCCATCGGCATGGCACGCGTGCCGGAAGCCACCGTGCTCGGCTGGATCGGCGACGGGGTGCGCCGCCTGGTCGAACAGGCCGTGCACGCCGCCGGTCGTGAGGTCGATCTGGCCAAGGTGATGCCGGTGTTCATGGTGCACTACCGTGAATGCCTGCTGCGCAGCCCGCGCCTGTTCGATGGCGTGGCCGAGGCACTGGCGCAGCTGCGCGCGCGCGCCGTGCCACTGGCGATCTGCACCAACAAGCCCGAAGCACTGGTGCCGCCGCTGCTGCAGCACCTGGGCATCGGTGATGCGTTTGCGCTGGTACTGGGCGGCGATTCACTGCCGCAGCGCAAGCCCAGCGGTGAGCCGCTGCGGCATATCGCTGCGCACTTCGGGCTGCCGGTCGATGCCTGCCTGATGGTGGGTGATTCGCTGACCGACTACCGCGCCGCCGAAGATGCGGGCATGCCGATCGCGCTGGTCCGCTACGGCTACCCGCGCGGTCTGGACCTGGCCAGCGCGCATGCGGTGGCGGTGATCGACGACCTGCGTGAACTGCCGGGGTTGCAGGGCTGACGCAGGGGTAGTGCCGGCCGCTGGCCGGCAACCCGGAATGCGTTGCCGAAGGTCATGATGTTGCCGGCCAGCGGCCGGCACTACCATGACCGTCGCGGTCATTTCGGCTGGTAACGCACACTCAACTGGTACTCACGGCCCGGCTGGTTGAACCACGCCACCGTCTCATACCTGCGGTCGAACACGTTGGTGGCACGCGCCAGCAGCGACCACGACGGCGTCAGCGCGTACTCGGCGCGCAGATCCAGCGTGCCGTACCCCCCCACCTTCACCGCGTTGGCGGCATCGTCATAGCGCTTGCCCGCACCCTGAACCGTCAGGCCTGCGCGGAAGTCCCCGAAACGCCGGTCGATGTCCAGGCGCGCGGTCTGCTGTGCACGACGCGGCAGCCAGTTGTCGAACTGCGTGCTGCCGCCGGTGCGGTTGCGTGGGTCGGTGTAGCTCAGCTGGGCGTTGATGTCGAAGCCGGCCAGCAGCACGCCACCGGTCAGTTCGGCACCGCGGATGCGCGCCTTCTCCACCTGCTGCATCCTGAAGGTCGCCGCATCGTAGGTGATCAGATCATCGATGCGGGTTTCATAGACGTCCAGGCCCCAGTGCCAGCCCTGTCCCTGCTGCGAAACGCCCAGGTTGGCGCTCTTGGACTTCTCCGGGTTCAACGTCGGCACACCACTCCACGGGTCGTACAGGTCGCTGAAGGTCGGCGCCTTGAACGCGGTGCCGTAACTGGCATTGACACGCAGGCCGTGGCCGAGCTCCATCGCCCAGCCGAGGCTGCCCGTGGCGTGGTTGCCGAACTGCTGGTTGTCGTCGTTGCGCGCGCTGGCCTGCAACTGGTGGCGGCCGAAGCGCCCCTGGTACTGCACGAACACGCCGGTGTTGCGGCGGCTGTCGACCCGATATCCGGCACTGCTGCCATCGAGGTTGTCTTCGCTCCAGTCCACGCCGGTGCTCAGCAGCTGGCCTTCGGCCAAGGCGAAGTCACCCTGCAGCGAGGCGCTGTCGCGGTGGGTCTGAGCGCTGCCACGGGCACCGAAGTCACCAAAGTTGTCCGACTCGTTGTCACTGCGCCCGACATTGGCGGTGAACGCCAGGCGTTCGGACGGGGTGTAGCGCACCTTGCCGGCCAGCACCTGCTGGCGGGTTTCCGAATAGTTGTAGTAGCCGTCGTAATGGTTCTTTCCGTCGGCACGCAATGCACTGCCTTCCACGTTCCATTGGTCGTTGAAGGTGTAGCCACCGCGCAGGCTCTTGGACAGGTTGCGGTAGCCATCGCGGTCATGTTCGTCGGCAAAGCAGCCGGTGAACAGCGTTGCCGAGCCGCGGCAGGCATCGATGCCATCGGAATGCTGGTAGGCGATGTCGGCGCCGAACCAGCCGCGTTCGGTCCCGCCGCCGATCCCGCCGCTGACTTCGCGCAGGCCGTTGCTGCCGCCACCGAGCTGGAAGTGCGGGGCGAAATCACTCTGGTTGCGGCGGGTGAAGATCTGGATCACGCCGCCAATGGCATCGGCGCCGTACAGGCTCGACTGCGGGCCACGCACGATTTCCACGCGCTCGATCTGCGCCAGCGGCAGGTCCTGGTACATCGCCAGGCCGAGGTCGGCACTGTTGATGCGCACGCCGTCGACCAGCACCACGGTGTGGCCCGAGTTGGTGCCGCGCAGGAACAGCGAGCTCTGCTTGCCGAGCCCACCGGCATTGGTCAGGTTGATGCCGGCGCGGCCGCGCAGCAGTTCCTGCAGCGAGGTGGCCTGGCTGGATTCGATCTGCGCGCGGTCGATCACCTGGGCCGGCGCGATGCTGTCCTGCAGGGCGATCGGGGTGCGCGTGGCGGTGACCAGGATCTGGTCGAGCGCGGTGGTGTCATCGGCGGCCTGTGCCAGCGCGGGCAGGGCGGCCAGTACGGCCAGTACGGCCAGGGACAGCATTCGGGACTGCAGCTTCATGGGGGACTCCAGGTGCCACGCACGCCCGCGTGGCGAAGGGGAGGAGCCGCGAAGGCAGGCACGCGCCGATGCCGCAGCGCACGCCACGGTCATCCAGCGCCATGCCCACCGCATCGCGACCTGAGGCTTCCGGGCCGGTCTCCGGGCTTGCCGCCGGGTGGCGCGAGGCCACCGTCCAGGCGCCTTCCCATGCCTGCGGCACAGTGGCGGTGTTGCCTGGAACTGACGTGCTTACCGTTGCGGGGGCAGCGCCGGCCTGGCGTGGAATCACGCGTCACCGGCTTCCCGTTTCAACCTGCCGGCCACGGCCGCAGGTCACCTGGAAGTGCGCGCAGTCTACGGCATCGCAGGCCGTCCCGTTGCGTCGCGCCTGCGCGGCTGCCTTTGCTGTGCCTTTAGAATGGTTGCTCGATCCCGTGGTGCCGTTACCGATGTCTGCCCGTTCTCCGTTGTACCTGCGCCGCCCGTCCGGGACGCACGCATGATCCTCGACCTGGTCCGCCACGCCGGCAACGGTCGCGATGAGTTCCTTGATGGCCGCAGCGATCCACCGCAGCTGGCCGGCCTGCCGCAGGAGCTGGTCGAGGCCTATGCCGAGCAACGCTGGGAGCGGGTGATCAGTTCACCGCGGTTGCGCGCGCTGCACACGGCGATGGCGCTGGCCACCCCACGCGGGCTGGACGTCGAAGCGGACGAGGAATGGGAAGAGCTGGATTTCGGCGATTGGGACGGGCAGTCGCTGTTCGACCTGCCGGAAGATGCGCTGGCCGCCTTCCACGCCGATCCGCATGCGTTCCCGCCGCCGAACGGCGAGAGCTGGGGGCATTTCGAGCGGCGTATCGCGCGCGCGCTGGATCGCCTGCTCGATGATGATGATCCGGTGCCGACGCTGGTGGTCAGCCATGGTGGCCCGCTGCGCATGGTGTTGTCGCAGGTCTGCGGCCTGCCGATGTCGCTGTGCTGGGCCCTGCGCATCGACCACGGCACGCGCCTGCGGGTGTGGCTGGAGCGGGGCGAGGTCGGGCTGGTGGGCGAGCTGCTGGAACTGCAGCAGCCGTAGTCCATCGGTAGTGCCGGCCGCTGGCCGGCAGCCTCAGGAACGTTGCAAGGATCACGCAGTTGCCGGCCAGCGGCCGGCACTACCGGTGCAGTCAATCCTCGTCCGCGCGCTCGGCCACGTTGTCCTCGGCCTCATCGTCGGCATCGAAGCGCTGCTCATGCACCGGGCCCGACGCCGGGCCGGCCGCCTTCAGCGGATGCGCGGCGATGCGCGCCTCATAGTCCTGCACCAGCGCTTCACGCTGCGGCTCGCTCAGCTCCTGCCAGTGGCAGTCCAGCAATGCGCCTTCCAGCGAGTACAGCAGGTTCAGGCTGGGCTTGAAGCCGGCCCGCTTGACCTTGACGAAGGCGCCGACTGCGCCGATCGCCACCAGGTCCTCGCGGCTGCGCAGCCCGACCTGGCGCAGCCACGCTGCACTTTTCGGGCCGATGTTGCGCAGCTTCGGTGCGCTCATCCCAGTGCCTCGACGAACACGCGGGCGATGGCTTCCAGGCCGGCCTGATCGTCGGCGTCGAAGCGGCCGACCTTCGGGCTGTCGATATCGAATACGCCGATCAGTTCATCGCCGCGCAGCAGCGGCACCACCAGCTCCGAACGCGAGGCCGAATCGCAGGCGATGTGGCCGGGGAAGGCATCGACGTCGTCCACGCGCTGGGTTACGCGCTGGCTGGCGGCGGCACCGCACACACCCTTGTCCAGCGGGATGCGCACGCAGGCCGGCAGGCCCTGGAACGGGCCGACCACCAGTTCCTTGCCGTCATACAGGTAGAAGCCCACCCAGTTCAGGTCGGGCAGGGCGTGATAGACCAGTGCGGAGAGGTTGGCCGCGTTGGCGATGCGGTCGGACTCGGCGTAGACCAGGCCACGGGCCTGTTCCAGCAGCTGGGCGTATTGTTCCGGCTTGCTGCCGGTGAGCGAGGCATTGGCGAACATGCCCGCAGTCTAGCAAGTGCACCGGGCCGGCGATAATGCACACACTGTTGCCCTGTTGGAGCCCATCGATGCCGTTGCCCGCTACGCTGCCGCCCGCCCTGTTCGTTACCGGCACCGATACCGAAATCGGCAAGACCGCGGCCAGCACCGCGCTGCTGCATGCACTGCGCCAGCGTGGCCTGCGTGCAGTGGGCATGAAGCCGGTGGCCAGCGGCAGCGAGGATCTGGGGCAGGGCCTGCGCAACGAGGACGCGCTGGCGCTGCAGGCGGCCAGCTGGCCGGTGCCGGACTATGCCGATCTGAATCCCTATGCGCTGCGGCAGCCACTGGCACCGGAGCTGGCCGCTGCCGAGGACGGCGTGCAGGTGGAGCTGGCGCCGATCGTGGCCGCGTTCGAACGCCTGCGCGCGAAGGCCGATATCGTCGTGGTGGAGGGCGTGGGCGGTTGGCTGGCGCCGGTCTCGGCCACGCTGGACCAGCTCGACCTGGTGCGTGCGCTGCAGCTGCCGGTGCTGCTGGTGGTGGGCATGCGGCTGGGCTGCGTCAACCACGCGCGGTTGACCGCGCAATCGCTGCAGGCCAGCGGCGTGGACTGCCTGGGCTGGATCGGCAACCACATCGACCCGGCAATGCAGCGCCAGGACGAGAACATCGCCACGCTGCAGCAGCGCCTGCCGATGCCGTGCTGGGGACGGCTGCCGCATCTGCCGGGGGCGGATGGTCAGATCCTGAGTACGCACCTGCTCGACTGACCTGCTTCCTGTAGAGCCGAGCCCATGCTCGGCTCAGCGGGGGACCGTCAGCGAAGGGCAGCCGAGCGTGGGCTCGGCTCTACAGGAGCTGGCGCACTGCCAGCTCCCGCGCGATCGCACCCAGCCGTTCCACCGCACCGATGAAGCGTGCATCCAGGCTCTGGCAGCACGACAGCCGCAGGCAGTGGCGATAGCGCGCGCCACGCGAATAGACCTGGCCGGGCATGAACACGATGTCCTCCTGCAACGCTCGCTCGAACAGCTCGCGCGTGTCCACGCCCGGCAGTTCCAGCCACAGCAGGAATCCGCCCTGTGGTTCGGTGGCGCGGGTGCCTGCCGGGAAATGCTCGGCTACCAGCTGGCGCAGCCGTCCCACCTGTTCGCGGTACAGGCGGCGCATGCGATGCAGATGGTGCTCGTAGCTGCCTGCTTCCAGATAAGCGGCCACCGCATCGCCGAGCAGCTGCGGCTCACCGCCGGTGGACTGGAACTTCAGCAGCGCGATGCGCTCTGCGAAGCGGCCGCCATCCAGCCAGCCGATGCGGTAATCCGGCGCCAGTGTCTTTGAGAAGCCACCGACCACCATCACCCAGCCATCGCGATCGAAGGCTTTCAGCAAGGGTGCCGGCGGCTCGCAGAACTGCAGCTCGGCGTACACCGCATCCTCGATCAGGGGCAGCTGCCGTGCGTTGACCAGCTCGGCCAAGCGTTGTTTGGCGGCGGTCGGCATGGTGCAGCCGAGCGGGTTGTGCACGGTCGGCATCACCACCAGTGCGGCCAGCGGCGTGTGCTCCAGCAGCGCATCCAGTGCATCCACATCCAGCCCGTGCTGCGGGTGGGTGGGCAACTCGATGGCCTGCAGGCCGAGGTTGGCCAGCAACGGATACAGGTTGAAGTAGGACGGCGCCTCGATGCCCACTGCGTCACCGGGCTGGGTGACCGCGCGCAACGCCAGCTGCAGGGCCTCCATCGCACCATGGGTCAGCAGGAGTCGCTCGGCGTGGGTGTGCAGACCCATGCGCGGACTGCGGCGCACGATCTGCGCCAGCAGCCGGGGGGAGCCGTTGGGTCTCGCATAGGTCTCCACCGTCTGCTGGCCGTGGCGCAGCACCTGCGCGGTATGCCGGGCCAGCTGCGCGCCGGGATAGAACTGGCGACCACGTGGGCCGGCGAAGGCCAGGTCGACCACACCCGGGCGGCGCTGTGCTTCCAGTACCCGGGCCATCAGCACCTGCTGCAGCGGCGCGGTGGGCGCGGACGGGGTGTCGCGCAGCGAACGCTCCGGCACCGACAGCCGCGGCGCGACTTCGAAGCCCGCCTTCGGCCGCGGAATCACCAGCCCGGCATCTTCCAGCTGGCGATATGCCGCGATCACCGTGTTGAGGCTGAGCCTGCGCTGCGACGCCATCTGCCGCAGCGAAGGCAGGCGACTGCCGACCGGAAGGCGACCGCCGTGGATGGCCTCGGCCAGTTCGTCGGAGAGCCGCTGGTAGCGTGGAGGGATCATCGTGACCTGGTCATCTGTATCCATCGAACATCCCACCATCTGGTGCTGTACCCATGATGATGGCGAGCCTAGCATGTCGTCGTCGGCCGGGCCTGATCGGGGCGTGGCCGGCGCATTCCAAGCGCACGGCGGGATCGCCGTGCGTCTTTTTGGGGTGTGTAGAGCCGAGCACCGATCAGCCCCAGGGGAAATGCCGTCAGCGCATCGGCACCAGCACCGCCTCGCGCCGGTACAGCGCCGGGAACTGCCTGGCCAGGGCCACCAGCTTCGGTGCGTCGTAGTAGCGGATGTAGGCGGCCTGCGGGTAGTTGGTCATGTAGTTCTGGTGGTAGCTCTCGGCCGGGTAGAAGCGCTGGCCGCTGACCAGCTGGGTTACGATCGGTGCGCGGTAGCTGCCGGCCTGGCCGAGCTGGGCGATGTAGGCGCGGCTGGCCGCCTGCTGGCGGGCGTCGTCACTGAAGATCGCCGAGCGATACTGGCTGCCGTGGTCCGGACCCTGGCGGTTGAGCTGGGTCGGGTCGTGCGCGACCGAGAAGAACACCTGCATCAGCTGTCCATAGCTGACCTGGCGCGGGTCGTAGTCAATCTTTACGGCTTCGGCATGGCCGGTCTGGCCACCGCTGACGCGCTCATAGCGCGCATTGGCTGCACTGCCACCGATATAGCCGGATACCGCATTGCTCACGCCCTTGACGTGCTGGAACACGCCCTGCACGCCCCAGAAGCAACCGCCGGCAAACACCACGCTGGCGTGGGTGGCGTCATCGCGGAACGCCGCATCGCCGGTGGGGGCCGGCAGTGCCTGGATCTGCGCGCTGGCTTCGACCGGCGCCGCAGCCGCGCCGTGATCGACCAGCAGCACCCCGGCAATCAATGCCATGGCCACCAGGCCGGCAACACCGGCGGCGATGCCCTGTTCAAAGGAGAGTTTCATCATCTGCTCCCGGTTCAACCGAAGGTGAAGGCATAGGCCTGCACGCCCGCATCGAGGAATTCGATCTCGAAGCGATGCGGGCCGACTGTGCCGCGCTGGCGTACCAGCTGGTACAGGCGATGCTCGTCGACCACGCCACTGCCATCGGCGCCGACATCACTACCGGCATCGGCAGCGGGCAGCGCCTTGCCATCCAGCCAGACGCGGAAGCGCACCGGCGTGCCGTCGCGGCTGGGCGCCAGCACCAGGTGCAGGTCACGCGCATGGAACTGGAAGGCAATGCGGCCACCGGCCTGCTGCAGCTGTGCGGCTTCATCGGTGACGGTCCAGCGCCCCGACAGTCCCCACTGGTTCAACGCCAGGGTGGTCGGCAGCGTGTAGTCGAACGCGCTGTTGCTGCGCTGTCCGCCGGGCGAGGCGAACTGCTCGGCGCGGGCGTGGCCCAGATAGGTTTCCGGCGAGCGCAGGTTGCCCATGTCGGCCTGCACGGCCACGCCTTTCAGGTCGGCGGCAGCAGGATCGGCAGGCGGCGGCAGGTTGGCCTGCCCGGCTTCGGTCAGCAGGCGACGGATCATCTGTTCCGAACGCGCGTAGTTGCCTTCGCCGAACTGGTGGCCGCGGATGTTGCCCTGCGCATCAACGAAGTACTGCGCCGGCCAGTAGCGGTTGTTGAATGCGCGCCAGATCGTGTACTGGTTGTCGAGCGCCACCGGGTACTCGACCTTCAGCTGCTGCACCGCCTTCATGACGTTGCGCGGGTCACGCTCGAAGGCGAACTCCGGCGTGTGCACGCCGATCACCACCAGGCCGTGGTCGCGGTAGCGGCGCTCCCATTCGTGCACGAACGGCATCGCACGCAGGCAGTTGATGCAGGAGTAGGTCCAGAAGTCGACCAGTACCACCTTGCCGCGCAGCTGCTGGGCCGTCAGCGGTGGGCTGTTGAGCCAGCCGGTGGCCCCGTCCAGCGCGGGCAGGGTGCCCTCGACCGGCAGCGGTGCATCGCCAGCGGCGTTGGCACCGGCCATCATCATCATCGGTGGTGCCGCCGGCTGCGCGCCGGGTACCGCGTCCAGCAGGCCCTGCTCGATACGCGCGGTGCTGACCGTGGATAGACGGGTCAGCAGGCCGGTATCCCAGCCCAGGCCGATTGCCACCACCGCCAGCAAGGCGGCCACGCCCAGCACCTTGCGCAGCACATCGCCGAGGCCAAGCCGCGCCTGCAGCGCACGGAACACGCGGCCACCCACCCATACCGCCAGCGCCAGCGCAGTGATCGCGCCCAGCGCATACGCCAGCAGCAGCCCACTGGTGCCAGCGCTGGCACCATGCAGGGCGGCACCGGTCAGCACCAGGCCGAGGATCGGACCTGCACACGGTGCCCACAGCAGGCCGGTGGCGATGCCGATCAGCAGCGAGGTCCACGCGCCGCCGCGCCCAGCGGCATCCGCGGCATCGGCGCGCGCGCTCAGACGGGCACCCACGCGCTGGAACGGCGCCAGCAGATGGTCGGCCAGTCGTGGCCACAGCAGGGCGACCGCGAACAGCGCCATCAGCAGCAGGGCGATCCAGCGCCCGACCTGGTTGGCCTGTGCCACCCATTGGCTGCCCACCGCGGCCAGGCTGGCGACCACGGTGAAGGTGAGCGCCATGCCCAGCAGCAATGGCAGCGTGCTGCGCAGGAACGGACGGTCGGCACGCGCGAACACGAACGGCAGCACCGGCAGGATGCAGGGGCTGAGCAGGGTCAGCGCGCCCCCCAGGTAGGCAAGCAGCAACAGCAGCATCGTCAGGCTCCGGAAACAGGGGAAGAACCGACCGGCACCCGCCAGCCGTCGGCAGTGCCATCCGTGGCGCCGGGAACGAACACCATCGCCGCACCGTTCATGCAGTAGCGCAGCCCGGTCGGGCGTGGGCCATCGTTGAACACATGGCCGAGGTGGCCGCCACAGCGACGGCAGTGCACCTCCACCCGCAGCATCCCGAAGGTGACGTCGCGGTCTTCGCCGATGGCGTTGTGCAGCGGCGCCCAGAAGCTGGGCCAGCCGGTGCCGCTCTCGAACTTGGTGGACGAGGAAAACAGCGGCAGCGCACAGCCGGCACACGCGAAGGTGCCCTGGCGGTGTTCCTTGTTGAGCGGGCTGCTCCACGGCCGTTCGGTGGCCTGCTGGCGCAGCACCGCGTACTGCGCCGGGGTCAGGCGCTGGCGCCAGTCGGCATCGCTGTGCATGACCTCGAACTGTCGCGACGGGCGCGCTTCGGCGGCGGCGGGGGCGGCGCGGCTGCAGGCCCCCAGGCCGAGCAGGCCGGCGGCGGTGGCAACACCGCCCAGGCCCAGCAGATGGCGGCGGGACAAGGACATGGCGGACTCCGGGAAGGGGGTGACGGGGCCATGCTGCGCCCGCCCGGATCAACGAATCCTCACGCAGGATTCAATTTTTCGTGAGGTATCGGCGGCCGTCCCGCGCCACAATGCAACCCGCCTCCCCACTGGCCTTGAGCTGACGATGTCGACCAAACGCGTGCTGATTGTTGAAGACGATGCCCACATCGCCGACCTGCTGCGCATGCACCTGGGCGATGAGGGCTACGACGTCGCCCATGCTGCCAGCGGCGATGCCGGCCTGCGCCTGCTCGAGCAGGAAGGTCCCTGGGACGCGCTGGTGCTGGACGTGATGCTGCCCGGCGTGGACGGGCTGCAGGTGTGCCAGCGCGCACGCGCGATGGCGCGGTATGTGCCGATCATCATCATCAGTGCGCGCGGCAGCGAAACCCAGCGCATCGTCGGCCTGGAACTGGGCGCGGACGATTACCTGGCAAAACCCTTCTCGATGCCGGAACTGGTGGCACGCGTGCGCGCGCTGCTGCGCCGCGCCGAGGCGATGGCGCAGAGCGCACGCATCGATGCCGGCGCGATCGAGCTGGGGGGACTGCAGCTGGACCCGGTCGCGCGCACCGCCTCGGTGGATGGCAATCCATTGGAGCTGACCCCGCGCGAGTTCGACCTGCTGTTGTTCTTTGCCCGTCACCCGGACCAGGTGTTCGCGCGCATGGAACTGCTCAACCAGGTCTGGGGCTACCAGCACGACGGCTACGAGCATACGGTCAACACCCATATCAACCGCCTGCGCAGCAAGATCGAGCCCGATCCGGCCAATCCGCGGCGGCTGCTGACGGTATGGGGCCGTGGCTACAAGCTGGTCGACCCGGCCGGAGCGGCGGCATGATCAAGCCGAACCTGTGGCAGAAGCTGGCAGTGGTGACCGCTGCGCTGATGCTGACGTGCTGCATGGCGCTGCTTGCACTGCAGATGCGTGCCAATACCCGCCACGAGCAGGAGGTGGTACAGCGGTTGTCGTTGGGCCTGGCCGAGCACATCGCCCAGCGCAGCGAGCTGATGGATACCAGCGGCATGCGTGATGCGGCGGTGCGGGCGCTGTTCGGCCAGCTGATGGCGGTCAACCCCAGCGTCGAGGTCTACCTGCTGGATGACCAGGGCCGCATCCTCGGCCACGATGCACCCAGTGGGCACCTGGTGCGAAACCGGGTGGACGTGGCGCCGCTGCGCCGCCTGCTGGCCGGTGCGCCGTTGCCGATCCTCGGCGATGACCCGCGCAGCGCGAATGGCCGCAAGGTGTTCAGCGCGGCACCTCTGATCGTGCAGGGCCGGCCGGCGGGCTACGTGTACGTGGTGCTGGTCGGCGAGCACCGGCAGATGCTGGCCGACGATCTTGCCGCCGGCAGCCAGTGGAACACCACGCTGTGGTCGGTGGTGCTGGTCGGTGGCCTCGGCCTGCTGGCCGGGCTGGTGGCGTTCTACTGGGTGACCCGTCCGCTGCGGCGGCTGACCCGGCGCATCCAGGCCTTCGACATCGACGCACCCACGCCGTTGCCACCGCCGGAGCCGCTGCGCCCCGGTGAGCGCGACGAGCTGGTGATCCTCGAACACGCGCACGCGCAGATGGCGCAGCGGCTGGGCGAGCAGTGGCAGCAGCTGCGCCAGCAGGACCTGCAGCGCCGCGAACTGGTCGCCAACATCTCGCACGACCTGCGCACGCCGCTGTCGTCGCTGCATGGCTACCTGGAAACGCTGGCGTTGAAGGACGCCACGCTGTCGCCGGATGAGCGCCGCCGCTATCTCGGCATCGCGCTGGCACAGAGCGCCAAGGTCGGCCGGCTGGCGCGCGCGCTGTTCGAGCTGGCGCGGCTGGAACATGGCGAAGTGCGGTTGGAGTGGGAGGTGTTCGCACTACCGGAGCTGCTGCAGGACGTGCTGCAGAAGTTCGAACTGGCGGCACAGGCGCGCGGCCAGCAGCTGCACGCGGCGTTCCCCCCCGGCCTGCCGCTGGTGCGCGCCGACCTGGGCCTGGTCGAACGGGTGTTGACCAACCTGCTCGACAACGCGCTGCGCCATGCACCTGACGGTGGACAGATCGAAGTGCGCCTGCGTGCGACTCCCGACAGCGTGGAGGTCAGCGTGGCCGATGACGGCCCAGGGGTCGCGCCGGCGTTGCGCACCCAGCTGTTCCAGGCACCGGCCGCGCTGGGCGCGCGGCGCGGCGAGAACGGCGGATTGGGGCTGTTGATCGTGCAGCGCATCGTGCAGCTGCACGGCCGCCGCATCGAACTGCGCGACAGCGAGCGTGGCGCGCTGTTCGTGTTCGCCTTGCCGCGTGCGGAACCGGCGGCCTAGCAGGCCGCTTCGCATTCGACGATGCCGCCGTTTTCCAGCGGCAGGCGCAGGCGGATGCAGGCACCGCCCAGCGCCGAATCGGTCACTTCGACGTGGCCGCCATGCTTGTCGGCCACCACCTGCACCAGCGCCAGGCCGAGGCCGAAGCCGGGACTGCCCGGGTCCAGCCGGACATAGGGCTGCAGCACCTGGCCGCGTAGTTCGGGTGCGATGCCGGGGCCGTCGTCCTCCACCTGCAGGCATAGCCAGCCGTCATTGACGGTGCTGGCAATACGGATCTGCCGGCGCGCGTAACGCAGTGCATTGCCGAGCAGGTTGCGCAGTGCCAGCTCCAGCATGTGCCGGTTGACGTTGACCAGGCCCACCGGCGACAGCGCCTGCTGCACCGGCATCGGCAGCGGCGCGAACTGAGCGACCACGCCACGCACCAGCGCCGCTAGCTGCAGGCGCTGGCGGGTCGGCTGATGGCAGCGGCCCAGTGCGGCGTACTCGACGCCGGCATCGGTCAGGTGCTGCAGCCGATCCACATCGGTGCGCAATCCGCCCAGTGCATCGCGCTGCCCATCATCCAGCGCGGTGTCCTCCAGGTCGGCCAGGCCGAAACGCATCCGCGCCAACGGCGTGCGCACTTCGTGCGCCACCGCCTGCGCCAGCACACGCTGGCTTTCCAGCAGCTGCTGCAGCTGCTCGGCCATGTGGTTGAAGGCATTGGCCAGTGGCCGCACCAGCGCGGTGCCCGCACGCGGCGCTCGCGTGTCCAACTGGCCATCGCGCATCTGCCTGGCCGCCTGTGCCAGCTGCGAGACGTCGCGCCACAACCGATAGACCATCACGTACATCGGAAGTGCCACCGCCACCATCAGGATCAGCAGCAGGATCGCCACGCCGGACACTTCGCTGTCCTGCCAGCCCTCGTCCGGCAGCGCTTCGTCCAGCGGCCCCAGCATCACCGCGTAGTCGCTGTCACCAATGCGCTGCAGGCTGCGCATGTGCTCCAGGTCGATCTGCACGCGGCCGTTGTTGAACG
The DNA here is from genome assembly GCF_047520755.2 of Stenotrophomonas sp. FR010. Classification (NCBI taxonomy): domain Bacteria; kingdom Pseudomonadati; phylum Pseudomonadota; class Gammaproteobacteria; order Lysobacterales; family Lysobacteraceae; genus Stenotrophomonas; species Stenotrophomonas sp. FR010. The sequence goes on along the minus strand of NZ_JAXBQT020000006.1, from coordinate 45,433 downwards.
GCGGACGTTGGCTGGCCGGCAACGCCCTCACTGCCTCAGCCAGCGGCACCATGCGCAGCGCGTAGGCGAAATCGGCGTCGAGTTCGCGTGCCAGCACCGGCCACTGGTCGCGCGGGGTTTCGGCGAAACGGTGCTGCAGCAGCGCATGGGTGCCACGCATCTCGGCCTGCAGACCAGCTTCCGTGCGGTCTTCCAGCAGGGCATCCCAGGCCCACAGGCCCAGCACGATCAACAACAGGTGGGCGACCAGGAAGCCGACGCCGTAGCGCAGGAAGTGGAAGGCGTGGCCGCGCATCGCCGAGGGCGTGCGCTTCATCCCCATGCCGAGCGGCTGAACAGGTAGCCGCGGCCACGGACGGTCTTGATCCGTTCCGGCTGCTCGGGGTTGTCGCCCAGTTTGCGGCGCAGGCGCGAGATGCGGGCATCGATCGAACGGTCCAGGCCGTCGAAGGCGATGCCACGCAGGCCGCGCAGCAGCGCGTCGCGGTCCAGGATCTGGCCGGCGTTGCTGGCCAGCAGGAACAGCAGGTCGAACTCGGCCGTGGTCAGCTCCAGCAGGCTGCCCTGCAGGTGCACGTTGCGTGTGGACGGGTCGATGTTCAGCTCGCCGAAGCGCAGGCTGCCGTCACGCGGTTCGACCCGGCGGTGGCGGCGCAGGTGGGCGCGCAGCCGCGCCAGCAGCACCCGCGGTTCGATCGGTTTGCCGATGTAGTCGTCGGCCCCCAGCTCCAGTCCCAGCACCTGGTCAATGTTGTCAGTGCGGGCGGTCAGCACGCAGATGATGCCGTCATAGTGAGGGCGGATCTGCCGACACACTTCGAAACCATCCTGGTCGGGCAGGCCGACATCGAGCAGCACCAGCGCCGGCTTTTCGGCCAGGATCCGGGCCACTGCCCGCTCGCCGCTGCGTTCATGGGCGACCTGGTAGCCATGCCGCTGCAGGTAGTCACTGACCATCGTTCCCAGGCGGGCATCGTCTTCGACCAGTACGATATCCAGCATTTCCAAGGCCTCCGTAGGCGCAGACGTACCGCCACGGCACGAGCGCGGCGATGCTATCCCAGCCATCGGGCCGCCCGGGTGCCGGGGCGGGCGCCATTCAGCCGGGGTTGCTGGCGCACGGGCCGGGTCTCAGTCCCGGCAACGACTTGCCGCCCAGCATAGCCTGCCGCTGTTACAAAACGTTACCTTCGTGATACGGCGGGTGACGATCGCTGACAGCAAAGCGACTGACGCGACGGGGCCTGCGGCCGAGCATGGAGTCTTCTCCGCTCCGCGTGCCGTCCCCATGTCGCCCGCCGCCCCCTGCCTGCTGAACCCGTCCCGCCGCCGCCAGTGCGGAGGCTCCCGATGAGCGGCGTGGTCGGGGCCTGGCTGCCGCCCGCCGAGGACGAGCAGCTGCTGCAGCAGCTGGCGCCAATGCTGCGGGCGCTGCAGCAGCGTGGGCGTGGCCGCATCGGTTACTGGACCGACGCCGAGGCCGGCCTCGCGCTGGGCCACTGCCGGGCGCCGGCCGACACGCCGTTGCAGCCGCTGAGCTCGGACTGCGGTCGCTACGTGCTGTGCCTGGACGGCCGCCTGTACAACCGCGCTGACCTGCAGGCGCAGTTGCGCGATCTGCCACGCAGCTGCAGCGATGCACGGCTGCTGCTGCAGGCGATCGTCGAATGGGGCGTGCAGCGGGCGCTGGCGCGTATCGAGGGCGCCTTCGGTTTCAGTGTCTGGGACCGCGAGTCGCGCGTGCTGTGGCTGGCCCGTGATCCGGTGGGCGAGCGGCCGCTGTATTACGGCTGGTGCCAGGGCCGGTTCCTGTTCGCCTCGGAGTTGAAGGCGCTGCAGGCTTTCGCCGGGTTCGCCCCGAGTATCGACCAGGATGCGCTGAGCCTGCTGCTGCGCCACGACTATGTGCCGGCGCCGCACACCATCTACCGCGGCATCCACAAGCTGGTGGCGGGCGCGATGCTGCGCATCGATCTCAGCGACCATGCCGCGGGTTGCTCCAGCCAGGCCGCGCAGGGGGGCGCGCGTTACTGGTGCGCACGCGAAGCAATGCAGCGTGCACTGCAGGAGCCGGTGCAACCGGCGCCGAGCCTGGAACAGGCCACCGATCAGCTTGAGGTGGTACTTCAGAAAGCCATCGCTTCACGCATGCACTCGCCGCTGGCCTGTGGCGCGTTCCTGTCCGGTGGCACCGACTCCTCGCTGGTGACGGCGATGATGCAGGCCCAATCCAACCTGCCGATCGAAGCATGGACGGTCGGCTTCGACGATCCGGGACATGACGAGAGCGACTGGGCGTCGCAGGTCGCGCGCCATCTGGGTGTGCAGCATCACCTGCACCGCATGGACGCGCGCCAGGGCCTGGATCTGCTGCAGCGCCTGCCGCAGGTCTGGTGCGAACCGTTCGCCGACGCGTCGCAGCTGCCGACGCTGCTGGCCAGTGAACTGCTGGGGGCACGCAAGCCGGTGGCGCTGACCGGTGACGGTGGCGATGAACTGTTCTTCGGCCACCCCAGCTATGGCCGCGCGCTGCGCAATGCGCGCCTGTGCGGTGGCTTGCCGGACTGGGTACGCGACCTGGCGCGGCGCAGCGGCAACCGCATGAACGCCGAGCGTGGTCGCTTGGGTGGCTGGCGTGCATTGGTGGCCGAGGTTGCTGCCAACGATGTGGAAGGCCACTACCTGCAGCGGGTGACCCGCTGGCGGCAGCCGGCGCAGGTGGTGCTGGGCGCGCGTGAACCGGTGACGATCTTCCAGCAGCAGGACACGGCGCTGCCGGCCGAAGCGCGCATCCAGCTGCTGGATTTCCGCATGGACCTGGCCGAGGGCATTCTCGCCAAGGTTGACCGCGCGGGCATGGCGGCGGGCGTTGAAACCCGTGCGCCGCTGCTGGACATGGAGGTGGTGCGACTGGCCTGGCGCCTGCCGCAGCACCTGAAGTACCACGATGGCGAACACAAACTGATTCTGAAGCACCTGTTGGCACGCTACCTGCCCGAGCCGCTGGTGTACCGTCCCAAGCGCGGCTTTGGCCCGCCGATGGCGCGCTGGCTGGCCGGTCCATTGCGCGATTGGGCGGAGGCGCTGCTGGACCCGCAGCTGCTGCGCAACCAGGGCTGTTTCGATGCGGCGCGCGTGCGCGGCATCTGGGAAGCGTTCCTGCGCGGCGAGCGCAAGTGGCACACGCACCTGTGGAACGTGCTGATGTTCCAGGCGTGGCACCAGCACTGGCACGGTGGTCGCGGGCGCTGAGGTTCCTTTGCGGTGTGTTCTGCGTGGCGTGTGGCGGATTCGTTCTGCGTGGCGCAGGGCGGAGGCCTTTGCGTACGAATGTCCTCCGGCGCCGGCCGTTGGCCGTCACCTCCCCCTTTACTTCGTACGCAAGGGCCTCCGCCCTGCGTTCGAAATCTATCGGCGCTTTGTTGAAGGCAGCCTGCTCGGTGCCTTGGCCGCCGCAAGCCGAACCTCGTCGGGACGGGCAGGGCCTGGGCAAAGTAAAGGAGGAGGTGACGGCCAACGGCCGGCGCCGGGGGACATTTGCCCAGGCCCCTGCCCGCCCCGGCGGGGCCGTTCAATTCGCGGCGAATCGAAACGAAGGCACGCGTGTGGTGGGTTCATTCTGCGTGGCGCAGGGCGGAGACCCTTGCGTACGAATGTCCTCCGGCGCCGGCCGTTTGCCGTCACCTCCCCCTTTACTTCGTACGCAAGGGTCTCCGCCCTGCGTTCGAAATCTATCGGCGCTTTATTGAAGGCGGACTGATCGCCGCCTTGCCCACCGTAAGCCGAACCTCGTCGGGGCGGGCAGGGGTCTGTGCAAAGTAAAGGAGGAGGTGACGGCCAACGGCCGGCGCCGGGGGACATTTGCCCAGACCCCTGCCTGCCCCGGCGGGGCCCATCAGCTCGCAGGAAATCCAGACGAGGAAGCGCTATTCAATCCAGACAACGGGCAAAAAAAGACCCGGCAGAGGGAGGGATCTGCCGGGTCCGGATTGCATGGGGGGAGGGACCCATGCAATGAGCGTTGCGTCGCGTCAGTGACTGTTCGCGTCCGCCGTTGATTCGTTGTAACCCTGCACCAGTTCGGACCAGGCCTTGCTGGCCTGCAGGCCGAGACCAACCACATCCTGCTGGGCCTGACCCAGCCGCTGCAGGTTGTCCTGCCACAGCTGTGCGCCCCTGTTGAGCATCCCGGCCGTGTCGTCGCTGCGGGCCAGTTCACCCAGCCAGCCACCGGTCGCGGTCAGGTTGCGCTCCATCGCCTTCAGCTGCACGCCAAACATGCTTTCCGCGTTCTCCAACGCCAACCGGTTCGCGCGGGTTGCCGCGGCGGCGAGCTGGCGGGTGGCATCACTGAAGCGATCGCTGAAGGCGGCGGCCATGGGGCATCAGGGAGTGACTTGATGCATTGCAGCATACGCCCTTGATGCGGCAATGCAACAAAAATAACAAAGGCGCTCAGGGCGCCTTTGAAAAACCTTTCAGATCAATGAGTTGATCAGGCCGTCGGACCGCGGTAGCGGCAGCCGGAGGTGCAGGTTTCGTGTACGGTGATCTCGCTCAGCGCCGGCAGGCTGGGCTTGAGTTCGTTCCAGATCCACACCGCCAGGTTCTCGCTGGTCGGGTTCTCCAGGCCGGGGATGTCGTTGAGGTAGTGATGGTCCAGGCGGTCATAGATGGGCTGGAAGGCCGCCTTGACGTCGCCGAAGTCCATGATCCAGCCGGTCTGCGCGCCGGGCTCGCCCTCGACCTTCAGTTCCACCCGGAACGAGTGGCCGTGCAGGCGCGCGCACTTGTGCCCCGGCGGCACGTTGGGAAGGCGGTGCGCCGCCTCGAGCATGAAGACTTTGAAGATTTCCATGGCGCAATTGTACGCCGCAGGTGGCCGGCCATCCTGAGTGGATGTCGGGCTTTCGTGAAGTAACTCTTTCCATCCGGATGAAGAGATGATAGTTTCTCTTATATCCGTATGAAGAGATGTTATTGGCCGGACCCGGGCCAGGCATGGACTACTGCGGAACTTCGTCGTCCTTACCACCTCCCCACATCGTCATGCCCAAGCACACCCTGCTCGTGGCGGCCCTGGCCGTCGCTCTGGCCGCGCCTTTGTCCGCCGCCGCCGAAAACTCCGCCGACGCCGTTGGCGACGCCAATACCCTGGCCGCCGTGCGTGTCACCGGTTCCAATATCAAGCGTACCGATACCGAGGCCTCCAACCCGGTGCAGGTGATCGGTCGCCAGCAGCTGGAACAGACCGGCAAGGCCACCGTGGCCGACGTGCTGCGTTCGATCTCGGCCAACACCGGCAACGCCGCCAACGAAACCACCAACAACGGCTGGGCGTCCGGCTCGGCCGGCATCGGCCTGCGTGGCCTGTCGCAGAAGAACACGCTGGTGCTGCTCAACGGCCGCCGCCTGGCCAACTACGGTTTCCCGGCCGGTGGCCTGTCCGACACCTTCGTCGATCTCAATGCGCTGCCGCTGGTCGCGGTCGAGCGCATTGAAGTGCTCAAGGACGGCGCCTCGGCGGTATACGGTTCCGACGCCGTGGCCGGCGTGGTCAACATCATCACCCGGCAGAACTTCGAAGGCGCCGAGATCGGCGGCAGCTTCGGCGGTGCCGACCAGGGCGGCCTGCACGAGCAGAACCTGAAGTTCGTCGGCGGCCTCGGTGATCTCGACACCGACGGCTACAACATCCTCTTCAGCCTGCAGGGTTACAACCGCGAGCGCCTGGACCAGGACGAGCGCAACCTGACCCGCAGTGGCATCTACACCGACAAGCCCGGTGGCCGCTGGAACGGCTGGTCGGCCAAGGGCGCACGCTACCTGGTCAACGGCGTGTCGGTGCCGATGCTCGATGCCAACGGCAACTGCCCGGCCGGCACCACCCGCGTTGCCAGCGCGCCGATCGATGGCCTGTCCGGTGATACCTGCGGCTTCAACCAGGCACCGTTCACCACGCTGATCCCCTCTACCAAGCGCTATCAGGCCTACGCCAACGGCACCTTCCGCCTGAACGACAACGTCGAAGCCTTCGGCGAAGTGCTGTACAGCCAGATCAAGAGCGCCGCGTGGTTCGGCAGCAGCCCGTTCTTCACCCTGGAAAGCGGCCGCTTCGCACTGAACGCGAACAGCGGCCTGGCCGAGCCGGTGTCGTCGCTGCTGCCGGCCAGCAATCCGTACAACCCGTACGGCCGTGCGATCCCGATCGAGTACACCTTCTTCGACCTCGGCGGCACGATCAAGACCAACCGCTCCACCGCCTATCGCGGTGTGTTCGGCCTGCGTGGCACCACCGCCAACTGGGACTGGGAAGTGGCTGCATTCGGTGCGCGCAGCAGTGAGCGGGAGACTGTGTCCGGTGGTTTCGCCAACCGCTGGGCGCTGGCCAACGCACTGTCCACGGGCAGCTACAACCTGCTTGACCCGGCAGCCACGCCGCAGTCGGTGCGTGATTCGATCAACATCGCCACGCTGCGTCCGGCCGAGTCCAAGCTGCAGGGCATCGATGCGAAGATTTCCGGCAGCCTGGGCCGCACCTGGGCCGGCGAGATCGGCTTCGCCGCGGGTGCCGAGTGGCGCCGCGAGAAGCTCGATTCCAACAACCCGTGGCAGATCGATGCCGGCCTGCAGGTGCGCCCGGCCATTGCCGAAGTGCATGGCCAGCGCGAGGTCAGTGCCGCCTACGCCGAAGTGAACGTACCGCTGGCATCGACGCTGGAGCTGTCCGCCGCTGCACGCGCCGATCACTATGATGATTTCGGCGATGCGTTCTCGCCGAAGATCGGCCTGCGCTGGCAGCCGCTGGACTTCCTGCTGGTACGTGCATCGGCCTCGAAGGGCTTCCGTGCGCCGTCGCTGTCGGAAAACTCCAACAGCACCAGCATCGCCTACGGCAGCGTGGTCGATCCGCGTGATCCTGACGTGCCGGGCTCGCGGCAGAACCCTACCTTTTTCACCGTTGGCAACAACGCGCTGAAGCCCGAGCGCACCAGGAGCGTGAACTTCGGCGTGGTGCTGTCGCCGTGGGCCAACACCAACCTGAGCGTGGACTACTACCGCATCCAGCTGGACAACCTGGTCGGCACCAACAACACCCAGACCCTGGTCAACGACAACGTGGCCGGCGCGGTGCAGCGCGATGAACGCGGCAAGCTGCAGGCGGTCTACAACCGCTACCAGAACCTGAGCGAGCTGAAGACCTCGGGCATCGACGTCGAACTGCGCCAGCGCATCCCGACCGCGGCGCTGGGTGACTTCACCGTGTCCTCGGCCTACACCCACGTGCGCGACTACCGTCGCCCGACCGTGGTCGGTGGCCCGCTGGTCGACTACGCCGGCAGCAACCTGGGCGCGACCCTGCCCAAGGACAAGGCCACCACCACGCTGGATTGGAAGTACGGTGATTTCAACGCAGCCGTGACCTGGTACTACACCAGCAGCTACCGCCAGGAAGCCAGCACCGCAGCCAAGGCCGTGCAGCAGCGCGTCGGCAGCTACAGCCAGTACGACCTGTACCTGGCCTACACCGGCATCGACAAGCTGACGCTGTATGCCAAGGTGCAGAACCTGGCCGACAAGACGCCGCCGTACGACGCCTCGTTCCCGGGCATCCGCGCGCCGTACGACTTCAGCCAGTACGACCTGCGCGGCCGCTACTTCACGCTGGGCTTCGATTACCGCTTCTGATCCACCCGCCGCGGCCGGCCACCTGAAGGGACCGGCCGCGCAACTGTCTGCCGTTGTGTTCCAGGGGAGTCACCGTGTCCTTGCATCGCCGTGCCGTTCTTCCGTTGCTGCTTGCCGCCGCCACTGTACTGTCCTGCCCGCAGCCGGCGCAGGCACAGAGTGCCTATTTCTTCCCGCAGGCCACGGATGCGGCAGCCTTCGATGCAGCGGTGCCGACGCCGGAGCAGTTCCTCGGCTACCCGATCGGTAGCCGCTACACCCGGCACGACCAACTGGTGGCGTACTTCCAGGAGCTGGCCAGACGCTCGGACAAGATCAGCGTGCGCGAGATCGGCCGCAGCTACGAGGGCCGCCCGCTGTTGATCGCCACCGTCACCGCTGCAGGCAATCATGCGCGGCTGGAACAGATCCGCCAACAGCACGCGACCCTGGTCGATCCGGCGCAACCACGCAGCGCGGCCGGTGGCAGCCCGGTGGTGGTGTGGCTGGGCTACAGCGTGCATGGCAACGAGACCTCCAGTGCCGAGGCGGCGATGCTGACGGCGTACTACCTGGTGGCCAACCGCAGTGCCGAAACCCAGCAGTGGCTGCAGCACGCGGTGGTGCTGTTCGATCCGGCACAGAATCCGGACGGCCGCGACCGTGCCGCCAACTGGCACAATGCCTGGGCCTCCGATCCGGCGTCGGCCGACCCCGCCGACAAGGAACATGTCGAGCCGTTCCCGCAGGGTCGCACCAACCACTATTTCACCGATCTCAACCGCGACTGGCTTGCCCTGACCCAGCAGGACTCACGGCCGAAGGTAGAGGTGTTCCACCAGTGGTACCCGAACGTGCAGATCGATTTCCACGAAATGGGCAAGGACAGCACGTACTACTTCGAGCCTTCGCCGAAGAGCATGCACAGCCCGTTGATTCCGGCGCCGTCGTACGAGTTCAACAAGACCCTGGCCAGGTACCACGCGCAGGCGCTGGATGCCTTGGGTTCGCTGTACTACACCGGCGAGAATTTCGACAACTTCTCGCCGGTGTATGGCTCGACCTATCCGGACTTCCACGGCGCGGTCGGCGTCACCGTCGAGCAGGCCAGTTCGCGTGGCCGCGTGCAGGAATCGGTGAACGGCCTGCTGACCTTCCCGTTCACCATCCGCAACCAGGTCGCCACCGGGCTGGGCACGGTGCGTGGTGCGGTAGCTGAGCGCAGCGGCCTGTTCGACCTGCAGAAGCAGTTCTTCCAGAGCGCGCTGAAGCAGGCCGCACAGCAGCCGGTGAAGAGCTTCGTGTTCGGTGATGCGCATGATCCGGCACTGACCCGCCGCCTGCTGGAACTGTTGCTGCTGCATCGCATCGAGGTACGCGCGCTGGAGCGTGCAGTCACCGTCGATGGGCAGCGCTTCGATGCCGGCAGCGCCTACGTGGTGCCGGTGCAGCAGGCGCAGTTCCGCCTGGTGCATTCGATCTTTGCCGAGACGCCGCCAATCAAGGGGGATGTGTTCTACGGCAGCACCAGCTATGCGATCGCACCGGCCTACGGCGTGGCGTTCGCCGGCAGCCGCAGCCGCGTCGACGGTGGCGCACGCGTGACCGCGCTGCCGGCGGAGCAGGGTGCGGTGCTGGGTGGCCAGGCCGGATTCGCGTACGCGATCGACTGGCGCGACTACAACGCCGGGCGCGCGCTGGCCGCGCTGCAGGGCAAAGGCGTGAGCGCACGTGCGGCATTCCAGCCGTTCACCACGGCGACCGCGCAGGGCGACGTCAGCTTCGCCGCCGGCAGCCTGGTGATTCCAGTTGCCGGGCAAACGCTGCAGGGCGCGGCGCTGCTTGAGGCAGTGACATCGGCCGCGCGCGAGGCAGGTGTGCAGGTGCACGCGCTGTCCAGTGGCCGCAGCCGCGAAGGCATCGATCTGGGCAGTGACGGCGTCAAGGCGCTGCGCAAACCCGCGGTTGCGCTGGTGATGGGGGAGGGCGTGGCCGCCACCGAGATCGGCTCGGCCTGGTTCCTGCTCGACCAGCAACTGCACCTTCCGGCCAGCAAGCTGGACCCACAGCAGCTGGGCAAAGTGTCCCTGGACCGCTACACCACGATCGTGCTGTCCGGGGGGACCTACACCGGCGTCGATACCACGGCGGTGGCTGCACTGAAGCGCTGGGTGCAGGCCGGTGGTTCACTGGTGACCTACGGCAGTGCTTCGAAGTGGGCGATCGAACAGAAGCTTGCCGACGGCGAGAAGCTCGGCAAGGAAGAAGAGACTGCCGACGAGAGCCGCCGTGCGTTCGGCGACCAGCGCGACATCGCCGCGATCGAGCGGGTCAGCGGCAACATCCTCAGCGCCGATGTGGACACCAGTCATCCGCTGGCGTTCGGCGTGCCGCGCCGGCAACTGGCGATCAACAAGGAGAACACAGTGACGCTGCAGCCGAGTGCGAACTCATTCTCCACGGTGGTACGCATCGACACGCCGCCGCGGGTGAATGGCTATCTTTCCGAGCGCAACCGTGCGCGGGTGGCCGGCAGCGCGTGGCTGCTGGTGTCGGCGCAGGGGCAGGGCAACGTCGTGCTGTTTGCCGATGATCCGGCGCACCGGAAGCACTGGCACGGGACGGACCGGTTGCTGATCAACGCGATCTTCTTCGGGAATCTGGTGAATCCGAGTAAGGCGCGGGGTTGAGGTGTTTGGCGCCTTGACTGATGCGTGTGGGGGCGCCGGGCGGGCTGCGCAGTACACGCCGTAAACCCGTCCTTGGGGGCTCGATGGCGCCATCCATGGCGCCAACGGTCCTGCGCAGCCCGCCCGGCCGCCCCTCGACGGTTTCCTGCGGGCGCGGACGCATCAGACCCCAAGACGGGAGCAAGGGCAAAAGCAAAAGCACAGCCAGGAATTGCGACTTCGGCTTTTGCCTTTGAACTTGAATTTGAATTTGATCTTTCTTCTCCCGGCTACCCTGCGGGAGAAGAAGGCGCAGGCAATGCTTGAAGCGGATGGGCATGGGGGCAGCGCAGAACCGTTGGCGCCATGGATGGCGCCATCGAGCTTACATGGACGTATTTACAGCGTGTTCTGCGCTGCCCCCATGCCCATCCGCCCTCGGTGCCGCCACCGCGTGCTTCATCACCCGGTAGCCAGCAACAAAAAAGGACGGCGCGTCAGCGCCGTCCCTCGATAGCCTCCCGCGCAACGGGAAGCACAACAGCTGTCAGCTGTGATCAGCCGGCGCGACCGCCGCCATTGCCTCCCTGGCCGCGGCCACGGCCGCCACCATTACCGCCACCGCCACGACGCTGGCCCTGACCGGCGCCTGCACCCGCACGCTGCTGGCCGTTGCCACCGCCCTCGCGACGGCCACCGCCGGCCTTCTTCGGGCCGGCATGCGCATGGCGCGGCGCATCACCGTGCGGACGGCGTGCGTGGCTCTTGCGCGGTGCGCGCTCGCCGGTATCGTGCTCGGCCTTGCCCGGCGCACTGTTGCCCCAGCGGATCGGCGTCTGCAGCTCGAAGCCCGGCACATCGCGGATGTCCATGTCGCGGCCCAGCAGGCGCACGATCGCGCGCAGCAGCTTCACTTCATCCTGCGCCACCAGGGAGATCGCCTGGCCGGTGGCGCCGTTGCGGCCGGTCCGGCCGATGCGGTGCACGTAGTCCTCGGCCACCATCGGCAGGTCGAAGTTGATCACCTTCGGCAGCTCGTTGATGTCGATGCCGCGCGCAGCGATGTCGGTGGCCACCAGCACGGTCACGCGGCCGGCCTTGAAGTCGCCCAGCGCACGCAGGCGCTGGCCCTGGCTCTTGTTGCCATGGATCGCCGCGGTCTTGATGCCCGACTTTTCCAGGAACGTGGCCAGCTTGTCGCTGCCGTGCTTGGTACGGGCGAACACCAGGGTCTGCTCGCGGCTGTCCTGCGCCAGCAGGTGCAGCAGCAGGTCGCGCTTGCGGCCGGCATCGACCGGGTGCACGCGGTGGGTGATGGTTTCGGCCACGGTGTTCTTCGGCGTCACCTGGATCTGTTCCGGGTTGCGCATGAACTCCAGCGCCAGCTGGCGGATGTTGTCCTCGAAGGTGGCCGAGAACAGCAGGGTCTGGCGGTTCTGCTTCGGCAGCTTGGCCAGGATGCGCTTGATCGACGGCAGGAAGCCCATGTCGAGCATGCGGTCGGCTTCATCCAGCACCAGCAGTTCAATGCCGGACAGGTCGACACTGCGACGCTCCAGGTGGTCGATCAGGCGGCCCGGGCAGGCCACCAGCAGGTCCACGCCACGGCGCAGGATGTCCAGCTGGTTGCCCATGCCGACGCCGCCGTAGATGCAGGCGCTGGGAATGCGCAGGTACTTGCTGTAGCCGCGCAGGCTGTCATGCACCTGGGTGGCCAGTTCGCGGGTCGGGGCCAGGATCAGCGCACGCGGCTTGCGCGGGCCGGCACGCACTTCCTGCGAGGCGGTGCCCAGGTGCTGCAGCAGCGGCAGGCCGAACGCGGCGGTCTTGCCGGTACCGGTCTGTGCGCCGGCCAGCAGGTCGCGACCGGCCAGCGCCAGCGGGATCGCCTGCTGCTGGATCGGGGTCGGGGTTTCGTAGCCCTGCTCGGCAAGCGCACGCAGCAGGAAGGGCGCCAGGCCCAGCGATTCAAAAGACATTGAGATTGCTCCAGGTACAAGAAACGCCTGTCCGAGCGGACAGACGGGGGCAGATCAAAGTGATCGGCTGACTCGGAGCGTTCCCGTGAACCGCGCTGCGAGAATTGGGTGCAGCCGGCACGAAGCGCAGGCTGGAATGCGTGACGAACGGCGTCGGAGTGGGGGCGGGCGAAGAGGGCGGACCCTGGTCGCCGGCGATCCCGAAGGGAAACGGACGGCCGCTGCAGACCACGCAAGTCTAACCGATGTTTGAGACTTCACGCAAAAAGGCCGGTTCAGGTAGGGGTTCTCTGCAGGGCTGCGCCCTGCACCCGCAGAGGCTGAAGCAACGTCAAAGGCCGGGTTCCTGTGGGTAGGCGGGGTGGGTCCGGTGGCAGGGGACGCTGCAAGTACGTCCATGTAAGCTCGGTCGCCGCATCCATGCAGCTCACGCCCCTGTCACCGGACCCACCCCGCCTTCGACAGTTTTCCGCGATCTGTCGAATCTCATTCGATCAATTTCGGTGTCTGACGGATCTCGACGATGAATGATGTGGATGTTCGATCAGTCATTGGGAACCTGTCGGGGGTGGGGCGGTGTGGGCGGGCAGGACCGTTGGCGCCATGGATGGCGCCATCGAGCCCCCAGGGATGGGTTTACGGCGTGTCCTGCCCACCCACACCGCCCCGCCATCCCACGGAATGCAGGCTTTTGACGTTGCCGTTGCTTCTGCAGGTGCAGGGCTGCAAGCCCTGCCGAACCCCCTCCTGCGGTAGGGTGGGCCGATGCCGCGCTGCAGCTTGGCGTCGCCGCAGATTTGATTACACTTGAAACTTGTTTGCCCACGACTCCGGACACCCACCCATGAAGCTTGGTTCTTTGAAGGAAGGCGGCCGCGACGGCACCCTGATCGTCGTCTCGCGTGACCTGCGCCACGGCGTGCGCGCCACCGGCATTGCCGCCACCCTGCAGCAGGCCCTGGAGGACTGGAGCCACATCGCACCGCGCCTGAACGCCCTGTACGAATCACTCAACGCTGGCGACGCCGATGGCGTATTCGACCTCGATCCGCAGGCGCTGGCCGCACCGATGCCGCGTGCCTATGAATTCGTCGACGGCAGCGCCTACCTGCCGCACGTCGAGCGCGTGCGCCGCGCCCGTGGCGCCGAGGTGCCGGAGAGCTTCTACACCGACCCGCTGATGTACCAGGCCACCAGTGCGGGGTTCTACGGCCCGCGCGATGCGGTCAAGGTGGTCAGCGAGGACTACGGCATCGACCTGGAAGCGGAGATCGTGGTGATCACCGACGACGTGCCGATGGCGGCCACCCCCGAACAGGCCGCCGGCCACATCCAGCTGGTCGGCCTGGTCAACGATGTCTCGCTGCGCAACCTGATCCCGGGCGAGCTGGCCAAGGGCTTCGGCTTCCTGCAGTCCAAGCCGCGTTCGGCGCTGTCGCCGGTGTTCGTCACCCCCGATGAGCTGGGTGCTGCGTGGCAGGACAGCAAGGTGCACCTGCCGCTGCTGACCCACATCAACGGCCAGTGGTTCGGTGCGCCGGAGGCGGGCGTGGACATGCAGTTCAACTTCGCCCAGCTGGTCGCGCATGCGGCCAAGACCCGCCCGCTGGGTGCCGGCACCATCGTCGGCTCGGGCACCATCGCCAATGAAGACACCAGCAAGGGTGCCTCGTGCTTCGCCGAGCAGCGCGTGGTCGAGACCCTGCGTGACGGCAAGCCGAGCACGCCGTTCATGTCCTTCGGCGACGTGGTCCGCATCGAGATGCTCGACGCTGCCGGCAACAGCATCTTCGGTGCGATCGAGCAGCGCATCGAACAGGCGGCCAAGCCCTGAGCATGGAGGCGGCGATGGAGATTCCGGTCGACGACGGCATCGTGCTGTACACCTACTGGCGATCCAGCGCCGCCTACCGCGTGCGCATCGGCCTGGAGCTGAAGGGCCTGGCCTGGGAGGCGCGGCCGGTGCATCTGGTGCGCGACGGTGGCGAGCAGCACCATGAGGCTTATCGCGCGCTCAATCCGCAGCAGCTGGTGCCGACCCTGCTGCATGATGGGCATACGCTGACCCAGTCACTGGCGATCATCGAGTACCTGGAAGAGCGCTTCCCACAGGTGCCGCTGCTGCCGGCCGATGCTGCGGGCCGCGCACGGGTGCGGGCGCTGGCGCAGCTTGTGGCCTGCGATATCCATCCGATCAACAACCTGCGGGTGATGCAGTACCTGGAACGCGACCTGCAGCTGCCTGCCGACGCCCGCACGCAGTGGACCCTGCACTGGATCGCCGAAGGCTTTGACGCGATGGAAGCGATGCTGGCCAACAGCCGCGACACCGGCACCTTCTGCCACGGCGACCGTCCTGGCCTGGCCGACATCTGCCTGCTGCCGCAGCTGTACAACGCACACCGCTTCGGCCTGGACCTGACGCCGTACCCGACCCTGCGCCGCATCGAAGCGGCGTGCCAGGCAGTGGACGCCTTCGACCGCGCGCGCCCGGAAAACCAGCCCGACGCCGCCTGAAAGCAGAGGGGACGGAGCGGATCACGTCGTAGGTGCATTTACGACTTGATCCCCTCCGTCCCCTTTCTGTTGCAATCGGGCCAGGTCATCGCGGAACAACCGGTAGGCCTCCTCGCGGCGGGCATCGCCGGCCTGTCGCAGCACCCACGCCGGGTGCACCGTGGCGTAGCCGCGGGTGCCGTCCTCGAGGGTGTGCCAGCGCCCGCGGTCACGCGAGAGGTCGAAGTCACGACCGAATACCGAGGCTGCCGCTGTCGCGCCCAGGCACACGATCACCTGGGGCCGCACGCGCGCGATCTCACCCATCAGCCAGGGCCGGCAGGCCTGGATGTGACGGCTCTCCGGCCGCTTGTGCAGCCGCACCTTGCCGCGCCGCTCATGGTGGAAGTGCTTCACCGCGTTGGTGAGGTACAGCTGGGCGCGATCGATTCCCAGCTCCGCCAGTGCGCGGTCCAGCACCTGGCCGGCGGGTCCCGCGAACGGCTGCCCGCGCAGATCCTCGGTGTCGCCGGGTTGTTCTCCGACCAGCATCACCCCGGCCCCTGCCGGCCCCTGTCCGAACACGGTCTGCGTGGCCTGCTCCCACAACGGGCACTGGCGGCAGGCGCTGGCCTGTCCGCGCAGATTGTCCAGGCTGCTGGCTTCGGCTGCCGATGCCGGAGGGTTCGCTCGCAGCGGAATCCTGCGTTGCGGTGCCTGCGCGGGACGGTCATGCATTTCCTGCACGCGGTCGGCCGCATCGCGCACCAGGCGTGGCAGCAACTGCGCTTCAGGCAGATGGCGCCAGTACTTGGCCGGCATCTCCTGCGTCATCATCCGCGTGTTGAGCCGGGCCGGATTGAAAATGCTGGCGTAGTAGGTCTGCCACAGCGACTCGCGTGCATCCTCGGCCGGGGCATCCTCGCGCCGTGCACCGGGGCCGAAGGCAAGCGCCTGCCCATCCCAGGCGACGCTGCGCGAAGGCGTGAGGATGGCCCAGCGCATGCCGGTGAAGCGGCGCGCGAAGAACGGCGCGACCCGGTCGACGATGTGGTGCTGTGGCTCGAACCAGGCGATGAATGCATCAGGCTGGCCAGGCACTTCGCGGAAGCGCACGAATGCCTTCATCTTGTGCGTGTCGCGGCGGACCGCCTGTGCCATGGCCATCGCCCGCAGTACGTCGGCATCGGCGGGGTTTGACAGCACCGAGCGTTCGCCATGGGCGATGCGCCACAGCAACCGGTACAGGAGGGCCATGCGTTGTCCGTCGCGATGGCACAGGCAGGTGGCCGCCAGCTCCAGGAAGTCGCGCGGTACCGTCGGTGCGCCAGCATCGGCCTGTGCGGGTGCCGAGGTGACCGCTGGCGCGTCCAGCAGTGATGCGTCGCTGCCCTCGAGCCAGTCCAGCTGCTCCGGCGTGACGCCACGCAGCAGGGCTTCGCGCGCACCGCTGCGCCAGGCCTCCAGCGACCATGGCGGATCCACCCGCAGCGACCAGCGCTGCGCGTCAGGCCGCGGACGGGGCATCGAACAGCGACCCCTGTCGCGGCGGCGGGGCCAGCTGCGCGCGCAGCGCCGCCGGGTCGTCCAGTGCTTTGCGCGGGTGATGGTCGGCCAGCAGCACGAACGGCAGCAGCTTGCTCATCGGTGCCTTCAGGCGTGCGAGGTCGGCCACGCGCAGCCGCCCGTGACGGCGCGCCATCAGCACGCGCTTGACGTTGCGCACGCCAAGGCCGGGCACGCGCAGCAGCATCTCCTTCGGTGCCCGGTTCAGATCGACCGGAAAGCGCTCGGGGTGGCGGATCGCCCAGGCCATCTTCGGGTCGATATCCAGGTCGAGCATGCCGTCCTGGGTGGTATCGGTAATCTCATCCACGCCGTACCCGTAGAAGCGCAGCAGCCAGTCAGCCTGGTAAAGGCGATGTTCGCGCTGCAGCGGTGGCGGCTGCAGTGGCAACTGCCGGCTGGCGTCCGGAATCGGGCTGAACGCGGAGTAGTAGACCCGGCGCATGCGGTAGTTGCCGTACAGGCTGTCGGCGCTGGCCAGGATCTGCCGGTCGTTTGCCCCGTCCGCGCCGACGATCATCTGGGTGCTCTGCCCGGCCGGTGCGAAACGGGGAGGGCGCGGGCGAGTGCTGCGGCTGGCCGTCGGTGCCACCGCTGCGGGGGCCTTGCGAGCTTCCTTGGCTTCCTCGATGCGCCAGCGCAGTTCGCCCATCGCGCCACGGATGGAATGAACCGTCTTCTCCGGCGCCAAGGCGCTCAGGCCGGCTTCGGTCGGCAGTTCCACGTTGATGGACAGGCGGTCGGCATAGCGCCCGGCACTGGCCAGCAGTTCCGGCGAGGCCTCGGGAATGGTCTTGAGGTGGATGTAGCCGGCGTAGCGGTGTTCTTCGCGCAGCTGCCGGGCCACTTCCACCATCTGTTCCATGGTGTAGTCCGCATTGCGGATGATGCCGCTGGACAGGAACAGGCCCTCGATGTAGTTGCGCTTGTAGAAGTCCAGGGTGAGCGTGACCACCTCATCCACGCTGAAACGTGCACGGGGCACGCTGCTGGAAACCCGGTTCACGCAATAGGCGCAGTCGTAGACGCAGAAGTTGGTCAGCAGGATCTTCAGCAACGAAACACAGCGGCCATCGGGCGTGTAGCTGTGGCAGATGCCCATGCCCTCGGTGCTGCCGATACCGCCGCTGGCGCGCGAATCGCGCTTGCCCGAGCCGCTGGAGGCGCAGGAGGCATCGTACTTGGCGGCATCAGCCAGAATGGCCAGCTTGCGGATGGTTTCCATTGAGGAAACCTACGAATGAGGGGTCTCATTGGATGAGACCGCCCCTGAACTCTTCAGAAAAAGGGGATCGAGGGGATCAAGTCGCCAGTGCATAAACGACTTGATCCCCTCCGTCCCCTTTTTCGTGGGATCAGAAGCCGTGGGTGATGCTGGGTGCGCCCGCCGAGAAATCCGCGTACGGGTCGTGCTCGCCGCTGCTGCCTTCGGACAGGCGGAACTTCAGGGCCAGGCCATCGCGCGAGTCGGCCGCGCGCAGCGCTTCCTCCTGCTCGATGGTGCCGGCCTTGGCCAGCCGGAACAGGCACTGGTCGAAGCTCTCCATGCCTTCTTCCAGCGAGGCTTCCATCGCCGCCTTGATCTCGTGCACCTGGCCGCGGCGCAGCAGGTCGCGGATCATCGGCGTGTTGATCAGCACCTCGGTGGCCGGCAGGCGACGGCCCTCCTTGTTCTTCACCAGGCGCTGGCTGATCACCGCACGCAGGTTCAGTGCCAGGTTCATCAGCACGTTCTTGTGCGCGCTTTCCGGGAAGAAGTTGAGGATGCGCTCGATGGTCTGGTCGGCATTGTTGGAGTGCAGGGTCGCCAGGCACAGGTGGCCGGTCTCGGCGAAGGCGATTGCCGCCTCCATCGTTTCCGCATCCAGGATCTCGCCGATCAGGATCACGTCCGGCGCTTCACGCATCGCGTTCTTCAGCGCGTTGTGGAAGGCATGGGTGTCCAGGCCGACCTCGCGCTGGTTGACGATCGACATCTTGTGCTTGTGCAGGTACTCGATCGGATCCTCGATGGTGAGGATGTGACCGGTGGTGGTGCTGTTGCGGTGGTCGATCATCGACGCCAGCGAGGTGGACTTGCCGGAGCCGGTGGACCCCACCACCAGCACCAGCCCGCGCGGGGTCATGATGACGTCCTTCAGCACCTGCGGCAGGTTCAGCTCCTCGATGCTCGGAATCCGGCTGCGGATGGCGCGGATGACCATGCCGACCTCGCCCCGCTGCTTGAACACGTTGACGCGGAAGCGCCCGGCATCGGGCAGCGCGATGGCCATGTTGAGCTCCAGCTCGCGCTCGAACTGCGGCACCTGGCCCTCGTCCATCAGCGAGTAGGCGATCTTCTTGACCATGCCCGGCGGCAGGCCGGTGTTGCCCAGCGGATAGAGCTTCCCTTCGATCTTGATGTAGACCGGTGCCCCGGTGGTCAGAAACATGTCCGAAGCGTTCTTTTCGGTCATCAGCTTCAGGAAGTAGCCGATATCCATTGCGAATTTTCCCCAACGAAACGGCCGACGCCCGTTGCCAGCACGGTGTCGGCTTGACGACAATGGCCGTGAACCGACAACCGGTACGGCCTCCCCAATGAAACGACTTAGCTTCGCACGAATGCGCCATGGCCTGTATGTGATGGCGTTTGCATTCGCACTGTCTGCCCCCGCCTGGGCGCAGGACGCTGCCCTGGAACTGGCGCAGGCCCGGCAGGCGGTCGACAAGGCCACCCAGGCCGATGCCGACCAGTACGCCCCGGACCTGATCGGGCTGGCCCGGCAGGGGCTGGAGCAGGCCCAGCGCGCCGCCGGCGACCGCCGCGAGCGCAAGAACGCCCCGGCGATGGCCCTGCGCGCTGCAGCCGATGCCGATCTGGCCCGCGTCCGTAGTGAGGAAGCCACCGTCACCGCGCAGCTGCAGCTGCGTCGCAACGAGGTCAACCAGCTGCAACGCCAGCTGTCGACCGGGGAGGACCGCCGGTGAAGCCGATGACCGCCGCAACCCTGGCCGCGCTGCTGGCGCTGCCGACCCTGGCCACGGCCGCCGACAACCCGATGGTGGCGCAGCTGAGCCAGCGCCTGATGGCCATCCAGGCCAACCCCGATACCGCTGAGCTGGGCGCCTTCGAGCGCATGCAGGCGCAGCAGGCGATCGCCACCCTGGACAAGGCCAAGCGCCGCGACCAGGAGCTGGCCACGTACCTGGCCGAGCGCCGGGTGGAGATTGCCGAGACCGCCGTGCGCACCGCGCTGGCCGCGCGCGAGGTCGACCGCCTGGAGCGTACCCGCAGCGACCTGCTGATCGAGGCCAGCCGCCGCGATGCCGCCCGTGCCCGCCAGGAAGCCGAGCAGCTGCGCATGCAGGCGCAGATGCAGGCCGAGGAGGCCGAACGCCTGCGCCAGGCGGCCGAGGCCGAGACCCTGGCCCGCCAGGACGCCGAGAATGCCCTGACCAGCGTGGCCGGCAAGCAGCAGCAGCGTCTGAGCGCTGCCCAGCAGAACGCTGCCAGGCTGGCCCGGGAGGAAGCCGAGCTGGTGTCCGGGCAGAAGCTGCCCGGTTCGAAGTTCGACGCTCGCGGTGAGGTCTTCACCTTCGGTGGTGACGCGTTCGCCGCAGGCGCCTCCAGCCTGTCGGGTGGCGCCCGCAACCAGGCCAAGGCCCTGGCCGAGTACCTGAACATCGGCAAGAAGGGGCGCCTGCGCATCGAGGCCTACGACAGCGCCAACGGCGTGGGCCAGAAGCGTGCCGAAGCGCTGCGCGACGCCCTGGTCGCGGGTGGTGTCGCCAGCAACCGGATCCAGGTCAGCGGCAAGAAGGCTGCGTCCACCCGGGCGCGCTCGGCCGAGGTCATCATCGCGCCGTAATGCATTGATATTGTTTGTTTTTCGTTGCGATGAGCATTCAGCCTGAACCCCGCCCCGGCGGGGTTCGGTCTTTTTGACGCAGGGGTCTTGTACCCCGCCTTGAGCAGGCGTAGGGTCAATCGTCCGGGACGCAATGCCGCGGACCGGACGATGGGAGGGCCGGGCCGATGCAAGCAGGGCGCGAACCGCAGCAGATCGACGTGCGCAGGCCAGTGCCGCAGGTCGTTGCAGGCGTCCAGGTGGTCATCGACCGGCACTCCTCCATGAACAACGCCCCGTGCCTTGCGGCCGGGGCGTTCGTGTATCTGTCGAAGGAGGTCCATCATGTTTGAAGATCAGCCCCAGAGCGAGATCGACGCCCGTCGCGCGCGTGATCCGGAGTTCAGGGCACTCCATGACCAGCACCGCAAGTTGAACAAGAAGTGCATGGACGCGGAGTTGGGTGTACTCCCGATCGATGATGTCACCCTGGGTCGCATGAAGCGTGAGAAGCTGCTGGCCAAGCAACGTCTTCTGCGAATGTACGAAACACCGCTCCCAACGACGTCCCCCACGCTTTGACGCACTCCGTCGCGCCCGGAACGGCGTGACCCGGCCATCGATGGCCCCGCCGGGCGCTTCTGCCCCGGCATCGCGGCACCGCCGATGAGGCGACCGCGCCAAGGCACCACAGGCGGTGGTGCCTTGGCCTGCAGGCACCACTCACCGATGCGAGCGGTACCGGTCTCCTCGTCGATCCGGGGCCGCCCGCATCCCTTTACAGGGCCGGCGGGCGGCATCTCCGCGCCGACCTGACATTCAGCGCCATCCGTCGGATAATCATCGGTCCGGCCCTGCGTGGCGCGAATCGAAAGTCCTCCGAATGCCCATCCATTCTTCCGTCCTCGAACTCATCGGCCAGACCCCGATCGTCAAGGCCCAGCGCCTGGACACCGGCGTTTGCGAGCTTTACCTGAAGCTCGAGAGCGCCAACCCGGGCGGTTCGATCAAGGATCGCATCGGCCTGTCGATGATCGAGGCGGCGGAGCAGCGGGGTGACCTGAAGCCGGGCGCAACCCTGGTCGAAGGTACCGCCGGCAACACCGGCCTGGGCCTGGCACTGGTGGCCCAGCAGAAGGGCTACAAGCTGATCCTCGTCGTTCCCGACAAGATGAGCCGCGAAAAGATCTTCAACCTGAAGGCGATGGGCGCCGAAGTGCGCCTGACCCGTTCGGACGTCGCCAAGGGCCATCCCGAGTACTATCAGGACCTGGCCAAGACCATCGCCGAGCAGACCCCGGGCGCCTATTTCATCAACCAGTTCGGCAACCCGGACAACCCGGCCGCGCATGAGTTCGGCACCGGCCCGGAGATCCTCGAGCAGATGGGCGGTGACCTCGACGCCATCGTGTTCGGCTGCGGCAGCTCCGGCACCATGACCGGCCTGTCGCGTGCGTTCGCCAGGCTTTCGCCGAAGACCGAGCTGGTGCTGGCCGATCCGGTCGGCTCGATCCTGGCCGAGTACATCAACGACGGCGTGCTCAACGACAAGTCGGGCAGCTGGCTGGTGGAAGGCATCGGCGAGGACTTCCTGCCCTCGATCTCCGACTTCAGCCGTGTCAAGAAGGCTTATGCCATCAGCGATGCCGAGAGTTTCCACACCGCGCGCGAGCTGCTGGGCAAGGAAGGCATCCTCGGCGGTTCGTCCACCGGCACCCTGCTGGCCGCGGCGCTGAAGTACTGCAAGGAGCAGACCACGCCGAAGAAGGTGCTGGTGCTGGTCTGCGACACCGGCAACAAGTACCTGTCGAAGATGTACAACGACTACTGGATGCTGGACAACGGCTTCCTGCAGCGCCCGCAGCACGGCGACCTGCGCGACCTGATCCTGCGCCCGTACGGCCAGCGCGACACGGTGGTGATCGGCCCGAACGACCTGTTGACCACCGCCTACCAGCGCATGAAGCTGTATGACGTGTCGCAGCTGCCGGTGATGGACGGTGACCAGCTGGTCGGCATCGTCGATGAAAGCGACGTGCTGCTGCATGTCTACGGCGACGAAGCGCGCTTCCGCGACACCGTGGCCACCGCGATGGTCAGCAAGCTGGACCGGCTGGACGTGAAGTCGCCGATCGAGGCCCTGCTGCCGGTGTTCGACCGCGGGCAGGTGGCGATCGTGATGGACGGTGACGCCTTCCTCGGCCTGATCACCCGCATCGACCTGCTGAACTATCTGCGCCGTCGCGTGCAGTAAGCCGCTGATCGCTGCCGTTCACCGCTGAATTCCGGTTTATTCGCGTCAAAGCTCGTTAAGGCTGCGCTGATAGACTCCCGATCCTTTGACGGCGCCGCACGTCGGCGCCATTCAGGAAACGATATGTCCAACTCCTCTTCGCCCGACCGCGCGCTGGCCCTGGCCACGCTGGCCATCCACGGCGGCCAGTCACCCGATCCCAGCACCGGCGCGGTGATGCCGCCGATCTACGCCACCTCGACCTATGCGCAGTCCAGCCCGGGCGAGCATCAGGGCTTCGAGTACTCGCGTACCCACAACCCGACGCGCTTTGCCTATGAGCGCTGCGTGGCCTCGCTGGAAGGCGGTACCCGCGGCTTTGCCTTTGCTTCGGGCATGGCGGCCAGCTCGACCGTGATCGAGCTGCTGGACGCCGGCAGCCACGTGGTGGCGATGGACGATATCTACGGCGGTAGCTTCCGCCTGTTCGAGCGCGTGCGCCGCCGCACCGCCGGGCTGGATTTCAGCTTCGTCGACCTGACCGATCTGGCGGCATTCGAAGCCGCCATCACGCCGAAGACCAAGATGGTGTGGATCGAGACCCCGACCAACCCGATGCTGAAGATCGTGGACATCGCCGCGGTCGCTGCCATCGCCAAGCGCCATGGCCTGATCGTGGTGGTCGACAACACCTTCGCCTCGCCGATGCTGCAGCGTCCGCTGGAGCTGGGCGCGGACCTGGTCCTGCATTCGGCCACCAAGTACCTCAACGGTCACTCGGACATGGTAGGTGGCATGGTCGTGGTCGGCGACAACGCGCCGCTGGCCGAGCAGATGGCGTTCCTGCAGAACTCGGTGGGTGGCGTGCAGGGCCCGTTCGACAGCTTCCTGGCCCTGCGCGGCCTGAAGACATTGCCGCTGCGCATGAAGGCGCATTGTGCCAATGCGGTGGCGCTGGCGCAGTGGCTGGAAAAGCACCCGGCGGTGGAAAAGGTGATCTACCCGGGCCTGCCGTCGCACCCGCAGCATGAGCTGGCCAGCAAGCAGATGGCCGGCTACGGCGGCATCGTCTCGATCGTGCTCAAGGGCGGTTTCGAGGCGGCCAAGCGTTTCTGCGAGAAGACCGAACTGTTCACCCTGGCCGAGTCGCTGGGCGGCGTGGAGAGCCTGGTGAACCATCCGGCGGTGATGACGCATGCCTCGATCCCGGTGGCGCGCCGGGAGCAGCTGGGGATCAGTGATGCACTGGTGCGGCTGAGCGTGGGTGTGGAAGAGTTGGGGGATCTGCAGGTGGATCTGGAAGGAGCATTGGCTTGAACACCGAAACTATTTTGAAGGCGGAAGCTGATCGGCGTCCGGTCCGAATCAGCAGCCACGATACTCAGATGAAGGCTCTCCCGGCGTTCATTCGTGACATTGCCGAAGGCATGGGAGCCTGGCGTGCTTGGACGGCGTTGGCACTACTTGACATCAAGCACAAGTATCGCCGATCAGTCTTGGGTCCCTTCTGGATTACCATCAGCATGTTTGTGCTGATCCTCGGTATTGGCCTGCTCTACAGCCAGTTGTTCCGGATGAACCTTCGGGACTATCTGCCCTACATCGCTCTTGGCGATATTGTGTGGATCTACATCTCGACCACAGTGCAGGAGGGATGTACCACGTTCACTGCTTCGGAGAATCTGATCCGTTCGATGCGGCTGCCAATGACGCTTCATGTGATGCGGTTGGTGACACGAACCTTCATCGTGTTCCTGCATGGGGCAGTCGCCTATCTGCCGTTTGTTGTATTTCTCAAGATCGAGCCGGAGCTGGTTTGGTTGCTCGCTTTGCCGGGCGTTGCCCTGATTGTGCTGGCGACCATTCCCATTACGGCGATATTCGGCATGCTGTCTGCTCGCTTCCGCGACCTGCAACCCGCGATCGCAAACTTCATGCAGCTCGGCTTCTTCATGACGCCGATCATCTGGAAGGCGGACATGCTGGGCCCGCATCGTTGGGTTGCCGATATCAATCCAATCTACCACTTCATCCAGATCGTGCGCATGCCGCTGATGGGACAGGTTCCAGAAGCGCACTCGTACTACTTCGTACTCGCCTTCATCGCCGCGGCGTTTGTGATCGCGCTTCCCTTCCTGGCGGCAAATCGCCACAAGATCTCGCTGTGGGTGTAACACCATGACCTTCATTGAAGTGGTCGACTGCAGCGTCCAGCTGCCGATCTATGGCACCAACAACCGCTCCATGAAGGGAGCCATCATGTCCGCCGTTACCGGCGGGCGCGTGGCTCCCACCAGCCGCAACGTGACCGTAGTGGATTCTCTCCAGAACGTCACCTTCAACCTGCGTGAGGGTGACAAGCTGGGTCTCGTCGGCCATAACGGAGCAGGCAAGACCACGTTGCTGAAAACACTTGCGGGCGTTTATGAGCCAACTTCTGGCTACATCCGCAGCCAGGGGCGCGTTGCCAATCTGCTGGACGTGACGATGGGCATGGATTTCGAAGCAACCGGTGTCGAGAACATCCGGTTGAAGGGGCTGCTGCATGGGCTTTCCCGTGCTGAGATCCAAAGCAAGATCCCGCAGATCTGCGAGTTCTCGGGCCTTGGCCCGTATGTGAACATGCCGGTGCGCGTGTACTCCAGTGGCATGATGGTGCGTCTGGCGTTCTCGATTGCCACCAGTTTCGATGCCGAGATTCTGCTGATGGACGAATGGTTGGGTGTCGGCGATGCGGACTTCAACGCCCGCGCTCAGCAACGCCTCGCCGAAATCGTACAGAAGGCCAGCATTCTGGTCCTGGCCAGCCACAATCAGGACATCATCGCCGCTAACTGCAATCGCATCATGCATCTTGAGCATGGGCGCATCACCAGCGATCAGCCGATAGAGGCCCGTGCCTGATGAATACTCGTAACCGGGACTACTGGATCAACAGGAGCGGTGATCTCTATGCCGACCAGCAGAAGATCCGGCGTGAGGCGGGCAACAGCAATTACGCCCGGCAGGAAGCGTGGCTGGTGGGATTCCTCGCCGAGCGTTCCGAACAACTGGGGCGGCCGGTTCGGGTTCTGGACTTCGGGGTGGGCTTCGGACGTCTTGCGCGGTTGCCGCCGCAGCATGCCTTCGTGGACTACTTCGGTTTCGATATCTCCCCTGCTATGGTGGAGCCACTGCTGCGTGAACCGCCTATTGAACTGGCCGCAGACATCGGGCATCGCATCCGCGTCGGATCTTCGTTGGCCGACGCCATGCAGGGCGAGCAGTTTGATGTGATCTTCACCGTCTCGGTGTTGATCCACAACGACCGCGAACAGGCGGCAGACGTACTTGCACAGATGCGTGCGTTGCTGGCGCCCGAAGGACGGCTGTGCTTCATCGAGAACCGACCGGTGTCGATCAGCCTGCTGGCCAACCTGTGGCACGCAGGTTGCTGGAGTCATGATGTTGCCGGCACGTTGGCGCCGGACATGAATGTGGACGTCGAAGACGGAATCCTTTCGGACCATGCCATCTACATTCTGCACGAATCCGCCGCCGGGATCCCACGCCAGCTTCGTGTGCCGGGCGCCCGCGGGTTTGAACCGATCACCGCTGGTGACTACCTGTTGCGGACGCTGGAAGCTACCACGGCTGTTGCGCGTGGCATGGAAGTGGAAAGTGCCACGCTTGGCGGCGACATCGCGCAGATGCGTGATGCGGTGGAGCTCTATCGTCAGGCCGAAGAACGCGCGCGAACGAATCTGGACATCGCGCGACAGCATCTAGGCGATGACGTGGGCCTGCTGGATGGTATAGGCCATCTTACCGCAGCCATTGATGCGCTTCCGGCATTGGCGATGCGTATCGGCGTGCTGGCTGGCGAGACCTCCGTGCAGCAGGTCCAGTCCTTGGAGCGGATTGAAGCGCTGCATGCGCGTGAAGCGACGCTTGTCGAATCGCTGGCGCAGCAGGAGCGAGAGCTTGAGCAGGTGCAGGCCCGGTTGGAAGCTGCCCAAAGCGCCAACCAGCACCTGCAATGGCAACAGGGCCTCCGTGAGCAGGTCCGCCAGGTCCTGAGCAGCCGAACGGAAGAGCGCGCCATGCCATACCTCGAAGCGCCGGTGGGTGGCAGTGCCTCGGTCGGTCAGCCGGCACCTCCGGTGTACGAATTCAACGCCCGCCGTGACATGCGATTCGCACAGGCTGTGGTTGGGCATGAGCGGGTCTGCCACATCATGCATCAGGAGTGGTTCGGTATCCGTGCGGCCTGCGGCTCGCTCCCGGGACACAAGCTTGCGGTGACCAGTACCTCAGCGCCCGGCGCCGGCGATGTTGAGGAGGTGGCCCGTCTGCTTGCCGCCAACAAGGTGAATCGGCTGGTTATTCATGGATTCTCCGATGGCATGTTGCAGTGGGTGAAAGGCCTCGCTGCAGCCGGATTCGACCGGATCTACATGGTCTGGCATGGCGCGCCCTCGATGTGGATCCATGTTGAAGAACGGCGCCTGTTCGCGTTGGCCTACAAGGCGGTCCGCACTGGTCTGATCCGCAGGGTCAGTGTCATGCGCGCAGGTTCCCATGCGGCGCTTGCAGATGTAGCGGGCTGGCAGAGGCAGGTCTATAACATGCCGCCAGCCTATACCGGCAAGCGCATTCCACGGCGGGCGACCGGAGCCACCGTATTCATTCCGTCCTGGAACCTGATTCACAAGAACATCTTCACGAATGCCGCAGCCGCGGCTGCGACCGCGGAAGTGGCAAACATTTGGCTGATGGCGGATGATTTCGCGTTACCGTACCGGGTGGACAAGAATGTTAAGCGTCTTCCAAAACTCAGCCAGTTGCAGATGATGGAGGCGATGTCGCAAGCCGATGCAGTGATGAATGCCTCCATCGTCGACTGCCATCCGATGGTGGAGTTGGAGGCACTTGCTGCCGGTACTCCCGCGCTGCGGGGACGTCTGGGGATGGATGCGCTGGAAGACCATCCCTATGTCGAGATTACCCAGGTGGCCGATCCACTCAGCGTTGCCGATGTGCGCCAGACGCTGCGCCGGATATTGGCGGCTCCCGCAGTGGAGATGGATGACATGATGTCGTCCTACTCGCGCCAGATGGTGGCGTTGTCCTTCGAGCGATATTCAGAATTTATGGAA
The DNA here is from genome assembly GCF_047520755.2 of Stenotrophomonas sp. FR010. Taxonomy (NCBI): domain Bacteria; kingdom Pseudomonadati; phylum Pseudomonadota; class Gammaproteobacteria; order Lysobacterales; family Lysobacteraceae; genus Stenotrophomonas; species Stenotrophomonas sp. FR010. The sequence continues at coordinate 17,854 of NZ_JAXBQT020000006.1, read as the reverse complement.
ATCTAAAAATGGGCTTGAGGGTTTTCGTTACCCGCGAACTTTTCCCCTTTACCGCCGGTGGCATTGGACGCGTGATCGCGAACATGCTGATGACCGCGCCGGAAGAAGATCGCGCGGAGATGGCAGTACTTTACGTCGGCGACAACGTCGAGGCGGACGCGTTCGCGGTCGCCCACCCGGGCGTGACCTTCCTCGCGTGGCCGCATTCGCGCTTTCAACAAGTAGACGAGCGTGGGGAGATTTTCCCGCCAATGTCGGCGTTCACCCACAGCATGCTGCATTGGGAATCGGTGCATGTGCTGCAGGGGCTGCTCGAGCTGGAACGCCTGAAAGGCCCGCTTGAGTATGTCGAGTTCGTGGACTGGGGGGCACCTGCGTTCGCCGCAACCCAGGAAAAGCTGCTTGGCAGCGCATTGACGACGGCCACGCTGGCCGTGCGCCTGCACACTACAGACAGCATCCTGGCCGATTTTGAGCCGCGCGTGCAGAGTGTGCACGGGTTGAATCTCTTTGACCTAGAGCGAAAGGCACTGGCCGATTGCGACATTATCGTCGGTCAGATCGCGCCGGTTGCCGAGGCGTTCCGCGTGTTCTACGGCTTCAGCGAGGAGGAGTGGACTCCACGCCTGCGCCTGCATGCTCCGCCGGTGTTGCTGGATACGATGCAGCCGGTCACACAGACCACCGTGATCAATGATTCAACGCCGCTGTTGTTCACTTCGAAACTGCAGGATATCAAGCGCCCGGATACTTTCATCCGTGGCTGCATCCAGTTCCTGCGGGACAGGCCGCGTTATCAGGGCAACATTGTTTTCCTGGCGCATTCTTTTGATGTGAGCTATCAGGAGTATGTCATCTCGCTGGTGCCGGAGGAACTGCGCAGCCGGGTGGTGTTTGCCCGTGGCGTAACCGGTGCGGCGCGCGAGAAGAGCATTTCTGGCGCGGTATGCGTATTCCCATCGCCATGGGAGTCTTTCTGCCTTGCTGCGTACGAGGCATCGCTGTCAGGCGCAGCTTGCGTGCTCAACGCGCAGAATCCGGCTTTCGGGCCGGGCAGTCCGTGGCGGGATGGATACAACTGCAGCACGTTTGATGGGAGCGCCGAAGATCTGGCACGCGCGCTTTGCGGCCTGTTTGAAAGCACCCCCGGCCGACTGTCGCCGGTCGAGGTGCCGAAGGACCCGCTTCCCTGGAAGGGGCTTGATCCGGTGGCAATACCTGCTGCGGTTCCCCTGGACAGGCAATTGACCGTAGTCGTCGTCAACCGCGATAGTGCGGGGCGCGTATTGAATACGCTGGATAGCATCCTCGCGTCCAATCTGACGCTTGACAAGCTGATCGTGATTGACGATGCCTCGCGGGACCCACGCGATATCGCTGCGCTGGACCAGCTGGGTAGCAATGATCCGCGTTTGTCCGTGCATCGGCTTGCGGTGCCCGTTGGTGACGCTGTAGCGCGCAACATGGGCCTTGCGCTGGTTGAGACGCCGTTTGCTGGATTCGTGCGTGGTGGTGACCAGTTGCTGCCGGGCTTCCTCAAGGTCGCGGTGAGCGCATTGGCGTCGCACCCGGATTTTGATGTGGTCGTGGGGCAGGTGGGCGTGACCGTGGATCCCGATGATGTAATCGCCGGCAATGTCGCCCCGGATGGATTCCGCATTTTCTATGGTGAAGGACGCCTCGCAGGACTCTACGAGAACTGCCTGGCGCCGGAAAGCTACGTGATCCGGACCGAGGTTGCCAGGCGCTTCGCATTCGATCCCGTCATCCCTGCACTTGAAGTATGGGAAATGATGCTGCGCGCCTGCCAGTCGGGTGCGCGCTTCATGGTGACTTCCGCCGTGAACGTGCTTGCACGGCATCAGGGGCAACCAGATGAACGGCACTTGGAGCAGATCCAGATCGCGATGCGCCGGCGCCTGCAGCGCAAGCGCGTGCGTGTCGGCTCACTGGAGGTGCCTGCGTACTTCATCTTTGGTGCGCATGTATCGCCGCGCGGGTTCATGGGGGATGCCTCCAACGCGGAAATGGCCTATCGGCTGCAGGCACTGATGGAAAGCGAGTCCGTGCGCTACACCCTGGCACTTGCCAGGCTTCTGCAGAAGCGGGCGCCATGGGTACTGCGCTTGGGTAAATGGTCGGTGCAGCGACTGGCGCCGATCTATCGCCGATTGCGGTGAGCGTTCCGGGGCAGCATCGATGCATGTGATCGTCATCCAGCTGGCGTGTTGGCGTGTTGGCGGAGAGCGGGCTGCATTGGCGCGTGCCCGCCTGCGCGCGATGCCCGCTGCTTCGGTGCTGATCGTTGGCGAGGGAGCGCCGCCCGCCGACCTGCTCGAGGAGTGTGCAGAGAGACGCACGCTGTGCGTGAATTCGCCTTTGCATGCGATGCAGGGCCGACGGTTGCCTGATGTCCGCCGCAGTGGTGACGCGGAGCAGCTCGGTTGGTCATTGGCGGTGATGGCGGCGCTTCGGGCGCTGCAGCAGGATGTGCACCTGGACTGTGTGGAGATTCCATCGTGTGGTGCGCTGGCCTATGCACTTCTCCAGGAGCGAGCTCTGTCAGAGGTGTTTGACACTACGCGCGTGATGTTGCGGTTTGACGGCATCCAGGCCATCGAAGTCCTGAGGCAGGGACGCAATGTCGAGATGGCTGCGCTGATGTTGATGGACATGGAGCGGATGTGCCTGGAGCAATGCGACCAGGTTCTGGTCGATAGTCAGGCGATCGCGGAATCCTTGCAGCGCTTCCTACCAGGCAGCCAGAGGCCGCTTCACCTGCAGGCGACGCTGCTGGAGTCAGCCGGGCTCGTGTCGGAGCACCATGCAGTGGGTTCAGCACTGGCTTGCGTCGCAACCGAAGCGCCTGCTCTCAGGCAGTGCCTGCGGGCGATTTCCGGTTACCTGCAGCAGAGCAATGATGGTCTGCTGCAGGTCTCGGTCGTTTGCCAGCCTGCGCTTCTATCCGAAGTGCTGCATGTGGTGCCTGCTGCCCTGCGCCATCGTTTCCAGGAAGCGCCTGCAGATTGCCTGCGCGCTTCGCCCATGCGTGTGGTCATGCCTGATCGCTGGTCTGCAGGCTCGGCTCTGGCGCGGGAGCTGCTTGCTCATGGCCATAGCCTGATTGTGGATGTCGCCAACCCGGCGCTGGCTGCCGCACAGGGGTGGGAACAGGGGCGGACCCATCTTGGCTACACGGATGCCCGTGGGCTGTTCGAAGCGCTGCGGGCTTCGCAGCAGTGGGTGCCCACTCGTCACCTGCGGATGGGGCCTTCCCCGCCGCTGCCCAAGCTTGACGTTGGTACGCCGGGCCCAGCCAAGGTCTCCGTGGTCGTGCCCTGCTACAACATGGGCCGTTGGCTGCCGCAGACCTTGTGCAACATACAGCAGTTTTCATGGAGCGATCTGGAGGTCATCGTTGTTGACGATGGATCGACGGATCCCGGCACCGTGCAGCTCATCGAAGAGCTGGAAGCAAGCCCCACCGCTGGCCTGCGCGTGGTCCGTCTTGAGTTCAACCAGGGGTTGTCTGCTGCCAGGAATGCCGGCGTTGCCGCAGCGCAGGGTGAGTTCACCCTGTGTCTGGACGCTGATGACCTGGTGTCGCCAGAGTTTGTTTCGATTGCTGTACGAGCACTGCAGCGACACCCTGCGCACGACTTCGTTGTTCCTCGCTGCGCCTACTTCTTCGGTGACGAATCTGCGCTTGATGTGAACGAGTTGCGGCTCGGTCAGGGCTTGCCGATGGTTGGTGCGGCATTTGATTCCGGTGCGCTGGGCAATCGCTTCTCAACGGCGACCAGCCTGGCGCGAACTTCGGTACTGCGTGCACTCGGTTATGACGAAAGCCTGCGTTCCTATGAAGACTGGCAGCTTTACCGTCGCGCGCTGCAACAAGGCAGTCGTTTCGTTGTGACCAATGACGTACATTTTTTCTACCGGCAGCGACCGGATTCAATGATCCACGATCCGGCCATGCGCGCTCGCCACAGCCTGCTTTATGCGGAGATGGTGGGCGGGGCGACGTTGATTGGGCAGGGGCCGGTGGTGTCGCCGAACCTGCTGGGGGCGCTGGCCGCTCCCCCACGGATCGACGGGAGCTCATCGGGGCTGTTGCTGGGTGGCGTTGTCGAAGCGCTCGACGAGATGCAGGCATTGCGCCGTAGTCGCATCGTCGGGCTGGGATACAGATTGTCGGCGCTGTTGCGGTGGCTGCGCCGCTGAGTTGTCTTTGAGATGCCCCGTCCGGGGCAGAAACACATGCATCATTGTTGCTGGAGAAAGGCGATGGAGTGGGATAGAGGCATAGCAGTGGTGATCCCATGCTACAAGGTGACCCGCCAGATCCTAGTGTTGCTGGCTGAAATCGGTCCCGAGGTCGATCGCATCTACTGTGTTGATGATGCCTGCCCTGATGGCAGTGGCGATCTGATCGAACGGAGCTGCAGCGATCCTCGTGTGGTCGTGCTGCGTAACCGCGTGAATACCGGAGTAGGCGGTGCCGTCATGCATGGCTACCGCCGCGCTGTGGCAGACGGCGCGACGGTCATCGTCAAGCTCGACGGCGATGGCCAGATGGACCCGGCATTGATCGAAGCATTTGTGTCGCCGATCCTCGGGGCTGATGCTGATTACACCAAGGGCAATCGGTTCTTCGATCTGCGCGAGATCAAGTCGATGCCCCTGCTGCGGCGGATTGGCAACCTTGGATTGTCGTTCATGGCAAAGGCATCGACCGGGTACTGGGACCTGTTCGATCCCACCAACGGCTATACCGCCATCCATGCTGAAGTTGCGCGTCGCTTGCCTTACGACTCGATCAGCTCGCGATACTTCTTCGAGAGCGACATCCTGTTCCGGCTCAATGTGATGAGGGCAAAGGTGCTCGACGTGCCGATGGACGCCCGCTACGGCGACGAAATAAGCGGCTTGAAGGTATCGAAGATCGTTGGCGAGTTCCTCGCCAAGCACGTACGCAATACCAGCAAGCGAATCATCTACGGCTACTTTCTGCGAGACATGAACATTGCCTCGTTCGAGCTTCTGGTTGCCGTGCCGATGATCGTTTTTGGCGTGGCGTTCGGCCTGTATCACTGGATCGGTTCAGTGGAAGGTGGCCTCATTACCCCGCTCGGCACCATCATGCTGGCAGCGTTGCCATTGGTTCTTGGGGTACAGCTGTTGCTGGCCTTCCTTTCGCATGATACGGCGGCGATGCCGCGTCATGCATTGCATCGCCTCCTGCTGCGCTATCCGGCGGCGCGCCCGGCGGCCAACGGAATGTGATGCGGTTGCCGCCGTGCCAGCGCGAGCGCTGGCGCGACGATCAGGCACACCATGTAGAGGGGAAGCTGATAGCGCGCGTCCTGGGCAATGATCGCCACCATCAGGATCGCGCTATGAACCAGCACCAGCATCGGCACAAGCAGTATGCGCCGATCACCGGTGCGCCTCCACGCAACTACGGTCAGCAGGCACAGCGCGATCAGGAAAGGAGCGGGGCGCCAAAGGCGTCCCAGCTGCGGCTTCAACAGGGTCTTGCCCATCCAGTTGGTCGCGTTCGGCAGCACGGATGCTTGCGGCGGTCCGCTCAGCCCCGGCTGCACCCATTGCAGATTCTGCTCTTCGCCGATCTCGAAGCCGAAGACATAGAGATACAGTGGCCCCGAGGTCCGGTAGCGCCAGACCATTCCGCTGGCACAAAGCACGTGGTCAAGTTCGATATCCGGCCGTTTCAGGGCCATGCCGAGCCAGATCCGGAACAGGTCATCCTGATGCTTCACGGCCGTCGGAATATCATAATGATCATTGAAGATGGTCGTATTCACCATCGAGCAGCGATATCGCCAGTCGCTGGCTCCGCTGTCGACGGCTTCAAGTATCGCGTTGTCCTCGGCAGACTCCGGATTCTGCCCTGCTGCCAGATGCGCGGACAGGTGGTGGGTGTATGCCATGTAAGCCGCACTGCTGCGATGCGTGCCCAGGCTGTCGGCCAACGGGCCCTTGATGCCCCACATGAGGCTGGCAGCCAGCAGCAAGCAGGCCAGCACACGCATGCGGGTACCGGGCCGCAGCAGGAGGATCAAGAAGGCCGCGACCGCTACGGGAGGCCCGTTGTGCCGCAGCGCCATGCAGCAGGCAGCGAGCAGCACCAACGCCAGGCAGTTGTACCACTTGCGCAGGCTTGGTCGGTCGAGGAAGGTATTGCCAATGACAAAGGCGGTCAGCGCGACCACGCTGGTTGCATACGGAACGTCTTTCCACAGTGTTATGGATGACAACGCCGTCACTGGATACGCAGCCAGCAGCAGGCCGCCGGCCGTCGATGTCCAGCGCGGCGCGTTGCAGGCGCGGCGGACAACAGTCGCCAACCATCCGGATGCCAGCGCCAGAACGGCCAGCTGCAGCCAGGCTGCAAGGGTGGGGCTGGGCAGGATCTGCTGGATGAACCATAGGTAGAACGCATACAGAACCGGATGGGCGTCATCGAAACTCCCGCTTGCCGCCTGCGCCCACTGGTTCAATGAGTCGGTGGTCAGGATGGCGGGGAGGAACAATACCAGCAGGATGCTGCCGACAAGCAGCAATGGCAGTGCTGCGATCAAGACTTCCCGGCCCAATGACGGTTGCGCTTCGTCGTTCCGTGCTGATTGCCAGGGCGATGGCCAACGCGATGCCAGCCCGAAGCCGGCCAACAGCAGCAGGCCGAGAGTCACGGACTGGCAGGCCTGCACCAGATACTGCAAGGGCGTCCGCGTGGGAAGCGTCAGGAAGTGTGGATTGGGGACAGCTCCGGCCAGGCGAACCCGGATTTCGCCACCAGTGGGGCTGTAGAGGTTGTAGTGCTGCTCTTTGCCGGCCCAGCGCAGGGTTGCCTGCCCAGACCAGGGGTGGGTGAAGAACTCCACGTAGACGTCGCTGGAATAATGGCCGTTCCAGTGGATCTTGTCCGGTGGGCTGTTGATCGGAGAGATAAGGTAGCCATTAGCCGCAGTCCAGCTTGGGCCCGCCTCGACGTCGCGCAGCCGGGCATCACGGCCATCAGCTACGAGGCGGACCCAGACTTCCGATCCCTTGGATTCGGGGGTGCCCTTACCGAGGGACTCGATCTCCACCTGCAGCGTTGTTGCTGGTGCCGGGTCGAATGGAATCATCCAGGTCAGCAGCCAGCCGGCAAAGATGCAGCTGGTGATCCAGCCTATCCGCGCGCCGATTCTTACACGGCTCCATATCGGGTGCGTACGCCGCAGGACGGCGGCCATCAACCAGCCAGACAGCACGCTGGCAAGTATGAACACCATCACTGCAGGCGCTGTAGCCAGGCTCAGGAAGCGCGCCGATGCCGGCAGCCACGCGGCCGACAGAACCACACCTGCTGCCAGACCGCTGGCATTGGCTGTCTTATACCAACTCATGCCGGGCGGGAACGCGGGTTTGCATCGGCGGGCTGCTGGGTAGTCGCCCTGCGGGCGAAAAGAAGTAACGGAACCGCAGCCAGGGTGATCGCGTACAAGGGCAGCTGGTACCGTGCATCCTGTGCCACGATCGAAATGGACAAGAAGGCGGTATGCACTGCGGGCAGGAACAACAACAGAGCCATCGATCGGTCATTGAGGCGGTACATCGCTACGCCACAGGCGAAGATGAGCGCATACATGAAGAGTGCCGGCCGAAACACAGCCTGCATGCCCGGCATCAACACCATCTGGCCTATGAACTCGGCCAGTTGTGGCGATTTGGATTCCGCTGAGGGGGCGCCTGCCTCGCCGGTAATCCACGTCACTTTACCGTGCGGTGCCCATAGCCCAAGGCTTGCAAGATACAGGGGGTCGATGTCCGAATCGATCACGCGCCAGATCAGTCCACTCGAGCATAGACCGTGGGCATACTCGATGTCGGGCCGTTTCGTCGCAAGCGCCAACCAGATCCGGAGCAGGTCATCATTGTGCTGCATGGCCTGATGTGCATCGAAATCCGGGTTGAAGATCACAGGATTGACCGTTGCGCAGTTGTACGCCCAGTCGGGCTGCTTGTGGTTGAGCTGTCGCAGCAGTGCTCTTTCCTGAGGATCTTCGGGCAGGTGATGGGCAGCCAGATGCGCAGCAATGTGGTGCGAATACAGAATGTAGCTCACCGGTTTGCGATCAATGCCGACTACGCTCGATACCGGTCCCTTCAGTAGAGCCATCAATACGATGGCGCCGACCAGTGCCAGCACCACGCGAAAGCGGGATTTCTTGGCGAGGAAGAACAGCGCCAGCGCGGCGGCGAAGGCAACCGGCGGGCCGTTGTGGCGTAGGGTCATCGCGCAGAACATGATCAGGCAGAGGCCAGCGGCACCGCCTGCGCTGATTCGCTGCGCATTACGGTGGGACAGCGAAGTCATGAGGAAGGCGGTCAGTGCAATCACAGCGGTGGCGTATGGCACATCCTTCCACAGCGTCACCGCAGTAATCGGCAGCAGTGGATACAGAGCAACAAGCCACGCCGATGCCCAGAAAACTCGGTTCGAGGTGCCTGTCAGGCGCTGCAGGCTGGCCAGTAACCAGCCGCAACTTGCGGAGAAGAGAAGCAGCTGCACAAGCGCTACAGAAGCGGGACTATCCCAGACGAAGCGCATGGCCACCATGAACAGGCCATACAGTAGCGGGTGGGCATCATTGAATGCGAAATGGCCTGCCTGGCGCCATTGATCCAGTGAGTCTGAGGTCATCAGACCCGGATAGAAGATGAAAAGCGCAAAGAGGCTCGTCAGCACTATGGGCATGGCAAGCATCATCGTCTGGCGTTGCAGGCTCGCCAGCGCGCCATGTGACGCAGCCTCGGCTTCCATGCAGTGTCGCATTGCAAGCCATCCAAAGACGAATAGGGTCAGCGCACCCAGTACAAGCGCATCGCACGCCGCAGTGAACCACTGGCGGCCATTGCGTTCAGGGAAGGCAAGATAGCCGTTGGTGGTGACCATGCCTGCCAGATCGACGGTGGCACTGCTGCCTTCCGCGCTATACAGGTCCAAGTCCTTGTGGTTGCCATTCCACGCAACTCGGGCACGCCCAGACCAGGCATGCGAAATGAACACCAGGCGAAGTCTGTTGGTATAGGATCCATGCCAGTGTACGGAGGCTTGGCCCGGTGGATTGGCGGCGACTAGGAACGGCGCCTTGTCGAGCCAGTCGCCGGTCTGCTTCAGATCCGCCGAAGGCACATCGACGCCATCGCGCTCTAGGCGCAGCCAGACTTCCCGGCCCTGTGCATGCTCATTGCTACCATCAAGCACACTCACCGTCACATCGGCCACGCCGGCAGGCGCCGGTCCGACTGGTAAGGCATACAGCCAGATCATTCCAGACAGAAGAGCCAGCACGATGGACAGCCAGCGCCCACGTCGCCCGAGGCTTGTCTGCCAGACAACCAGCCGGCGTGCCACAGGCACAAGAACGTACCAGAGACCCGCCGCGCAAAGGCCCGCCACACTCAACGTCTGCCAGAAGCCCAGAAGCTCGGACCCGGGCACGCGGGAGATGATGGATACTGCCGCGGCAGCGGCTAGTAGTCCTGCGACGACGGAAGCCTGCGGCAGCCCGATTACACGGGCAGGCATGGTGACATGCATATTGGAAGTCCGGATTAGGGGCGCTGCCGGAAGATTCAGTGTTGTTCGAGATGCTGCTGCCAGCGCCAGGTATCCACGCAGATCAGGTCAAGATCGCGAGAGGCATGCCAACCCAGCAATTCCGTAGCAAGGGATGGATCGGCATAGCATTCAGCGGCATCTCCGGGGCGTTGATCCACGATGTCGTACGGAATCGGCTTTCCGCTCGCGCGCGCGAATGCAGCGATGATCTCCAGTACCGAGTATCCGCGCCCGGTGCCCAGGTTCACTAGCAGATCCTGCTTGCGCTGCAAAAGGTAGGCCAGCGCGTGCACATGTGCGTCAGCCAGATCCATGACATGGATGTAGTCGCGTACTCCGGTTCCATCGACAGTGGGATAATTTCCACCGAACACCTGCACCCGTTCACGCAGCCCAGCAGCGACCTGAGCCACGAATGGAACCAGGTTGTTGGGTGTGCCCCGCGGCAACTCGCCGAGGAGACCACTGGGGTGCGCACCTGCCGGGTTGAAATAGCGGAGCAGGGCGGTATTGAATTCCGGATTCGCCGCGCTGATGTCCTGGATGGCCTGCTCCATCATCAGCTTGGTTCGCCCGTAGGGATTGATGGCAGAAAGTGGAGCATCTTCCCCGATCGGGCAATGCTCAGGATAGCCATAGACAGTAGCTGACGAGCTGAACACCAGGTTCTTGCAGCCCACCTGCAACATGGCATCCAGCAGATTCAGGGTGCCTGAGAGATTGTTCTGATAATAGTGGAGTGGCCGAATAAAACTCTCGCCAACGGATTTCAGCGCTGCGAAGTGAATGACGCCATCGGGCTTGATTCGCTGCAGGCACTCCAGCGTAGCGGCCTTGTCGCACAGGTCCAGCTCCACCGATTCAAAGCTGGAGCCGGACAGCTCTGCGATTCGTGTAGGTATCCAGCGCTCACTGTTGCTGAAGTTGTCGAGGATGACAACTTCGTAGCCTGCAGCCAGCAGCGCGATTGCCGTATGGGAGCCGATGTAGCCTGCCCCTCCGGTCACCAGAATCCTGCTTCTCAACGTTGTCCTCCAATTCCTTTCAGTGGATAAGGCCGCCGGATCGATCTGGCTGCAGCTCCGTCAGTGCTTCTGTTCGCCATCAGCCGGAGTGGCACCACCACTGATTGCCGCGGGCGCCGTCGCAGTCATGGATTCCAGAATTGCAATGCGGCGCGCCAGATGAACGATCTGTCGCTGGTTCTGCTTGTCTTTTGCGTAGGTATTGAACATCTGGAACGCGACGACCTGGACCAGTACATAGACCAGAAGATCGGTGCCGCGTCCGACACCCACAAAATTCGCCAGTTGCGTAAGCGCTTCAGGTATCAGAATGGCAACGATTGCCGCGGCGACAAAGCCCACCAACAGTACTTTCTTGAATGCGTTGGACCGGCTAGTGCCGCGCGAGGTAAGGAAATACCAGGCGATGGTCAGCGTTGAGGCGATCAGCAGAAATCGAATGAGCATGGTTACTTGATCACCTTTCTCAGGATTGCATCAAAGGCAATGTTGATTGCATTGATCATCGACTGGCCCTTGCTGCGGGAGTACTCGCTGTAGATGATCGTGACCGGCACTTCCGCATAGCTGAAGTGCTGTTGCCCAATCCGCTCGACGATCTCTGAAGCGTGCGAGAAGTCAGGAAGTTCCAGCTTTAGCCGTTCCGCCGCCGAGCGATGGATGACGCGGAGGCCATTGTGCGTATCGGTGAGGTGTACGCCTGACGTTACATTGGAAAACCAGACAGCGGCCTTCAGGATGACGCGCTTCATCCGCGGCATGTTGACGGCCTTGCCCAGGAAGCGGGAACCCATCACGATCTGCACCTTGTGCTGTGCCGCATAGGCCAGCATTCTTTCAACATCCTCGATCCGGTGCTGGCCATCGGCATCGAAAGTGACGATGTATTCGATCGCAGGATCCAGCAACGCCGCGTCGATGCCGGTCTGCAGACCAGCACCCTGCCCGAGGTTGATCGGGTGGCGGATCAGGGTCGCTCGGGTTTCGCGGACACGCTCATGCGTATCGTCCCGGCTCCCATCATCGATCACGATTATCTTGGGGAAGTTACCAGGAATCGCGTGAATGGTGTCCTTGATCGCGCTTCCTTCATTGTAGGCAGGGATCACTACAGCGACATTGGAATATTCGAGTGACATGTGATCACGCCTTGCCGGTCTGCTGCTTGAAAATCAGCTTCGAGAAAATCAGATAGTTCCAGCCGGCGATACACCCCATCACCAGCAACTTTGAGATGTACTGATCCAGATCGGCAGGGCCGGTCAGCAGCAGCATCGCCGCATTGCCCGCCACGAGGTTGAATGCGGCGATTGCGCCATACTTTAGCAGTTCTGCCTTCATTGCGCCGCTGCTGCGAAAGACCCAGCTGCGGTTGAGCAGGAAGCTTGCGACAAAGCCGCAGCCAAAGCTCAGGGTCTGGCTCAGGATGAGCCAACGCTCCCCCAGAGACAGTTGGATCAAAAGGAAGACGAGGTACTCCACGGCGGCCGCGGTGCCGCCGGAAATCAGGAATCTAAAGAAGCGTCCGCTCATTGGCGAGGGTCACCGGATCCAGAAATGAAGGGGGGGGCGTCTGTTTGGACGCCCCCTCGGGTAGATCTGGACCCGCTCCGGTCCAGAGCGCCTTACAACGCCTTTTCCAGCTCCGGCAGGATCGTAAACAGATCCCCCACCAGGCCGATATCGGCAATCTCGAAGATCGGCGCATCGCCGTCCTTGTTGATCGCCACGATCGTGCCGGCATCCTTGATGCCGGTCAGGTGCTGGATGGCACCACTGATGCCGACCGCCACGTACAGTTCCGGCGCGATGATCTTGCCGGTCTGGCCGACCTGCAGGTCGCTGGGGACGTAGCCGGCATCGACCGCGGCGCGCGAGGCACCGACGGCGGCACCGAGCTTGTCGGCCAGCTGGAAGATGACCTTGAAGTTCTCTTCCGAACCGACGCCGCGGCCACCGGAGACCACGCGCTTGGCGCTCTGCAGGTCCGGGCGGTCGCTGGCACCAGCGGCGAGGCCGACGAAGCGGGTGTGGGTCGGCAGGACAGCATCGACGCTGGCTGCTTCGATGGCGGCGCTGCCGCCCTGGGCCGCTTCCGGCCACGAGGCGGCACGCACGGTGGCGACCACGATCTGGTCGGCCGGGGCTTCCACGGTGATGATCGCGTTGCCGGCATAGATCGGGCGCTTGAAGGTGTGGCTGCCTTCGACGGTCATCAGGTCGGAGACCTGGTTGACGCCGAGCAGGGCGGCCACGCACGGCATCAGGTCCTTGCCGAAGGTGGTCGATGGGCCGAACACGTGGGTGTAGCCCTTGGCCAGCTGCGCGATCTGCGGCGCCAGCACCTGCGCGATGGGCTGCGCGTTGGCAGCGTTGGCCACGGTCAGGACCTTGGCGACGCCGGTGATCTTCGCGGCCTCGGCGGCGACGGCGGCCGGATCGGCGGCCAGCACCACGACATCGATGCTGGCACCGCTGATGGCGGCGGCGGCGCTGACAGTCTTGGCGGTGGCGGCGTTGAGCTTGCCGTCGTGGTGTTCGGCGATGACGAGAATCTTGCTCATTACAGCAGCCCCTTCTGCTTGAGTGCGGCCACCAGTTCGGCCGCGTCCTTGACCATCACACCCTTGCTGCGCTTGGACGGTGCGGCGTACTGGGTGGTCTTGAAGGTGTCGGCGGCTTCAACGCCGAGGTCGGCCAGCTGCAGGGTCTCCAGCGGCTTGGCCTTGGCCTTCATGATGTCCGGCAGCTTGATGAAGCGCGGCTCGTTCAGGCGCAGGTCGGTGGTGACCACCGCCGGCAGGTCCACTTCCAGGGTTTCCAGGCCGGCGTCGACTTCGCGGATCACGGTGGCCTTGCCGTCGGCAATGTCCAGCTTGCTGGCGAAGGTCGCCTGCGGACGGCCCCACAGCGTGGCCAGCATCTGGCCGGTCTGGTTGGCGTCGTCGTCGATGGCCTGCTTGCCCAGGATCACCAGGTCCGGCTGTTCCTTCTCGATCAGCTTGAGCAGGGTGCGGGCGGCGGTCAGCGGCTGGATGGCCTGGTCGGTGACCACATGGACCGCGCGGTTGGCGCCCATGGCCAGGCCATTGCGCAGATGCGCCTGGGCATCTGCCGGGGCGATGGTGGCGACCACCACTTCGCTGGCGATGCCCTTGTCGCGCAGGCGCAGGGCTTCTTCCAGAGCGATTTCGTCGAAGGGGTTGGGGGACAGCTTGACGCCGTCGGTGACCACGCCGGAACCGTCCGGCTTGACCTGAATGCGGACGTTGTAGTCCACCACGCGCTTGTACGCGACGAGGATTTTCATCTGGTACGGGGTCCTTCAATAACGGAGAGAACGTCCGGTCCTGCAACAGCAACCGGTTCGGGGGTGGGATCCTGATTCTAGCTGGCTTGAGGGGACCATGCGAATGCGTATGGTTGTGTTGCAGTGCCGCAAGAACTTTCGGAGTGCTGTGCTTCGTTCACAGTGTGAAGGCAGTCGTGAAAGTGGCCCCGATGTATCCTGTCGAGCTGAATCAGGTTGCTGCTGCGACCCACATGATTGATCAACAGGAGATCAGGTAGTGTCCACATGGCTTGTCACCGGCGGTGCCGGATTCATCGGCGGCAACTTCGTTCTCGAAGCGGTCGCCCGTGGCATCAAGGTCGTCAATCTCGATGCTCTGACCTATGCCGGCAACCTGAAGACCCTGTCCAGCTTGGACGGCAACCCGAACCACGTGTTCGTGCAGGGCGACATCGGCGACAGTGCCCTGGTGACCCGCCTGCTGGCCGAACACCAGCCGGACGCGGTGCTCAACTTCGCTGCTGAGAGCCACGTCGACCGTTCCATCGATGGCCCGGGGGCGTTCATCCAGACCAATGTGGTGGGCACCCTGGGCCTGCTGGAAGCCGTGCGTGATTACTGGAAGGCGCTGCCGGCCGAGCAGGGCGCGGCCTTCCGCTTCCTGCATGTGTCGACCGACGAGGTGTACGGCACCTTGGGCGAGACCGGCAAGTTCAGCGAAACCACGCCGTATGCCCCGAATTCCCCTTATTCGGCGTCGAAGGCCGCTTCGGACCATCTGGTCCGCGCCTTCCACCACACCTACGGGCTGCCGGTGCTGACCACCAACTGTTCCAACAACTACGGCCCGTATCACTTCCCGGAGAAGCTCATTCCGCTGGTGATCGCCAAGGCGCTGGCCGGCGAGCCGCTGCCGGTGTACGGCGATGGCAAGCAGGTGCGCGACTGGCTGTTCGTGTCCGACCACTGCGAAGCGATCCGCACAGTGCTGGCCAAGGGCCAGGTCGGCGAGACCTACAACGTCGGCGGCAATTCGGAAAAGCAGAACATCGAAGTGGTGCAGGCGATCTGCGCCCTGCTGGACCAGCGCCGCCCGCGTGCGGATGGCCAGCCGCGCAGCAGCCAGATCACCTATGTCACTGACCGCCCCGGCCATGACCGTCGCTATGCGATCGATGCGTCCAAGCTGAAGAACGATCTGGGCTGGGAACCGGCCTACACCTTCGAGCAGGGCATCGCCTTTACCGTCGACTGGTATCTGGACAACCAGGACTGGGTCAACGGCGTGCTGGACGGCAGCTACCGTCTGCAGCGCATCGGCACTGCGGCCTGAACCCTGGAGACGACATGACGCAGCGTAAAGGCATCATCCTCGCCGGTGGCTCCGGCACCCGGCTGTATCCGATCACCAAGGGCGTCAGCAAGCAGCTGCTGCCGGTGTACGACAAGCCGATGATCTACTACCCGCTCAGCGTGCTGATGCTGGCGGGCATCCGCGAGGTGCTGATCATCAACACCCCACACGAGCAGGCGCTGTTCCAACAGCTGCTGGGCGACGGCTCGCAGTGGGGCATGGACATCCAGTACGCGGTGCAGCCGAGTCCGGATGGCCTGGCCCAGGCCTACCTGATCGGCCGCGACTTCGTGGCCGGCAAGCCGAGCTGCCTGGTGCTGGGCGACAACATCTTCCACGGCCACGGCCTGCGCGACGTGCTCAAGCGCGCCGATGAGCGCGTGGAAGGCTCCACGGTGTTCGGTTACTGGGTCAATGACCCGGAGCGCTATGGCGTGGCCGAGTTCGACCAGAGCGGCAAGGTGATCGATCTGGTGGAGAAGCCGGAAAAGCCGCGCTCCAACTATGCGGTGACCGGCCTGTACTTCTATGACGGCAAGGCCTGCGATTACGCGGCCGAATTGAAGCCGTCACCGCGTGGCGAACTGGAGATCACCGATCTCAACAAGCGTTACCTGGCCGAAGGCGACCTGCACCTGGAGGCGCTCGGCCGTGGCTATGCGTGGCTGGATACCGGTACGCATCAGTCGCTGCTGGAAGCATCCAACTTCATCGAGACGATCCAGACCCGTCAGGGCCTGCAGGTCTGCTGCCCCGAGGAAATCGCGTTCGGCAAGGGTTGGATCAACGCTGGACAATTGGAAGCGCTGGCCGCGCCGTTGATCAAGAACAGCTACGGTGAATACCTGCATAAGCTCGCCGTGCGTGGAGTCGTTCCATGAAAGTGATTGAAACCCGGTTGCCCGGCTGCGTGGTGATCGAGCCGGCGGTGTTCGGCGATGCCCGCGGTTATTTCTTCGAAACCTGGAACGCCGAGCGCTTCGCCGCGCTGGGCCTGCCGGACCGTTTCGTGCAGAGCAACGTCTCCACCTCTGCGCAGGGCGTGCTGCGCGGCCTGCATTACCAGTGGCCGCGACCGCAGGGCAAGCTGGTCAGCGTGCTGGAAGGCGAGGTCTATGACGTGGCCGTGGACATCCGTCGCGGCTCGCCGACCTTCGGCCAGTGGGAAGCGGTGGTGCTGAGCGCGGAGAACAAGAAGCAGTTCTGGATTCCAGAGGGCTTCGCCCACGGTTTCGCCGTGCTGTCCGAGCGAGCGGTGTTCAGCTATCTGTGCACGGAGGTGTACCTCAAGGAATTCGATGCCGGCGTGCGCTGGAACGATGCGGACATCGCCGTGGACTGGCCGGTCAGTGTCCCGTCGTTGTCGGCCAAGGACGAGAACGCGCCGTTCCTGAAGGACATCGCTGAAGACCGCCTGCCGGTCTACGTGCCATGACCGTGCTGGTGTTTGGTGGCAACGGCCAGGTTGGCCAGGAGCTGCTGCGCGCGCTGGCACCGCTGGGCAAGGTGGTCGCGACCACCCGCAGCGGCAAGCTGCCGGACGGCAGTGCCTGTGAAACGGCCGATTTCGGCCAGCCCGACGGCCTGCCTGCATTGCTGGACCGCGTGCAGCCGTCGCTGGTGGTTAATGCGGCCGCTTACACCGCCGTTGACCGCGCAGAACAGGACGTTGATGCCGCCTTCGCCGCTAACGCGCAGGCGCCGGGCGTAATCGCGCGCTGGTGCGCGGCCCACGGCGTGCCGTTCGTACACTATTCGACCGACTACGTGTTCGATGGTCAGGGCAGTGCGCCCTACCGCGAGGACGAGCCGACCGCACCGCTGGGCGTGTATGGCACCAGCAAGCGCGATGGCGAGGACGCGGTGCGTGCGGCCGGTGGCCGCCATCTGATTTTCCGCACGGCGTGGGTGTATGCCTCGCACGGCGCGAACTTCCTGCGCACCATGCTGCGCGTGGGCGCCGAGCGCGATGCGTTGCGGGTGGTGGCCGACCAGGTCGGCACGCCGACGCCGGCCGCGCTGATCGCTGATGTCACCTTGCAGGCGCTGCAGCATCCGGGGCAGTTGTCGGGTACCTGGCACCTGACCGCCAGCGGCCAGACCAGCTGGCATGGGTTCGCCGAAGCGATCTTCGCCGAAGCGTTGGCCACCGGCGTGTTGGCCAAGGTGCCGACGGTCGAGGCGATTCCCAGCTCCGAGTATCCGACCCCGGCCAAGCGTCCGGCCTGGTCGGTACTTGACAATCGCAAGCTGCAGCAGGATTTGGGCATTCCTCTCCCGGATTGGCATGAGGGGCTGACCATTGTGATGAATGAGGTCAAACGCTTGGTGGATAGACCAGCTGGGGACAGGGCCTCCAGGACGAACTAGACTAGTTTCCCCCTGCAGACACCTTTCCGGACACTTTCATTAAGCGGACAGGAGGGGGAAGCCGGACACGCAGGCTAGAATGCAGCAATCGTCTTCAAGGAAACGCGTGACATGTGTGGAATCGTGGGTGCGATCGCCGATCGCGACGTAGTACCGGTACTGATCGAGGGTCTGAAGCG